>CAZHQA010000290.1:0-6595 GCA_964533955.1 uncultured Reyranella sp. | reverse complement strand
CCGCCCTTGAACGTGTCGGCGCCGGCGCCGCCCGTCAATACGAAGTGGCCGTCGCTCTCGGCCGAGCCGTCGAAATTGACTTTATCGGCCGACAGCAGGCCCGAACCGTCGACTGTCAGCGTCTGGCCGGCTGCCACCGTCGCATCGTCGGTGGTCAGCGTGTAGCTCGAACCCGCCCTCAGCTTCAGGGTCTCGACGTTGGTCATCGTCGTGGCGCCGAGCACGAGACCGCCGGAGTAGTCGCCGTTCAGCACTGCCGTGTCGCTGCCCGCGCCGCCGTCGATCGTGTCGGCCGCCGTGAACTTGCTGCCCAGGCTGAACGTGTCGTTGCCGCCATTGCCCTGGGCGCTGTCCGTGCCGCCGCGACGCAGCTGGAAGAAGTCCGACTGCGCGCCGCCGATCAGCGTGTCGTTGCCGGCGCCGCCAGTCAGGTTGAAGTGGCCATCGGTCTCGGCCGAGCCGTCGAATCGCAGCGTGTCGCCGGCCTGCAAGCCCGTCGCATC
Source organism: uncultured Reyranella sp. (assembly GCA_964533955.1). Classification (GTDB taxonomy): domain Bacteria; phylum Pseudomonadota; class Alphaproteobacteria; order Reyranellales; family Reyranellaceae; genus Reyranella. Next base: position 6,092 of record CAZHQA010000290.1, on the reverse strand, counting down.
GACCTTGAGGGTGGCGCCGGCTGCCACGGTCGCGTCGTTCGTCGTCAGGTCGTAGTCGAAGCCGCCCGCCAGGGTGAGGGTCTCGACGCCCACCAGGGTGGACGCGCCGAACACGAAAGCACTGTAGTTGCCCGCCAGCGTCGCCGAATCCTGGCCCAGCCCGCCATCGACTGAATCGGCAGCGGTGAAGGCCGCGCCCAGCGTGAAGCGATCGTTGCCCTGGCCGCCGTTGGCGCTGTCGGTGCCGCCGAGCGTGAGGTTGAACGTATCGGCGCCAGCGCCGCCGGCCAGGGTGTCGTCGCCCGCGCCGCCCAGAAACGCGAAGCGGCCATCGCTCTCCGCCGCGCCGTTGAAGGCGAGCGAGTCGCCGGCCAGCAGCTTCGAGCCGTCGACCGTCAAGAGGGCGCCCGAAGCCACGGTCCCGTCATTGCTCGTCAGGTCGTAGTCGTGGCCGGCCGCCAGGGTGATCCGCTCGATGCCGACCAAAGTGTCGGAGGCGAGGGTGACAGCGTTTGCGCCGCTATAGTCGCCATCGAGATAGGCGACGTCCTTACCGCTGCCGCCGTCGACCTTGTCGGCTGCCGTGAGCGCGCCACCGAAAAAGAACCGGTCGTTTCCGCCCAGCCCCTGGTCGGTGAAATCGCCGACGGCGGTCAGGTTGAAGGTATCGTTGACGGGCGATCCGACGGCACTGCCCCGGAACCTGGTCGAGAAGATGGCCACGATTGCCTCCCACTTCGTTGAGACGGAAGCCGGCTGATCTTCTTCCGTCAGGATCGGAGATGCGCTCGGCGGGAAGCCTGAGGCAACGGCACCGTGGAGACGCGTAAATGGCAGCCGCTACGAGCCGCAATCCGCGCCGTCCGACACCCTTGCTCTCCTCCGCTGCTGCTCCGTCTAGCATTGTGGCCGAGACCCGGCGAGTTCAATATTGTTTCCAATCGGCTACATAACCCGCTGGCCATGACAGACACCGCGCGCCGCTACGTGGCGCTTCATCCCGGCGACCCGGCGCCCTGGTTCATCCAGCGCACGACCAGCAGCCCGCGGTTCGGCTTCGACCTGGCGGCGGGCCGATACGTGATCCTGTGCTTCTTCGGTTCCGCGGCCGACCCGGCAGCACAGGCTGCCCTCGACGCCATCGCGCGGTCGCGGGCGGAGTTCGACGATGAGCGCGCCTGCTTCTTCGGAATTACCCTGGACCCGACCGACGAAACCTCGGGACGCCTCAAGGACAGCCTGCCGGGAATCCGCTTCTTCTGCGACTTCGATGCGAGCATCGCACGGCTGTACGGCGCTGCGCCCAGCGACGTCCGCGCGGGCGAGAAGCAGGTGCCCCTGCGGCGCTTCTGGCTCGTCCTCGATCCCGGGCTGCGGCTGATGCGGGCCTTCGCCTTCGCTGGCGCAGGCGGGGGGCACAACGCCGTGCTCGATTACCTGCGGGCCCTGCCGCCGCCCGATCTCGTGCAGGGCTTCGCGGTTCCGCCGCCGGTGCTGTTCCTTCCCAATGTTTTCGAAGCGGAGTTCTGCCGCGACCTGATCGCGGCCTATGAGGCAGATGGCGGAACCGAATCCGGCTTCATGGTCGAGGCCGACGGAAAGACGCTCATGCAGCTCGATCCCCGGCAGAAGAGGCGGCGCGACTTCAGCCTGCAGGATCCCCGGCTCGTGAGCGGCGTCCAGGCCCGCATCGAGCGGCGCATCGCCCCCGAGTTGAGGAAAGTCCATCAGTTCACGCCGACGCGCATCGAGCGGTGCATCGTCAGCTGCTACGCAGCGGCCGACGGCGGCCATTTCTCGGCCCATCGCGACAACAGGTCCAAGGGGACCGCTCATCGCCAGTTCGCCGTTTCGATCAACCTGAATGACGACTTCGATGGCGGTGGATTGGGCTTTCCCGAATATGGCGGGCAGACGTTCAAGATGCCGGTCGGATGCGCCGCGGTGTTTTCCTGCTCGCTGCTGCACCGCGTGACACCGGTGACGCGCGGCCGCCGCTACGCGTTCCTGCCGTTCCTTTACGACGACGCGGCTGCCCGATTGCGGCTCAGCAACAATCGTTTCCTGGGCGACGACGTCCCCGTCTACCAGGATCCGATACTGGAGGACGCGTCTTGATATCGGCATTCCGCCTGGTCCGGCCCTAAGTCGCTCACTCCTCGATCGAAACCGTCCGGCGGATCTCCTCGTTGCGGAAGCCGATCATCGACGGCCGTGCGATGCCGGGCAGGACGGCGACGTCGTAGAGCTCCGACACGATGCCCTCGATGCGCAGCCAGTGGACGATGTCGCCGCTCTTTGTGTCGATCACGTAGACGCCGCAGCGCGGCTCGACCTTGGCGGCGGCCAGGCGGTCCTGCAGCGGCAAGCCGGTGAAGGTGCGGTTCTGGCGCGGTTCCGACAGGCCGACCAGGGCGTGGTGGCCGATGAAGGCGAGGCCGCGCAGGTAGCCCGGGCAGAAGGCCAGGGGCTCGAAGCGTCGGGCGCCAAGGTCGACTGCGCCGAATTCGCCGGTCCCGGCGTTCAGGATCCACAGCTTGCCGTCGTGCAGGCGCGGCGAATGGGGCATCGACAGGCCACGGCACACCACCTCGTTGGCGGGCACGTCGATCACCACGCCGCCGTCCTTCCGGTGGTCGCGCCAGCCGTCGGCGATGTCGGTCTCGCTGACGCACGTGACGTAGGCCGGCTTGCCGTCGCGCAACGCCAGCCCATTCAGGTGGCAGCGGTCCTCGGCGGCCAGCCGCGACACGAAGGGCGGCCGCCACACCGGCTTGAAGCTGTGGGTCGCGCTCGTCTCGGCGATGCAGGAGAACAGGGTGTTGGCGAACAGCAGCCGGCCGTCGCCGGCGAAGGCGAGGTCGTGCACGTCGAGGTCGGCGGTGTAGCTGGAGGTCTGCGGCACGAACACCGCATCGAAGCCGCCCTCGACCTTCTGGCCATGCGCCGCATCGACGAAGGTGGTGATCTGGATCATCACGGCAACCGCCAGCCGCCGCCCGGCGCCGTCGAAGGCGACGCCCATCGGCCGATCCAGCGTGCGCTCGAACACCGACAACCGGCCGGTCGCCCGGTTGGCGCCGATCAGGATGATCTTGCCGCTCTGGTAGGTCGTCAGCACCAGGCTGGCGCCCGTCGACGCGAGCCAGCCCGGGAAATTGCGCGACGAGGTGAGAACGAAGGCTTCCTTCGCGGCGGCGTCGGGGCGTGCTGTGTCGGTCATGTGGAGGACGTAGCAGGCTTTCTTCCCCATCAGAATGGGGAAGAACCTGACAATCAGACTTCCTCCCCTTCGCGGAGTCCGCGAAGGAGAGGTGCCTTCGTCATACGAGGGCGGAGGGGCCGGAGACGGTGAAGAGGAAGAAAAAACCGGGCGGCGCTTCAAGCGGTTGAATTCGCGCGCGAATTGCCCGCGCGGTTGAACTTCTAATGACCGGAATAGGTCGATTTTGGGGTGCGGGATTATAAACGCTGCAAGAGGTCGCGTAGCGTATGGCCGTATCGAGCACATCTTCCCGCGTTGTCTATGACGGTGACGGCAGCACGTCGTCGTTCGACTTCGCCTTCTACCTCAGCGACCAGGCGGACCTGATCGTCGCCTGCACCGACGCCGACGGCACCCGCACGGTGATCGCGCCGGGGCCGGCCCCTGCCGGCTACCAGATCAGCCCGCCGGCGCAGCCCGCGCCGGGCTGGCCCGGCGGCGGCACCGTCACCTACAACCCGGGCAGCCCGCTCGCCCCGGGCCGCACGCTCACCCTCCAGCGTAGCGTCGCGGCCACGCAGCCCACCACGCTCTCCAACCAGGGCGCGCTGTGGCCGCAGGTCATCGAGCGCGCGCTCGATCGCATCGTCACCGTCGTGCAGGGCTTCATCGACGGCATGAACCGCAGCCTGCAAGCCCCGCCGGATGACAACCTGGCGTTGAACCCGCTGCCGGGCAAGGCGCTGCGCGCCGACACGCTGCTGGGCTTCGACGGCGACGGCCAACCGCAGGCGGTGACGCTCACCAGCTCGCTCGTCGCCGTCGGCACCTGGGTGCGCAGCACCCTGCTGCCGCAGAGCACGCGGCCGGCCGCGCTCGCCGCCCTCGGCGCCGCCGGCACGGCCGACGACAACGGCTTCAGCGGCGCCAACAGCTTCGCCGGATCGACCGTTTTCTCCGGGCCGACGACGCTCACCCGCGCTTTGGCCGGCTCGACGCTCCGCAGCTTCCTGGGCGGCCTCGGGCTCGCCAACAGCGCGGGCACGCCGAACAGCAGGATCGACGTCGCGGCCGGCGCCTGCGCCGACGACACCAACGTCGCGATGCTGGCCTTGGCCGGCGGTACCATCGACTGCGCCGCGACCGGCGCCAACGGGCTCGATGCCGGCGCGCTCGCCGCCTCGACCTGGTACCACGCCTTCGTGGTCGGCACGGCCGACGGCACGGCCGCGCTGCTCGCCTCGACCAGCGCCAGCGCACCTGTCCTGCCGGTGGGCTACACGCTGAAGCGCCGCATCGGCTCGTTCAGGACCGACGGCAGCGGCCACATCCTGCCGTTCGCGCAGAACGGCGATCGCTTCGACTGGGGCGCCGCGTCGTCGACCGGCGCACTGAGCCCAGCCTCGACGACGGCGCAGACGCCGGCGCTGGGGGGCGTGCCGGCCGGCGTGGCGAGCGATGCGATCCTGTCGGGCGAGCTCGTCGACGGCGCCGCGGGCGCCGCCATCGCCTGTCTCTCGTCGCTCGCGCAGGCTGACGTGCCGGCGGGAGCCGGCAACCTCGCGGCGCGCAGCTACAGCACGACGGTGGGCGGGCCGTTCGCCGGCGTGCGCGTGATGACCGACGCCAGCCAGCGGATCCGCTACCGCCTCAGCACGGCGACGGCGTCGATCACGATCAACGTGCATGGCTGGATCGACCGGCGGGGGAGGGAGGCGTGAGGGACTGGACCGTGACTCTTTCTGGAGCGAGCGGGAGCCGCGCTTCGCTTGTCGCGCGTCCGACGCGCGACAGCTGCAGCGCTCGCCCCCGCCGGCGACCCTCGCGAACTTCGTTCGCTGCGGGCGCCTGATGCGTGTCTCGGTCATCCAGCAGCCGGGCGCGTACACGGTCATCCTGCCGTTCCAGCCGATCGGCGGCGGCCAGGCGATCGACGTGGTCCCCACGGGCGGCGGCGCCGTCGCGGCGATTCCCGAATGGGCCAAGGCTGCCGAGACCGTCCAGCTCTGCAACGACAGCAACGTCTCGTGGTGGCTGCTGTTCGGCACGAGTTCGGGCATGGCGCCGGGCCTCGGCCTGCCGTGCCCGCCGGGCTGCCTCGTCGTCTACACGATGCCGGGCGACGGCACCTACACGCACTACTGCGTCAAGACCCGGAGCGCGAGCGCGACGGGCACCCTCAACTTCGGCCTCGGCTCATAGGAGAGCAGCATGGATTATCCGATAGCGGGCGGCGCGCCCAACGTCGCGGACGGCGTCATGCCCCACGTCCTCGACGGCAACGGCAAGGCGGCGCCGCAGAGCGCACAGCGCGCCTGGACGATGCCGGCCCTGGTGGCGACCAACGCCGGCTCGGCCACGACCGTGCTGGCCGCGGGACTGGCGGTCAACGGCCTGATGATCGTCAACGAGGACGCCACCAACCCGGTCCGCCTCCGCTTCGACGGCAGCGACGCCACCAGCGTGCTCGGCCTTCCTCTTGCCGCCGGCAAGGGCGTGTTCTTTGCCCAGGGCCAGGTGCCGAGCGGCAAGATCAGCGCCTACGGCGCGAGCGCGGTCAACCTCAGCGTGGCCTACTGCTGATGCCACTCGACACTCCCTTCGAGCGGTTCAGGCCGGACCCGTTCCTGTTCGACGCAGCCGGCAGCAAATGGGCCGTGCCGCCGGCGATGTGGACGCCGGCCTCTCTCTCCGCGGTCAAGGCGTGGTGGAGCGCCGACGATCACGGCACCGCCAACATGACCGACGACGGCGGCGGCCTGATCAGCTCGTGGAAGGATCGCATCGGCGGCCTGGCGCTGACGGCCGCCACCACGGCGCGGCCGACGTGGGGCGCGACGGCCTTCAACGGCGCGAAGGCGGGACTGACGTTTGATGGGTCGGCCAA
>CAZHQA010000289.1:0-6669 GCA_964533955.1 uncultured Reyranella sp. | reverse complement strand
TGCTGGCGGTGCGCACCATGGCGCGGGCAGCGCTGCGATCGGGTAGGAAGCCCGACTTCGCGCAGATGCGGCGGCTGATCGGCTACGTCGAACGCTACCCTCAGAGAAGCCACCAGCCGGCCGAGGAGCGGCACCTGTTGCACGCCGTGCTGGCGCGCGAGCCCTCGGCCAAAGGCGCCGTGGCGCGTGCCCGGCGCGACCATGCCGCCTGCATCGGCCATTACGTGCGACTGGAGACGGCGCTCGGGAACTGGGAGCGGGGAGATCCTGCCGGCGGCCGCGAGGTCGCGCTGCACGCCGACGAATATGCCCGCTTCTGCCGCCTGCACGCGCGCGTCGAGGCACGTGACGTGCTGTCGGTGGCGCTCAAGGTATTGTCCGAAGACCAATGGCGCGCGATCGAGCAGGCCTTTGCCACGGCCAACGATCCGCTCGAGGCCTCGAAGAGCCGGCAAGATTGCGAGCTCGCGCTCAGCCGTCTGTCATCCTGAGCGGAGGACGACAGGAGCTACGGCAACGTAAAGACCTCGACCGGTTCGGGCACGCCGCGCAGCCGCTGCATGCCGAGCGATTTCAGCGGCACCGTCGAGGCGGCGTTGAACTCCGCCGAGGCCAGCACCGGCACATGCAGTTCCTTGGTCAGGCTCTCGAGCCGCGCGGCGCGGTTCACCGCCGGGCCGATCACGGTGAAGTCCAGCCGGTCCTCGGTGCCGACATTGCCGAACGTCACCGGTCCGACATGCAGGCCGATGCCGAAGCGCACCGGATCGAGGCCGCCCGCCGCGCGCGCCTCGTTGGCCGCCTCGATGTCGCTCATCAGCCGGCGCGCCGCGGCAATGGCGCTGTTGGTGACGTAGGGCAGGAACAGCGCATCGTCGGCCGGGAAATAGGCCATCACGCCGTCGCCGATGAACTTCAGGATCTCGCCGCCGTTGGCGCTCAGCGCATCGCCGACCAGCTGGAGATAGTTGTTCAGGAGCTCGAGCACGTCGGACGGCGGCAGCCGTTCGTTCAGCCCGGTGAAGTCGCGCAGGTCGGAGAACCACAGCACGGCGTTGATCTCGCGGCCGTCGCCGCGCTTGATCAGCCCGTCGAGAATCTGCTCGCCGACGATGCGGCCGAGATAGGTTTCGAGCAGGGTCGTCGACAGCCGGTTGCCGATGCGGCTTTCGACGATCGGCGCCATGTAGTCGATCAGGCGGTGGAACTTCCGGATATCGGCCTCGCTGAAGCCGCCCGGCCGGTCGGTCATGAAGGTGAGCGCCGGCGGGCGGCCGAACGCCACCCGCATCGGCGTGGCGTAATAGTCGGTGCCGCCCATCGCCGCGAGCTCGTGCAGCACCTCGTGATTCTCGGCCGTGAGCTTGTCGAGATGGTAGCGCACCGGCGCGCGCGTCAGCGCCAGCTCCTGGATCGGGCTGCCGATATAGGCCGGCGTGTCCTCGATGCCGTGCGGCCGGCCGGCCTGCTTGGCGCTCTGGCCGCGCACCCAGGTGATGCCCATGGTGCGCCACTGCGGATGGATGGTCTGCAGGCCGATGGTGAAGCGCATCAACGGCGCACCGGCGGCCACCAGCTGTTCGCCCAATTGCTCGACCAGCCGGGCAGGATCGGCAATCAACCGGCCCTCGCGCAGCAGCCAGTCGATCACCTTCTGCAGATCCCAGTCGCGCGTCGGCGCAGAACAGGGCTCCGGCGCGGTGACGACGGCCAGGTTGTCGTGAAGGCGATCGGTCATGGCCAATCACCATATTGGGACGGGCGGCTGCCTTTCAAGCAGTCGTCGCCGCAACTGCCGTCAGCTGCGCTGCAGGAGACGTCGCGCCTGTGGCGTTCCATCGGTTGGCTTTCGTGCCGTTTGAGCGTATCCAACCGGCCAAGATCAGGAGAACCACCATGGCCGCCCCGGCCGCCCCCCAGGCAAGAGCCCCCGAAGTCGACCTCACGATCGCCGAGCTGAAAAAGCTCTACGGTGAGCGGGTCAGCACGGCGCACGCCGTGCGCGAGCAGCATGGCAAGGACATCTCGTTCCACGAGGCGCACCTGCCCGATGCCGTGGTGTTCGCCGAATCGGCCGAGGAAGTGCAGGCGATCGTCCAGCTCTGCGCCCGCCACAAGACCCCGATCATCGCCTTCGGCACCGGCACCTCGCTGGAAGGCCACATCAGCGCGCCCAACGGCGGCATCTCGCTCGACCTCAGCCGCATGAACAAGGTGCTGACGGTCAACGAGGCCGACCTCGACGTCGTGGTGCAACCGGGAGTCACGCGCAAGCAATTGAACGAATACATACGCGCGACGGGCCTGTTCTTCCCGATCGATCCCGGCGCCGACGCCTCGCTGGGCGGCATGGCGAGCACCCGCGCCTCGGGCACCAACGCGGTGCGCTACGGCACCATGCGCGAGAACGTGCTGTCGCTGCAGGTCGTGACTGCCGACGGCCGGCTGATGCGGCTCGGCCGGCGCTCGCGCAAGTCGAGCGCGGGCTACGACCTGGTGAAGCTGTTCGTCGGCTCCGAGGGGACGCTCGGCATCATCACCGAGATCACGCTGCGCCTCTACGGCATTCCCGAATCGATGGTCTCGGCGACCTGTGCCTTCGAGGACCTCGAGGGCGCGGTGAACACCGTGATCCAGACCATCCAGTCCGGCATCCCGGTGGCGCGCATCGAGCTGATGGACACCTACACGGTCGACACCGTGAACCACTATTCCAAGCTCAGCCTGCCCAACAAGAACCTGCTGCTGCTCGAATTTCACGGCACCGAGGCCGGCACCAGGGAGCAGGCCGAGATGGTGCAGGCGATCGCCGCCGAGCATGGCGGCGGCGACTTCGCCTGGACCGGCCAGGCCGAGGAGCGCACCAGGATGTGGCAGGCCCGCCACGACGCCGCCTGGGCGGCCAAGGCCTACAAGCCCGGCTGGGGCATGTGGGCGACCGACGTCTGCGTGCCGATCTCGCGCCTCGCCGAATGCATCCTCGAGACCCAGAAGGACATCCAGGCCAACGGCCTCTATGCGCCGATCGTGGGCCATGTCGGCGACGGCAACTTCCACCTCACCATGATGGTCGATCCCGACGATCCGACCTACCTGCCGCGCGCCGAGGCGCTGAACGACCGCATGGTGGCGCGCGCGCTGGCGCTGGGCGGCACCTGCACCGGCGAGCACGGTGTCGGCATCGGCAAGATCAAGTTCCTCTACGAGGAGCACGGCGAGGCGATGTCGCTGATGCGCTCGATCAAGAAGGCGCTCGACCCCGACAACATCATGAACCCGGGCAAGATCGTCGGGCCGATCAACTAGGCCACGCACCGCGTCCCCCCGTCTCAAGCCGTCCACTCCCCGTGGACGGGTCGGATGCTGCTGGCATCGAGCTTTCTGCCTTGTCAGTCCCGGTTTCCGGGACACCCCCCTCGCCAAAAAAAGCAGCGCGGCCCGCGGCCGTCGGCGCTGCGCGAGGGCCTGCCGTTTCCGCCGCTTTTTAACGGCGTCGCGGACCTGGAAAACGGCGGAAGGCCTGACCTACCGCGCCAATCCCGAATCGCCGCCGCCGGAAAAACGGCCGAAAACGACGATAAACGGTCGAACAAGGACTTTGATGTTGGGCATACGCAACGCTCCCCAAGCGCGGGCTTCGACCGGCCGATTGTAGTCCCGCACCCCCTGATCGACCCAATCTGGTCATTAGAAGTTCAGCCGGCCTCCTCGACCGCCATCAGGCCCGCGGTCTCAAAGAAAAAGGGCCGGCGGATGCCGGCCCTTTCTCGTTGAAGCAGAGCGCGATCAGCTCAACGCCGCCTGCACCATGATCTCGACCTTGAGCGCCGGATTGGCGAGCTTGGCCTCGACGGTGGCGCGCGCCGGCGTGTTGCCGGGCGACACCCAGGCGTCCCATACCTCGTTCATCTGGCCCCAGGTGCCGATGTCGGTCAGCCAGATGTTGGCCGACAGAATCTTCGATTTGTCGGTGCCGGCTTCCTTCAGGAATTTGTCGATCTTGTCGAGGATCTGCTTGGTCTGGCCCTTGACGTCGGCCTTGGCGTCGTCGGCGGTGAGGCCGGCGAGATAGACCGTGTTGCCGTGCACCACGGCGCTCGACATGCGGGGACCCGCGTTGACTCGCTTGATTGCCATCGTCTCTTCTCCCTCAAATAGGCGGCGGACCTTAGAGCGATTTCCCGTCCGATGGAACCGCGAGCGGTTCCATCGGACGGGAAATGCGCCGACCGGCGATGCTTGTTGCAACACGCATAGCCCATCCGGCCGATTCCGGCCGAATGGGCTATGCTCTAGCAGAGGGAGGACGACGATGGCACTCTATGAACTGCGGACCTATACGCTCTATGTCGGCAAGATGGCCGAGGCCACCAAGCTCTATCAGGAGCTGGGATTTCCGGCGCTCGAAAAGGGCGGCCACTCGAAGCACCTGATCGGCTACTTCCAGGGCGATACCGGGACGATCAACCAGATCGTCCATCTCTGGAAGTTCGACGACGATGCCGGCCGCCGTGCCCATTGGGCCGCCGTGTTCGCCAACAAGGACTTCACCGAGGGCTTCGCCTCCAGGTTCCGCCCGCTGGTGATGACCCAGGAAGTCAAGCTGCTGCATGCCGCCCCGTGGGGCCCGCATCCCTGAGCGACTTCCTCTCGGATCGCTCATAGTCTTCCGGACCGCGCGCATCCTGCGCGCTCATGACGAAGGCGCATACGAATGCGCCGACTGAGCGAGCGGGACGCTCGCGGTCCGCATGAGCATGAGCGCCACTGGGGTGGCGCCCTTCCTCGAGCCTAGAGCGGATTGGGCCCGATCACTTCCCAGTGGTAGCGCTCGAGCGCGTGCGCGCGCTCGGCGTCGCTGAGCGGCTCGCCGCGCTCGAACCTCTCCTCGATGTACCGCCCGGTGCGGCCCGGCGTGTAGAGGAATACGGCGCGGCCCGTGCCGGGGCCGTTGCTCTTCCAGGCATGCGGCACGTTGCGCGGCAGGAAGGCGCAGGTGCCCGGGCCGCCGGTCGTCACCTCGTCGCCGATCTTGAACGTGAACTCGCCCTCCAGCACCCACACGACCTCGTCGCTATCGTAATGCAGGTGGTGCGTGCTCTTCGTGCCGGCGGGCACGGTCTCCTCGAACAGCATGATGCTCTCGCCGGTCTGGCCGGCCGCGAGCTTCAACGCGAAGATGCGGCCTGGCGTGTCCTCGTAGACCTTGCCGCCGCCCGCGGGCACGACGATTCCCTTGGTCATGACGATGCTCCCTTGCGTGTCACAGCGGACTGGGGCCGAGCACTTCCCAGCCCGCCGCCTCCAGTCGCTTCTTGAGGTCGCCGGCGGCCGGCCGCTCGAGCATTTCCTCGACGAACTGTCCCGCCCGGGCCGGCGTGTAGAGGAACACCACGCGGCCCGGCGTGGTGCCACTGTTCTTCCAGGCGTGCGGCACGTTGCGCGGCAGGAAGGCGCAAGTGCCCGGTCCGCCGGTCGTGATCTCTTCGCCGATCTGGAAGGTGAACTCTCCCTCGAGCACCCAGGCGACCTCGTCGCTGTCGCGGTGGAGATGGAGCCAGCTGTTCTTGGAGCCAGCCGGCACCGTCTGCTCGAACAGGGTGACGCTGTGGCCGGTCTCCCGGCCGAACAGCTTCATCGCCATGGCCTGACCCGACGCTTCCGCGAGACGCGGCCCGCCTCCGGCGGGTACGACGATTCCCTTGCCCGTGGTCATGGGGACCTCACTCGTCGCGAACCGCGCGAGGATACGCCCGCTAGCGGGCGGCAACCACCATGATCTCGATCTTCATCTTCGGGTCGTTGAGCCTGGCCTCGACGGTCGCGCGCGCCGGCGTGTGGCCCGGCACGACCCAGGCGTCCCATACCGCGTTCATGGCGGCGAAGTCGGCGATGTCGGCCAGCCAGATGGTGGCGGTCAGGATCTTCGTCTTGTCGCTGCCGCCTTTCGCCAGCAGAGCGTCGATTTCGCCCAGCGCCTGCTTCACCTGGCCGGTAATGTCCTGCGAGGTGTCCTCCGGGATCATGCCCGAGAGGTACATGCGGTCGCCGTGAACGCTTGCCTCGCTCATGCGCGGGCCGGGATCGATTCGCCTGATGTCGGTCATGCGCCAAGCGTAGAGCACATTCCGCCGGTTCGCGATAAGGTTCGCGCCGGGAGGAAAATCATGACCGATGAAGAGGCCGGCCGCGTCCGCGACTTCGTGGGCTACGGGCGACATCCGCCCGATCCCAGATGGCCGGGCGGCGCACACGTCGCGGTCAATTTCGTCATCAACTACGAGGAAGGCGGCGAAGTCTCCGTGCCGGACGGCGCGCCCGCCTCGGAGACCGGCCTGACCGAAGGCTCGACGGCCGCGGTCAAGGGTCGCGACCTCGGCGCCGAGAGCATGTTCGAGTACGGCAGCCGCGTCGGCTTCTGGCGTCTCCACCGCATGTTCACCCGGCGCAAACTGCCCTGCACGATCTTCGCCATCGCCCGCGCGCTCGAGCGCAACCCCGAGGCCTGCGCCGCCATGCGCGAGGCCGGCTGGGACGTGGCCGGCCACGGCTACAAGTGGGAGATCCACGGCAACATGCCGCCCGACTACGAGCGCCGGCAGATCGAGCTCGCGACGGAAAGCATCGCCAGGACCATCGGCACCCGCCCGGCCGGCTGGTACAGCCGCT
>CAZHQA010000288.1:0-6677 GCA_964533955.1 uncultured Reyranella sp. | reverse complement strand
GGGCACTCCACAGTCATCCAACTCGTAGAGACAGGACGTCCGGGCCACGAACTAGATCTCGATCCGGCTGCCCAACTCGACCACCCGGTTGGCGGGTAACCCGAAGAAATCGGCGGCGCTGGCGGCGACGCGGGCGATCGCCAGGAAAATGTGCTCCTGCCAGCGCGGCAACAGCGGCCGGCTCGACGCCACGAATTTGCTCCGTCCGACAAAATAGCTGGTGCGCATCGGATCGAACGGCACGCCGCGATCTTCCAGGGCAGCAAGGTCCGCCGGCACGTCGGGCTGCTCCATGAAGCCGTAGCGCAGCACGACCTGATGGAAGCCCTTGCCGAGATGGACGAGGCTGGCGCGGCTGCCGGCCCGTACATAGGGTTCGTCGATCACTTCGACCTTGAGCAACACCGTATGCTCGTGCAGCACTTGATTGTGCTTGAGGTTGTGCAAAAGGCAGTTGGGGGTGTTGCCGGGCTGCGCGGTGAGATAGACCGCGGTGAACTGCGGCCGATGCAGGCGGCCGGGACTGATGCCGGAAAGGAAGGTCTCGATGGGCACGGCGCCTTCCAGCTCCTGGAGGACCAGCGCCGCGCGGGCACGCTGCCACGTCCACATCGTGGTGAAGACGGCGATGGCGACCAGCACCGGCACCCAGCCACCTTGGACGAACTTCAACATGTTGGCCGACACCAGTGCCAGATCGACCACGGCCAATGTGCCGAGCACGCCAATGGCGAGCGGCCAGCTCCAGCCCCATTCGCGCCGCGCCAGCGCGAAGACCAGCAGGGTGGTGACCAGCATGGTGGCGGTGACGGCGGTGCCATAGGCCGCCGCGAGGTTGGACGATGTCTTGAAGGCGAGCACCAGCAGCACGACGCCTACCAACTGGAGCCAGTTGATGGCCGGCACGTAAATCTGGCCGAAAGCGGTGGGCGAAGTGTGCTCGATGCGCACGCGCGGGCTGAGGCCGAGCAGGGCGGCCTGCTGGGCCATCGAGAAGGCGCCGGAAATCGTCGCTTGCGAGGCGATCACGGTGGCCGCCGTGGCGAGGACCACCAGGGGATAGATCGCCCACTGCGGTGCCAGCTTGAAGAACGGGTTGGCGGCCGCGCTCGCGTCGTCGAGCAAAAGAGCGCCCTGGGCGAAATAGTTGACCATCAGTGCCGGCAGCACGACCACGAGCCAAGCGAGGCGGATGGGCCTCGCGCCGAAATGCCCCATGTCGGCGTAGAGCGCCTCGGCGCCCGTGACCGCAAGCGTCACCGCGCCCACCGCCACGAAAGCGACGAAGCGCTGATGAATCATGAAGTCGAGGGCATGGTGCGGCGATAGCGCGGCCAGCACATCGGGACGGGCGACGAGCTGCGGCACGCCGAGCACGAACAGGACGGCGAACCACACCAGCATGATCGGCCCGAACCAGCGGCCGATGCCGGCGGTGCCGAGGCGCTGCACGAGGAAGAGCACAACGAGCACTGCGAGAGACAACGGCACCACATACGGGCCAAAGGCCGGCGTCGCCACGTCCAGGCCCTCGAAGGCGCTCAGCACCGACATGGCGGGCGTAATCAGGCAGTCGCCGTAGAACAGGGCGGCACCGGCCACGCCGAGCACCAGGAACACTCGCCGACGCCGGTCGGTGCCGCCGCCGTCCCGCATGACGCGCGACATCAGCGCAAGCACGCCGCCTTCGCCATCATTGTCGGCCCGCATCACCACCATCACGTATTTCAACGTGACGACCACGATCAGCACCCAGGTGATGAGCGACAGGATGCCGAGCACGTTCGCCGGCGTCGGCTCCAGCCCGGTGAAATCGCTGAAGCAGACCTTCACCGTGAACAGCGGATTGGTGCCGATGTCGCCGAACACGACGCCAAGTGCCGCCAGCGTCGAGCCAGTGGCCTGACGGCCACGTGTTCCAGCTAGCGTCGACAAGATGTGCAGCCCTACGCGGCCTGCTTCATGTCGGCGGAAGATGGGCCCTTGTCGTGCGGCGTGATTTCCAGGATGCGCGCGGAAAAGCCCCAGTCGCGCAGGCACTCGATGGCGATCTCGGCGTCCTCACGCGAAATACCTCGCACGCGGGTACCGGTGGTCACGCTGCGCGAGACCTTGAGTCCGAGCGCCTCGGCGGCCGATTGGGCCGCGGCAGGAATGGCAATGTCCACGCGATCGCGCATGCGATCCTCCTCACTTTCGAGGGCATAAATGGGCAAAGCGGCATAGGAAATCCATGAGGATCGAAGCATGCCGGACAAGATCGCGGCGCGCACTTTCCTATGCCGCTCATATGCCAAAGAGGGGGCCGCCCATGAGACAACCGAATGGGGAGAGGCACCTTGGGCGTTTCCGCCTTCGATATCCTGCAAGTGGCGGTTCTCGGCCTGGCGACGACCAGCTCGGTGCTCATCGGCGCAGTGCTTGGTCTCTATATTCCGTTTTCCAAGAAGGTACTGGCCTGCGTGCTGGCATTCGCTGCCGGTTCGCTGATTGCCGCATTGGCGATCGAACTGGGCTTTGAAGGCGCGCACGAGCTGACACAAGAAGGCGCGGGCATCCATCTCGCCTGGGCCATAATTGCCGGCGGGTTCGCCGCCGGCGCGATCGTCTATTACGTGGCGTCGCTGTTCCTGGAAGAGAAGGGGGCAGCGTTGCGCTATCCCTCGCGCTTCATGGAGTACGCGCTGAACCGCAAGCGCCGCGCCGCGAGCGAGAAGCTCGGCCTGCTCGCGCAGTGCGATCTGCTCCGCCATTTGCCGGCGGAGGACATCGAGCCGCTGCTCGACCGCGCCCAATCACGCGAGGTCAAGGCCGGCGAGGTCGTGTTCGAGGCGGGCGATCCAGGCGATGCGCTGTACATCGTTGCCGACGGTGGCGTCGAGGTTCGCGCCAGCGGTACGCAAAAGCTGCTGGCCGAGCTCGGCGCCGGCCAGGCCTTCGGCGAGATGGCTCTGCTGAGCGGCGGCAGCCGCACGGCGACCGTGCAGGCCAGGCTCGACAGCCGGCTCCTGACCATCGCCAAGCCGGATTTCGACCGGTTGCTGGCCGATGATCCGGTGGTTGCCGAGCAGGTGCGCAAGCTCAGCCGTGAGCGTGCGCTGTCCAATTTGCGGTCGGACGGCGTCGATCCCGCGTTGTGGGCACAGATGGCGAGCGAGAGCCTCGGGCACGTCAGCCGCCGCGAGGAGCAGCAGTTGCTTCACGAGGCCAAGGAAGGCAAAGGGGCAGGCCTTGCCATCGTGTTCGGCAATATCCTCGATACCATTCCCGGCTGCCTGGTGATCGGCGCGAAGTTCGGTGGTTTCGAAAGCCTGTCGCTCACCCTGGTACTCGGCATGTTCCTGGGCGGCATCCCGGAGGCAGCCGCCAGCGCCGCGATGCTGCGCAAGGCCGGCTTCTCCGATCGCGCGATCTTTTGGCTGTGGTCGACCGTGCTGGCGGCGGGGGTCGTGGCGGCAGTCGCGGGCAAGCTCCTGATCAGCCATGCGCACTCGACGGCAGCGGTGCTGGCCCAGGCCGTGGCGGGCGGTGCAATCCTCGCCCTGGTGACGCATGCCATGGTTCCCGAGGCGCTGCACAAGGGCGGATCCGCGGTCGTACTTCCGGCTGTCGGAGGGTTTCTTTTCGCGCTCTACCTCGCCCTGCTCGAGGCGGCCTGACCTAGATTTCGATGCGGCTGCCCAGCTCGACCACCCGGTTGGCCGGCAACTGGAAGAAGTCGCCGGCGCTCGAGGCAACCCGCGACAGCACCAGGAACAATTTCTCCTGCCAGCGCGGCAGCAAGGGGCGGGCCGCCGCAACGAAGGTGTTGCGGCCGACGAAGTAGGAGGTGCGCATCGGGTCGACCGGCACGCCGCGTTCGGCGAGCGGCCCCAGGTCGCGCGGCACATCGGGCTGCTCCATGAAGCCGTAGCGCAGCACGACATGGTGCACGCCCTTGCCGAGATGTTTC
The DNA here is from genome assembly GCA_964533955.1 of uncultured Reyranella sp. Classification (GTDB taxonomy): domain Bacteria; phylum Pseudomonadota; class Alphaproteobacteria; order Reyranellales; family Reyranellaceae; genus Reyranella. The sequence goes on along the minus strand of CAZHQA010000288.1, from coordinate 2,725 downwards.
ACCTGGGCACGCGAATTGGGCGGCACGTACGGCTCGTCGGGGACCTGGACCGTGAGCAGCACGACCTGTTCGTGCAGCACCTCGTTGTGCTTGAGATTGTGCAGCAGACAGTTGGGCGCGTTGCCCGAGAACGCGGTCAGATAGACCGCCGTTCCCTGGGGGCGATGGATCCGCGCCGGGGTTATGCTGGCAAGCAGCGTCTCCATCGGCAGCGAGTCTTCCTGCTCGCGCGCCGCCACGGCGATGCGGCCCTGCATCCAGGTCCACATGGCGGTGAAGATGGCGATCGCCAGCGCCAGCGGCACCCAGCCGCCCTGCACGAACTTCACCATGTTGGCCGACATCAGCGTGGCGTCGATCGCCATGAAGCTGCCGAGCACGACGATGGCGAATGGCCAGCTCCACTTCCAGGCGCGCACGGCCAGTACGAAGACCAGCAGCGTGGTGACCAGCATGGTGCCGGTGACGGCAATGCCGTAGGCCGCGGCAAGATTGGTCGATGATTTGAAGCCCAGCACCAGCAGCACCACGCCGATCAGCTGCAGCCAGTTGACCGCCGGCACGTAAATCTGCCCGTGCTCGCTGGCCGACGTGTGCGTGACCCGCACGCGCGGGCTCAAGCCCAGCAGTGAGGCCTGCTGCGCCATCGAGAAAGCGCCCGAGATGGTGGCCTGCGAGGCGATCACCGTGGCAGCGGTGGCGAGCGCCACCATCGGATAGAGCGCCCACGACGGCGCCAGCAGGAAGAAGGGATTCTCCAGCGCCTTGGGATCGGCCAGCAAGAGCGCGCCCTGGCCGTAATAGTTGGCAAGCAGCGAGGGCAGCACCACGCCGAGCCAGGCCAGCCGGATCGGATGGCGGCCGAAATGGCCCATGTCGGCATAGAGCGCTTCGGCGCCGGTGACCGCCAGGGTGACCGCGCCCAGCGCGATGAAGGCGACAAAGCCGTGGCGGAACATGAACGCGATGGCATGGTGCGGCGACAGCGCGGCCAGCACCTGCGGCATCTCGACGATCTGCTTCAGGCCGAGGATCATGATGGCGACGAACCAGACCAGGGTGATCGGCCCGAACCAGCGGCCGACGCCGGCGGTACCGACGCGCTGCACGGCGAACAGCCCGACCAGCACGCCGAGCGAGATCGGCACGACCAGCGGCTCGAACGCCGGGGTGGCGACGTTCAGGCCCTCGATGGCGCTCAGCACGGAGATCGCCGGAGTGAGCAGGCAGTCGCCGTAGAACAGCGCCGCGCCGGCCATGCCCAGCATGAGGTAGAGATTGCGCCGGCGCGGCGAGATCTCGGCCCGGCGCGACACCAGGGCCATCAGGGCGAGCACGCCGCCTTCGCCGTGGTTGTCGGCGCGCATGACGACCATGACGTATTTCACAGTGACGATGACGATCAGCGCCCAGGTGATCAGCGAGAGGATGCCGAACACGTCCTCCTGGACGGGCTTGAGGCCCGTGAACTCGCTGAAACATTCCTTGACCGTGTAAAGCGGGCTGGTGCCGATGTCGCCGAACACCACGCCCAGCGCAGCCATGGTGAGGGTCGCGGTGCGGCTGCGGCCTTGCGGCCGTACCGTCGATTCGTTGCCGGACATGGTCAGGAACGCACTCCCTCGCGTCTCGCCCGTTGCGTGAAAAATCCGTACGGGGAGAAACGGGGGGCGGTTTTACGCCCTGCGGCAGCAGGGTCAACGCCTAATTAGGTCCGAATTGCATCATAGATGTAGTGCAATTTGGGACGGGCAACTCTAGGGGAAGAAATAGCCGTACGCCCTGACCGCCAAGGCGACCGGAAACAGGGCAATCGGGCTGACGCACAGGATCATCAGGAGCAATCGGCTGGTCTTTTCGGCCAATTGCGCCGTCCGGGTAGACGGAGGCTCCTCGTCATGGATCGAAGCGACGCTGAACATCGCGCTTAACTCCCGTTTGGATGCCCTGATGTAGGAGGTGCGGGCGTAGGATTTCGAGAGGGTGTGAGGCATCGGCGCATAGGACCGGCATAGGAGCCGCGGATCGCCGGCGCTATCAGGCGCGTCCCACTCGCTTCACCATGTAGGTGTTGCCTGCCACGAGCTCGACGTACTCCGCCGTCCCGCTGCTGTCGTTCCGCACGAAGGCCACCGCGTCGTCGACATTGTCGAACGCATGGTCAAGCGTGGCGCGAGGCCGGCGGACATGCCAGGCCTTGGCGATCAGCGTGATGCGATAGAGGGGATCCTTGCGCTGCAACAACATGAACGGCGCCTCATTTCCACACAAAGATTGGAAGGGCGTTGCTTAGGAATTCGAGACGTGTCGACGCTCCAGCCCATAGGAACAGCATAGGATCCTGATGCTGCGGCCGTGACTGGTCTTCATACGTCTTCATATGTCGGACCTATGCCGGACGGGCGGCATCTGTCTCGAATCCATACCTGATCGGTTCTAGCTATTCGGGCGTCCGAGGAGAGGACGCAACCGGATGTCGATCATCGCCAGCCTGATCAAGATCGCCACGCTCGCCGTCGCATTGTTGTGCATCGGCGCCGTAAGGCCGGTGCCCGATGACGCCTCGACACTGGTGTCGAGCGAGTCAAAAGCCTCTCGGTTGCAATGCCGGATCTACTTCGGCTGTACGCCGCACGCCCAGGTGGCGGCCGGCACGGCCCGTCAGTGACAGGAGCACGTCAGATGTCTTTGAGCATCGAGAGTCCTTGCGAGGTCGAACCTCCGT
>CAZHQA010000287.1:0-6718 GCA_964533955.1 uncultured Reyranella sp. | reverse complement strand
TGCTGTTCATCACCCACGATCTCGGCATCGTGCGCAAGGTGGCCGACCGCGTCTGCGTGATGACCCAGGGCGAGATCGTCGAGCAGGGACCGGTGGCCGAGGTATTCGACAACCCGCGGCACGCCTACACGCAGCACTTGCTGCAGGCCGAGCCCAAGGGCCGGCCGGCCCAGGCCGACCCCAGCGCACCGGTGATCGTGCGGCTCGACGATTTGAAGGTGCACTTCCCGATCAAGCGCGGCGTGCTGCGGCGCACCGTGGGCTACGTGAAGGCGGTCGACGGCATATCGATCGCGCTCAAGCAGGGACACACCATCGGCCTGGTCGGCGAATCGGGCTCGGGGAAAACGACCCTTGGCCTCGCCCTGCTGCGGCTCGAACGCAGCCAGGGCGGCATCGAATTCGACGGCCAGGATCTGCAGAAGCTCGGCCAGCGCGACATCCGCCCGCTGCGCCGCCAGATGCAGATCGTATTCCAGGATCCGTTCAGCTCGCTCAGCCCCCGCATGTCGGTCGGCGAGATCGTGGGCGAGGGGCTGGAGGTGCACGGCATCGGCACGCCGGCCGAGCGCACTCGCATGATCGACGAGGCGCTGGCCGAGGTCGGGCTCGACGCCGACCGCTTCGCGGGCGTGCGCGAGCGCTACCCGCACGAATTCTCCGGCGGCCAGCGCCAGCGCATTGCGATCGCCCGCGCGCTGGTGCTGAAGCCGCGCTTCATCGTGCTCGACGAGCCGACGTCGGCGCTCGACATGAGCGTGCAGGCGCAGATCGTCGACCTGCTGCGCGATCTGCAGGTCCGCCACAAGCTCGCCTATCTCTTCATCAGCCACGATTTGAAGGTGGTGCGGGCACTGGCCGACGAGGTCGTGGTGCTGCGCGACGGCAAGGTGGTTGAGCGCGGGCCCGCCGCCCAGGTGTTCAACTCGCCGCAGACGCCCTACACCAAGGCGCTGATCGCCGCGGCATTCAATCTGGAGACAGTGGGGTAGCCGAAGGAGAAAGCCCTTTCACGCGCCGGGTGAAAGCGCCCGCACCAGCGCCTTCGCGCCGACCCGCATGGCCTCCAGATGTGCTTCATCCAATGCCTTCTCCCGGGCGAGGCCCTGCCCCAGTTCCTTCAGGATGTCGGCGAGCAGGTAGTAGTGCAGGTGGATGGCGATTTCGCGCCGTTCCTCGCCTGGTCGAATGATGCGCAGCAGGACCTCTTCGGCCTCCACCTTCACGTCGAACGACGACTCGCGGCCGAAGGCACCCATGTAGGCCTTGTCGGGGAAGTCGATCGAGACTTCCGCCCGGTCGGTGATCGATTTCATGTGGTTGCTCTCCCTTTCTTGGTGCCTACTCGCAACTGAAGACGACCGCGCCCTTGGTATCGGAGGTCGGTTGCACGATCTGGGTAATGCGCGCGCGCCTGTTCACCTTCTGGCAATGCGCCTCGGCATCCTTGAAGGCGGCGGCCGGGCTCTGCCCGGACCACGATATGACGCCGCCCAGCTCGTTGCCTGTCGTATTGGGCCCGCCACAGCCGGCCATCCCGGCGGCTCCGGCCGCCAACAGCCAAACAAGAATTGAAGCCCTGCGCATAGCCTCTCCTACGCCAAGAACAGGATGGGCGGTTTGCGCTGGATCAAGCCGCCAGATCATGCACGCTGCCTCGCCTTCATGAGGCAATCGTTCTAAAGCTTGCTTGGTACAGCGATATCGTGACGAGGACAGGGATGGCCGGAGCGATTGCCTATATCAGCCGCGACACCGACGGAAAGCACTGGAAGAAAGTGCTCGAGGCCGGACTGGGGCCGCTCGACTACCGCACCATCGGCGAGGGGCTGGGCGCGACCGACGATATCGAGGTGGCGCTGGCCTGGAAGCCCGACCGCGGTCTCCTGGCGACGCTCAGGAACCTGCGGCTGATCGTGTCGCTCGGCATGGGTGTCGATCACCTGCTGGCCGACGACAAGCTGCCAACGGGCGTGCCGATCGTGCGCATCATGGATGACGGGCTGATCGGCCAGATGAGCGAGTACGCGATCTTCTGGGCGCTGCGCCATCACCGCGACATCGACAAATACGCCGCGAGCCAGCGGGCGAAGGCGTGGAAGCCGCTCGACTTCGTCGACACCTTGCATCGCCGCATCGGCGTCATGGGGCTGGGCACAATCGGCCAGGACACGGCCAGGAAGTTCGCGGCGCTGGGCTTCCCGACCGCAGGCTGGAGCCGCACGGCCAAGATGTTGCCGGGCATCGAGACGTTTCATGGCGCCGGCGGGTTCGCGAAATTCCTGTCGCGCAGCGATATCCTGGTCGACGTCCTGCCGCTCACCCGCGAGACGCACGGCATCCTCGGCGCCAAGGCCTTCGCGGCCCTGCCGAACGGCGCCTTCTTTATCAACATGGCGCGCGGCGGCCATGTCGTGGATGCCGACCTTCTGGCGGCGCTCGAGGCAGGCCATCTCAGCGGCGCGGTGCTCGACGTGTTCAACACCGAGCCGCTGCCGGCCGACCATCCCTATTGGACACATCCCAAGGTGCAGGTGACGCCGCACATCGCCGGTGCCACCAACCCGCGCACCGCGTCGCCGGGCGTGATCGAGAACATCAAGCGCCTGCGCGCCGGCCAGCCGCTGATCCACACGGTGGATCCTAAGACGGGGTATTAGACGCGCTCGGGCGCGCTCCACTCCGGTGGCCCGTTCTCTTCTGCGCGGCGCGTCAGAACGCGCCTAATCCCGAACGCAGCTGAGGTCGCCTTCCTCGCAGTTCTCCTGGCGCTTGAGTTCGGCAATGCGCCGGTCGGTCCGCGACTTCAGGCACTTGTAGATCAGCATCTGGTGGATCGTGCCGCCTTCGGTGCCTTTGTTCTCGAAAGTGCATTGCTTGTCGCGGTACTGCTCCCAGGCATCCTGCGCATTCTCGAGCCGGTCCCTGGAATCGGCGCCGTAATGTGCGGCGAGGCCGTCGTAAACGGCCTTCATTCGCACCTCCGCGGCGTTCAATTCGTCGGCCGCCCGGGACGTGAGTTCGAGCTGCGTCTGCGCCGCCGCCGGCGCGCAGAGCACCACCAGCAGAACAGCTGTCCTGCGAATCAGTCCCCTACTTCGCCGCAAGGGGTTCTGCCTTCTTGATGTTGGAGCGCTTGATGCGATCGAGGTTGGCGCCCTCGATGCGCACCAGCTTGGTGACGGTGTCGCGCTTGGGAGAATGGATGACGTGCACGTCGTAAAAGTGTGCGTCGCCTGCACGCAGCGTGTAGATCCTTTCCGGCTCGACCAGGGTCGGATTGGCGCCGTCGCCCTTGCGCACGACCTTCCAGTCGGTCATTTCGGTGTCGCCTTCGGCCAGGCCGTAGATCGCCCAGCTCGAGCCGTGGTCGTGCGGCTCGCCGTGCGCCGGCTTCACGTAGACGTGGCCACAGATGCAGAAGCCGAGATCGGGGTCCTCGTACAGCACCTTGCGCGGCTTGCACTGCTCGGGCGTCAGGTACTTTTCGACGAATGCCTTGTCGAGACACACCTTCGAGACGAACTTGCAGACCGCCTCCTTGCCGCCCTTGCCCGGGTCGGCCTTGAGCGCGGCCTTGATGTCGGCGGCGAGCTGGTCGAGCGTGTAGGTCATGCTTTCACCCTCTGTTCGATGGCGGAGAAGATAGCGCGGGCCGCCTGGGCTTCGCCACCCTCCGGCCGGCCGGGTTTCGCTGTGTTGTTCCATGCCATCATGTCGAAATGCGCCCATGGCACGTCGTCGGGCACAAACTCCTGGAGATAGAGCGCGGCGGTGATGGCGCCGCCGAAAGCCACGCCCGGCGCGTTGTTGATGTCGGCCACCTTGCTGTCGAGCAGGCGACGATAGCCCTTGAACAGCGGCATGCGCCAAACCGGCTCGGCGACGCTCTTGCCCGAGGCGATCAGCTGATCGGCCAGCGTGTCGTCATTGCAGAACAGCGCCGGCAGGTCAGTGCCTAGGGCCACGCGCGCCGCCCCGGTCAACGTCGCGCAATCGACCATCATCGTGGGCTTCTCCGACGCACCCTCGTGCAGGGCATCGCACAGGATCAGGCGGCCTTCGGCGTCGGTGTTGCCGATCTCGACAGTGATGCCCTTGCGCGTCGGCACCACGTCGAGCGGGCGGAAGGCATTGCCCGACACGCTGTTCTCGACCGCCGGGATGAGGAGGCGCAGGCGCACCGGCAGGTTCGTTCCCATGATCATGCCGGCGACCGCCAGCATGGTGGCGGCCCCACCCATGTCCTTCTTCATGTTGAGCATGCCCGAGGCGGGCTTCAGGTCGAGGCCGCCGGTATCGAAGCACACGCCCTTGCCGACCAGCGTCACCTTGGGATCCCCGGGCTTGCCCCAGGTCAGATCGATCAGCCGCGGGGCCCGGCTCGAGGCACGGCCGACGGCATGGACCATCGGGTAGTTCTTCTGCAGGAGCTCGTCGCCCACGATGACGCTGACGGTTGCCTTGTGCGCCTTGCCCAGCGCCTGCACCGCCTCGGCGAGCTCCGCCGGGCCCATGTCTGAAGACGGCGTGGTGATGAGATCACGGGCGAGGCAAACCGATTCCACGATCGCCGTGGCGCGCGTCTTGTCGACGCCCTGCGGCCACACGATCTTCGGTCCCGCCTTGGCCTTGTTCGAGCGATAGCGCTCGAACCGCCAGCTGCCGAGGCCGATCGCCACGGCGGCATCGGTCGGCGAAACAGGCGCAGTGTCGCCCAGCTTCCAGGTGCCGGCAGGCAGTCGGGTGGCGAGCGCGCCGAAATCCCACAGGCTGGGCGCGGCCGACAACACAAGGACTGCACCGGCAGCCTTGCCATCGCGTCCGGGCAGCACTGCGAAATCGCCGGCCTTGCCGGAAATGCCGAGGGAGTCGAGCCAGCCGCGCCGCGCGGCGCTCTGTTCCTTGAGCCAGCTGCGCCATTTTGGCGGAAGGACAAACTGCACCGGCAGGGCAGAAGAAGAGCGGTCGACGAAAGGCAGCGGCATGGGCATGTTCACCAGGATGTAGGGTAGTGGTTAACATTGCCGGCCAAAGTCGGTCGCTGGCAAGTAACGTAAGCCGGGCGGCGCGGTTCAAGGAGGGTACATGGCCGACTTCACGCTGGTGATCGGCAACAAGAACTATTCGTCGTGGTCGCTGCGCGGCTGGTTGATCGCCAAGATCGCCGGCATCGAGTTCGAGGAGATCATCGTTCCCCTCGACATGCCCGAAACGCAGCCCACGATCCGCAAGCATTCGCCGTCGGGCCGCGTGCCGGTGCTGCTGCATCGGGGGCTCGCCGTCTGGGAGTCGGTCGCGATCGCCGAATACCTGAACGACATCAAGCCGGAAGCCGGACTGTGGCCGGCCTCGCCGGCGGCGCGCGCCCATGCCCGCTCGATTTCGGCCGAGATGCATGCGGGGTTCACCGACCTGCGCAACAGCATGCCGATGAACATCCGCTCCTCCTATCCGGGCAAGGGCATGACGCCCCAGGTCCGCGCCGATATCGAGCGTATCACCGGCCTGTGGCGCGACTGCCGTAAGCGCTTCGCCGGCGCCGCCGCCAACAAGGACGAGGGCTTCCTGTTCGGCACCATCAGCGCCGCCGATGCGATGTACGCGCCGGTGGTGACCCGGCTGCGCACCTATGGCGTGAAGCTCGATTCGGATGCCGAGGCCTACTGCAACGCTTTGCTGGGCTACGCGCCAATGAAGCAGTGGATCGCGGATGCCAAGAACGAGCCCTGGCTGATCGCGGCCGCGGAGCTCGCCTGATGCGCCGCCGCAGCGTTCTGCTGGCTGCGCTCGCCGCTCCTGCGATCGCCCGTGCCGAGGGCGAGTGGCCTCAGCACACGATCCGCCTGGTGATCCCCTGGCCACCCGGCGCCTCGGCCGACGCCTTTCTGCGCGTGATCGCCGAGCAGACCGGCAAGCGGCTCGGCCAGTCGGTGGTGCCGGACAACAAGCCGGGCGCCAATGCCTCGCTGAGCGGCGTGGCGCTGAAGGACGCGAGGCCCGACGGCTACACGCTGGGCCAGGTCCACACCGGCACGTTCCGCGCCGCCATGATGGCCGACAAACCGCCCTACGATGCTCTCGCCGACTTCACCTACATCATCCAGCTCTCCGGCTCGGTGCACGGCATCGTGGTGCGCAGCGACAGCCCGTGGAAGACGCTCGAGGAGCTTGTTGCCGATGCCAAGGCCCATCCGGGCAAGCTCACCTACGGCACGTTCGGCCAGGCCTCGATTCAGAACCTGGTCATGGTCGACCTGCAGCAGCGGCTGGGCATCGGGCTCACGCATGTGCCCTACAAGGGCGGCGGAGATCTCTACAACGGCCTGCTCGGCAGCCAGATCGACGCAGTGGCTGACGCCTCGGGCTGGATACCGCTGGTGCAGGCCGGCAAGTTCCGCCTGCTGGTGGTGTGGGGCTCCGAGCGCATGAAGCTGTTTCCCGAGGTGCGCACCTTGAAGGACGCGGGCATCGACCTGGTCGTCAACTCGCCCTATGGCGTGTGCGGGCCCCGGGGTATGGACGCCGCCATCGTGAAGAAAATCCACGGCGCCATGAAGGATGCACTGTTCGACGAGGCGACGCAGGCCGTCATGGCGACCTACAACATGCCAACGCTCTATCTCGACACCGCGGCCTACGACAAGGCAGCGCGCGAGCAGATCAAGATCGAGACCGAAAACCTCAAGCGCGTGGGCATGCTCGCCACGCAGTAAGC
>CAZHQA010000286.1:0-6777 GCA_964533955.1 uncultured Reyranella sp. | reverse complement strand
CTAAAGCTCGCTCGAAACGAACTGGCTGAATTCGGCGGTCTTGGGCCGGGCGAACAGCTCGTCGGTCGGGCCGATCTCCCACACCTTGCCCTTGTGCATGAACACGACCAGGTCGGCGACCCGTCGGGCGAAGCCCATCTCGTGCGTCACGGTGATCATGGTCATGCCGCGCCGCGCGAGATCCTCCATCACCGCCAGCACTTCGGCGGTGAGCTCGGGGTCGAGCGCCGAGGTGACCTCGTCGAACAGCATGACCTGCGGCTGCAGGGCGAGCGAGCGGGCGATCGCCACGCGCTGCTGCTGGCCGCCCGACAGTTGCTCGGGATAGGCCGTGCGCTTGTCGGTCAGGCCGACCAGGCTCAATACCTCGGCCGCCTTGACCATCGCTTCGTCGCGCGACGCCTTCTTCACCAGCGTGAGCGCCAGGGTGATGTTGCGCTCGACGGTGAGATGGGGAAACAGGTTGTAGCTCTGGAAAACCATGCCGACGTCGCGCCGCAGCTGGGCGCGGGCGGCGCTGCCGGGGCGGCCGACATCGTGGCCGCACACCGTGATCGACCCGGCCTGCACGGTCTCGAGCCCGGCGATGCAGCGCAGCAGCGTGCTCTTGCCCGAGCCGCTGCGTCCGACGATGGCGGCGACCTGGCCGGGGGCGACGTCGAAGCCCACCCCGTCGAGCACGCGCAGCGCGCCGAATTCCTTGACCACGTCCCTGATCCGGACGATCGCGTCGCGTGGCTCCTCCCTTGGCGCCTCAGCGTCCGACATGGGCCTTCCTTTCGAGGGCGCGTGCCGCCAGCGACAGCGGGTAGCACATCGCGAAATAGATCGCGGCCACGACGACGAAGATCGTGAAGGGCTCGAAGGTCGAGTTGTTGACGATCTGGCCGGCGCGCGCGAGTTCGACGAATCCGATGACCGAGGCGAGCGAGGTGTTCTTCACGATCTGCACCATGAAGCCCACGGTCGGCGGGATGGCCAGTCGCACCGCCTGCGGCAGGACGACGTAGGCGTACTGCTGGAAGCGGTTGAGGCCGAGGCAGTCCGACGCCTCCCACTGGGTACGCGGCACCGACTCGATGCAGCCGCGCCAGATCTCGCCCAGGAAGGCCGCGGCGTAGAGCGTGAGGGAAAGGCCGGCGGCGACGATCGGCACAAGCTTGTAGCCCGCGATCCCCAGTCCGAAATAGGACAGGAACAGGAGGATGAGCAGCGGCGTGCCCTGGATGAGCTGGATGTAGCCGCTGGCCACGCCGCGCAGCACGGCGCTCTTCGAGACGCGGAGCAGGGCGATCGCCAGGCCCACGATCGAGCCGCCGACGAAGGCGATCAGCGACAACAGCAGGGTCCAGGTCGCCGCCTGCAGGAGGTAGAGGAAGTGGTTGGCGTTGAGCTGGATCACAGCGCGGTCCCCAGCCGGCGCTTGCGCTCGAACAGCACCAGTCCGATCAGCCAGAAGGCGAAGCGGTAGAGCGCCGACAGGCCGAGATAGACCACCGCGACGATGATGTAGACCTCGAAGCTGCGATAGGTGTCGGACTGCACGAGGTTGGCGGTCGCAGTGAGCTCCTCGGTCGAGATCTGCGAGGTGATCGACGAGGCGAGCATCAGGAGGACGAACTGGCTGGTCAACGCGGGGTAGACGCGCTCCATCGCCGGCAGCAGCACGACGTGCAGGATGGTCTGCAGGCGGGTGAGACCCAGGCAATCTGCCGCCTCGAGCTGGGTGCGCTGGATCGACTGGATGCCGGCACGCATGATCTCCGTCGTATAGGCGCCGCCGTTCACCACCAGGGCGATGACGGCCGAGACCTCGGCCGAGAGCTTGAGGCCGAGGCTCGACAGGCCGAAATAGACGATGAAGATCTGCACCAGCAGAGGCGTGTTGCGGATCAACTCGACATAGGCGCCGACCGGCCGCCTCAGCCAGGGGCCGCCATAGACGCGGGCCAGCGCGCAGATCGTTCCGACCACCAGCCCGAGCGCGATCGAGGCGACCGTGAGCTGGATGGTGAGCCAGGCGCCGGCGACGAAATCCGGCCAGCGCTCGGCGAGGAATGCGAAATCGAACTGGTAGTTCATGTCTTCCGGACCGCGGGCCTCCGGCCCGCCTCATGAAGCATGAGCGGGCCGGAGGCCCGCGGTCCGGAAGAGCATGAAGCCATGGCTTATCCGCCGGCCTTCAGCAGCTGGTCGGCCGGAATGTCGATGCCGTGATACTTCCTGTAGATCGCCGCGAGCTTGCCGTTCCTGAGGTTGGTCCTGACCCAGTCGTCGACCCAGGCCTTGAGCTGCGGCTCGTTCTTGCGCAGGCCGATCGCGAGATAGAAGGTCTGCATGGTGATCTTCGACTCGGCGGTGCGGCCGGCGTTCTTCTTGCTGATCGCGGGCAGGAGCGAGCGCGCGGTCGCCAGGATGTCGACTTGGCCCGAGGCGAAGGCGAGGGCCATGGTGGCGTCGTCCTCGTAGCGCACCAGCTGCGCGCCCTTGGCCTCCCGCGTGAGGTCGGTGTCCTGCGTCGTGCCGCGCACCACGGCGACCTTCTTGCCGTCGAGATCGGCATAGCTCTTGAGCGGGATCGACGGCAGCGCCGCCACCACCGAGGGATGGTCGGCGTAGGGCACCGAGAAGTCGACCACCTTGGCGCGCTCGGGCGTGATCGACAGGGTCGAGATGACGAGATCGGCCTTGTTGGTCTGCAAGGTCGGGATGCGCGACGGCCCGGTGGTCGGCACGATCTCGAGTTGCACGCCGAGGTCGTTGGCCAGCAGCCGGGCGGTTTCGACGTCCGACCCGGCAGGCTGCATCTTGTCGTCGGTCATGCCGAAGGGCGGGATCGCCGTGTCGATGGCGATCCGGATCTTGCCGGCCTTCCTGATGTCGTCGAGCGTGTCGGCGTGAGCCGCCGCGGCGAGCGACAGCAGGGCGATCAGGACGCCCGCGAGCAGCTTGTTCATGGCGGGCTACTGCTGGCTGGTGATGAGCTCCGGCAGGTCGCTGCCGAAGTACTTCTTGTTGAGCGCGTTCAGCCTGCCGTTCTTGATGTTGGCGAGCACCCACTTGTCGACTTCCTCGAGCAGCCGCTTCTCGTCCTTCTTGACACCGACGCAGAGCTTGAAGTTGTCGAGCACGAACTTGAGCTCGACCTGGCGGGCCGGATTCTTCTTGTCGATCTGCGGCACGATCATCTCGGCGGTCGAGAAGATGTCGACCTGGCCGCTGAGGAAAGCCTGCGCCTCGGTCGCATCGTCCTCGTAGCGCACCAGCTTCATGCCCTTGGGGCCTTCCTTGGTCAGCTGGGTGTCGTGCGTGGTGCCGCGCACCGTGCCGACCGTCTTGCCGTCCAGATCGGCAAGCTTCTTGACGTCCACCGACTTGGGCGCGGCGATCACCGTGCGCAGCACGGCATAGCCCTTGGAGAAGTCGATCACCTTGGCGCGCTCGGCGGTAAAGGACAGGCTCGAGATCACCAGGTCGGCCTTGCCGGTCTGCAGCGAGGGAATGCGCGAGGCGCCGGTGGTCGGCACGTGCTCGAACTGCAGGCCCCAGTCCTTGGCGAGCATCTGGGCCGCCTCGACGTCGAGCCCGGTCGGCTGCATCTTGTCGTCGGTCATGCCGTAGGGCGGCACGCCGAGATCGATGGCGATGCGGATCTTGCCGGCCTTCTTGATGTCGTCCAGAGCATCGGCCTGGGCGACGTGGCTCGCGCCGACCATCGCCAGCAGGGCGACGGCCAGCGCCGTCAGTGTCTTGTTCATCGTTTCCTCCGTTTGGTGAATTCTATCGACCCGCGTCCATGTCGGCGAGCTTGGCGACCCGGCGGCGGAATTCCTCGGCCGTCGAGAACTTGGCGTCGAGATAGGCAGCGATCAGGTCCTTGGCGAGCCAGGGGCCGACGATCTGGGCGCCGATGCACATCACGTTGACGTCGTCGTGCTCGACGCATTGATGTGCGGAATGAACGTCGTGGCAAACCGCGGCGCGGATGCCCTTCATCTTGTTGGCGCCGATCGAGGCGCCGACGCCGGTGCCGCAGATCATCAGGCCGCGCTGGGCCTTGCCCGAGGTGATGGCGGCCGCGACCTGGCGCGCGATGTCGGGGAAGTCGACAGGGTCGGGATCGTGCGAGCCGACGTCCAGCACGTCGTGGCCCTTTTCCTTCAGGAACGCGAGGATCTCGGCCTTCATGGGAAAGCCGGCGTGATCGGAGCCGACGACGAGCTTCATGAGCGTTTCCTTCGCGGTTGGTAGGCGGAAATTAGGTTGCGGCGGCGGAGCTCGTCGCCGATCGCGAAATGATCGCGCAACCCGGCTTCGGCGGCATCGGGATCGCGATTGGCGAGCGAATGGAAGACGCGCCGGTGGGCATCGACCAGGCCGGAAGTGATGGCGGGCTCGCGGAACGTGTCGCGCCGGCGCTCGACGTGCGAACGCATGAGGAGCGGCGAGATCGCCTCGTAGATCTTCATCAGCGAGGCGCTGCCGCTCGCCTTCACGATGGCGAGGTGGAAGGCGTAATCCGCCTCGCCGCCCAGCTCGGGATCGTCGAGCGAGCCGACCAGCGTATCGAGCGTGCCGGCGATCGCCTGCAGGTCGCGCTCGCTCGCCCGCTCGCAGGCCAGCCGAATCGCCTGGCATTCGATGGCGATACGCGCCTGCAGCACGTCGTCGAGGATGTTTGGCTCGGGCGCGAGGCAGAGGGTCAGGGCCTGGCCCAGTACCGAGGCGTCGGCGCTGCGCACGAAGGCGCCGCGGCCATGCTGGATGTCGAGCAGGCCGAGCATGGCGAGCGAGCGCAACGCCTCGCGCAGCACCGGCCGGCTGACATCGAGCGCCGTGGCAAGTTCACGCTCGGGCAGCAGCCGGTCGCCGGCCTTGAGCTCTCCCGAGAGGAGGCGGTCGCGGAAAAAGGTGAGCACGCGCGCCGCGCCGCTCAGTGTTTCCTCCGGGTCCTGCTTCTTGATGTCGATTTTGGTCATGCCGTGGTCAGACCACTTTAGGGGCAGGCGGCGAAGCCTGGCCAGCGGGCGTTTTCGACCTCCGAAAGGCCCCGGCCGCGAGGCCTGTCACCGTCAGTGTCGTCAAGCTGCAATCTTGAATTGCAATTCTGCAAGACCTAGCCTGCGGCAATAGCGGACAGGCTCGAAGTCCCCAGCAACGGAGAGACGGATGTCGAACCATTTTACCGGATTGAGCCTCGGCCCACCGTTGGGCGATCAACGGCTCGACCTGTGCGATCTCTACGCCTTCCAGTCGCCGGCCGATCCGATGCGGACGGCGATCATCCTCAACGCCAATCCATCGGCCGACGGATTCCATCCGGATGCCATCTATCGCGTCAACATCGACACCGACGGCGATTGCCTGACGGACATCGCCTTCAGCTACGTGTTTTCGCCGGTGAAGGACGGCCGGCAGAGCGCGTCCGTCTACCTTGCCAAGGGTGTCGAATCGCGCTCGCCGGAACCGGTCGGGACCAGGATCGTCTCCGATGCCGAGGTCTCGTTCGGCCCCCAGCCCAACATCGTCAAGGCGGGCAACTACACCTTCTTCTGGGGCGCACGCAGCGACGCCTTCTTCTTCGATTTCGACGGGATCAAGAATCTGTTCGACACCAGGGGTAAGCGCAATTTCACCGAGCCGCACGTCGTTCCCGGCAAGTCGCCGTGGACCGGCGTCGATTCGAACACCGAGGCCAACGTCTTCTCGACGGTCGTCGAGCTGCCGACCAGCGAGCTTGGCGGCAAGGCTGCCGGAATCTGGGGCCGCTGCAGCCTGCGACGCGACGGCAAGCTGATCCATGTCGACCGCGCCGGCCATCCGTCGGTCTCGAGCTTCTTCAACACCGACGACACCAAGGAGGAATACAACGCCAGCGAACCGGTCAACGACCGCAACCGCTGGCTGGAGATGTTCATCCATCTGATGGGACACACCGGCAACTATTCGCGCGAGGAGGCGATCGCGGCGATCGACGCTGACGGCATCCTGCCGGACATGCTGAGCTTCGATCCGCGCAAGCCGGCAAAATATCCCAACGGCCGCGTCTTCACCGACGACGTGATCGATTATCGGCTGGCTTTCCTGACCAAGAAGGAATGCCCGCCCACCGGGCTCAGCCCGCACACCGACACCCTCAGGGTGTTTCCCTATATCGGGACGCCGCACCAGAAGAAGAGTTAGCGTCGCCACCAGGGGAGCGAGGCGCCTGGCGCCGTGCTCCCCTGAGTCAGATGCGCAGATTGGTGCGGGCGAGGTCGATCAGCTGGGCGGCTCGCCCGTCCATCACCGCCTTCAGCGTGAACAGCCCGAAGTTCGTCGCCTGCTCGAGCGTCGCCTTGGGCGGCATGACCAGTTCCTGACGGGCGCTCACCACGTCGAGCAGCGCCGGGCCATCGTGCGCCAGCACCTCGCGCATGGCGGCTTCGAGCTTGTGCGGATCCTCGACGCGGATCGCCTTGATCCCCATGCCTTCCGCCATCGCCGCGAAGTCGGGATTCCTGAGTTCGACGGCGGTATCGACGAAGCCCGAGGCCTTCATCTCGAGCTCGACGAAGCCCAGGGTGCCGTTGTCGAGCACGATCACCTTCACCGGCAGGCCCAGTTGGGTGAGGGTGATGAAGTCGCCCATCATCATGGTGAAGCCGCCATCGCCCGACATCGAGATCACCTGGCGGCCCTTGTGCGAGGCCTGGGCGCCGATCGCCTGCAGCAGGGCGTTGGCCATCGAGCCATGGTTGAACGAGCCGATCAGCCGGCGCTTGCCGTTCATCTTGA
>CAZHQA010000285.1:0-6778 GCA_964533955.1 uncultured Reyranella sp. | reverse complement strand
GGACAATGAATCGGCGGAGAGTCCTTGCGTGTTTCGGTGCCGCGGCCGCTCTGTCGCGCACGGCCCGTGCGCAACAGTCCGGCCGGATCTATCGCGTCGGCACGGTCATCACCGTGCCGCTGACCGACCCCACAATCGCTACGGTCCTCGAAGAACTCCGGACCCTGGGGTTCGTTGAAGGCAAGAACCTGGCCATGGATCCGCGCGGCTTGAGCCTGCGCCCCGACCAGATGACCGCCGTCGCTCGCGAGATCGCCGAGGCCAAGGTCGATCTGATCCTGACCGGTGGCGCCTTCGCCACCAAGGCCGCGCAAGCCGCCTCGAGCACCATCCCGATTCTCGCCATTGCCGACGACATGGTGGGCGAAGGCCTTGTCGGATCTCTCGCCAATCAGGGCGGCAACACCACCGGCATCAGCATCCTGGCCACCGAACTCGACGGCAAGCGGCAGGAACTCCTGATCGAGTTGCTACCGAATGCGAAGAAGCTGGCGATGCTGGTCGACGCGACCAATCCGGCCGGCGAGCGGGCGGCCGCACTGCAGGCCCGGGCGCGTGCCGGCGGTGTCGACTTCGCGATCCTGCCCATCGCGAAGCCCGACGACATCGAGCCTGCGCTGAAAGACGCCAAGGCCCAGGGCTCGGTCGTCGTCAACATTCTGGCAAGCTCGTTCCTGTTTGCCGCCCGGCGGCAGATCTTCGCCGCCGCGACCGCGCTCAATCTCGGCACGATGTACCAATGGGTGGAGGGCATCCACGAAGGCGCCCTCGCCGCCTACGGTCCGAGCCTCGACGAGATGTTCCGGCAACGCGGCCGCCAGGCTGCCAGGCTGCTGCTCGGCACCAGGCCTGCCGACATGCCGGTCGAGCAGCCAACAACGATCAAGCTCGCTCTCAATCTCAAGCTGGCGAAAGAGATCGGAATTCCCCTGCCCGCGTCGCTGCTGCAGCGCGCCGATGAAGCGGTGGAGTAGAGTCTGGTCGAAGGAGAGTCGTTCATGGCATCGAACATCGTGCTGGTGGGAGCCACCGGAAACATCGGCCGCTGTATCCTCGACGAGGCGCTGGGGCGCCAGCACAAGGTCACTGCGGTGACGCGCGATGCCGGCAAGCTCGCGCCGCGCGCCGGCATGACGGTCAGGCAGGGCAACACGGCCGACGTCGCCGCCATGGCAGCGATCCTGTCGGGTCACGACATCGCCGTGGTGTCGGTCAAATGGAACGAGAACGACGTCCGCCAGGTGATCGACGCGGTGCGCAAATCCGGCGTGAAGCGCACCCTCTTCGTCGTCGGCGCCGGCAGCCTGATCCGTGCCGACGGCCGCACCCATTTCGAGCACATGGAGGCGGCCGGCAGCGTGCCGCCGACCTCGAAGCCCGCCGCGCTGGCGCTCGACGTGGTCCGCACCGCGTCCGACGTCGACTGGACGGCGATCTCGCCGCCGGCCTCGATCCAGCCCGGCGCCCGCACCGGCAAGTTCCGCCTCGGCACCGATCGCCTGCTCGAGGACGCCGAGGGGCAGAGCCGGATCAGCCGGGAGGACTTCGCCATCGCGATCGTCGACGAGATCGAGACGCCGAAACACCGCCGCCAGCGCTTCACGGCGGCGTACTAGGCAGAGCCAAACTGAGTACCCCCCGTGGGGCAGGGCAATCCCCTGCCTAGGCGGCGAACGTGAATTGGCTGCCGGTGGTGCACAGCACAAGGGCGCCGGGCATCTCCTTCTTGGCGAGGTCGACGAAGTTCGAGCCGCTGCAATGCATCGGGAAGATGTGTTCGATGTCGAGCGTCTTGAGTTCGGCCATGATCTTGGCGAGATAGTCCGCCGGCGCCGGCGCGAGATGAAAGCCGCCGACCAGGGCGTATACCTTGTCGATCCCGGTGATCTCGCGGGCGCGGCGCACGGTGTTGATGACGCCGCCATGGCCGCAGCTGGTGATCACCACCAGCCCGCGGCCCTTCACGTTGAAGCAGGTGCCGTGCTCGTGCAGATGCTGGTCGGGCTGCGGCTGGCCGGAGAGCTCGGCCTCGGTGAAGTGATGGTCGCCGTAGCGCGCCGTGTCGCAGCCGGCACCGTCCTTGACGCCGAACTCGACGAGGCTGTTGGGCAGCACCCGCTCGATGCTCTTGCGCGGCACCGCACCAGTGGTGAAGGCGTGGCCACCGATGACGACCGGCGCCTCCGACGCCACTACCTTGAGCCTGGCCGCCTCCAGTTCCTTGCGGTCCAGCGTCCCGAACGGCGAGAAGCTGCCGTCGGGCAGGCGTGACACCCGGCGGCAGAAGGCATCCTCGCCACCGAGATAGAACGGCATCTCGGCCTTCATCTTGGCGCGGTTCGCCTCGAGGAAGCCGGGCAGGCCACCCCAGTGATCGAGATGGCCGTGGCTCAGGATCATGGCGTCGATCGCCGCCAGATCGACGCCCATCAGCTCGATGTTGTTGTTCAGCACGTCGGACGTGTAGGCATAGTCGAGCAGGAACTGCTTGCGCTCGGCACCCTTGTCCGAGATCAGGTGCAGTGCCAATCCCCATTCGCTCTGCAGCGTCCGGCGATACTTGCCGCCCGATTGCAGACGCGTCGGCTGCACGCCCACTCCCGGCACCTTCTGCTCGGCAATGAAGATGTCGTGGGCGCCATCGACGACGACGCGGACGACCAGCTTGTCGACCAGCGGCGCCTCGATCTTGGGCACCGGCTGCCCGGCTGCATTGCGGCCCAGCGCCGTGCAGGTCAGCACCGTGCTGGCGGCGACGGCCGATGTGCGCAGGAATGCGCGGCGATCAAGCGATTGAGCCATGGTGTCCTCCCCAAAGACCACTACAGGCTACAGCAAGCCGGGCCGGGTTGGCGCGTGAAATTGCACCTTGATCTGCCTCAAGGCGGCGGCTCGCCCCGGGAACTATCGTCGACCTTTATCAAAGGAGGGCTCGATGCGCGCGGCAGACGTCATGTCCGAAGGGCTGGTGTCGGTTTCGTCCGACGCATCTGTCTTTGAGGCTGCCGAGTTGCTCGTCCAGGCGCATGTCAGTGCCATGCCGGTGGTGGATCAGACGGGGCTCATGGTCGGCATCGTCAGCGAAGCGGACCTGATGCGCCGGCCCGAGATCGGCACTTCGCCGCACAAGTCGTGGCTGCGGCGCTGGCTGGCGAACGACGTCCTGTCCGCAGCCGAATACGCCAGCTCCCATTCCCGTCGCGTTCGCGACGTAATGACCGCCAGCGTCGTCACGGTGGAAGAGTCCGCAACCCTGGCTGATGTCGCCGAAACCATGCTGAAGCACAATGTGAAGCGCGTTCCCGTCCTCCGCGACGGCATCGTCGCCGGCATCGTCAGCCGCGCCGACCTCATGTACGCCCTGATGAGCCGGGATCCCCAGGCGGACCCGCCGCGAGTCTCCGACGAGGAACTGCGCCGCGCCGTCCGCAAGGCGGTGGACAGGCAGAGCTGGTCGTCACGGTGGCCGACCAACGTCTTCGTCAATGCGGGCGTGGTCCATCTCTGGGGGTACGTGTCCAGCGAGGCTACGCGCAAGGCCTATGCAATCGCCGCCGAAAACGTGCCCGGCGTGAAGAAGGTGAAGAACCACATGCGGCCGATCCCGCCCGAAGTCTTGATGGGCACCTGAGCGGAAGGCGATCCCGATGACGTTTCACAAGAGAATCCTGGATTGGCAGGCCGCTCACCCCACCCTCACCTGGGTGATGTGGGCCATCGTCTGGATCATCGTCTTCATCCTGCTGTTCAGGCCCTCACGCGTCGCTGGATTCTAGAGACCGGAACTCATCCCCTCCCGCGTCTGCGGGGAGGGATTTCACCACGCCTTGGCGGCGGCCTTGGGCTGGCCCTTCGCTTTCTCGTAGCGCTCGATCTCGCTCATGACGGCGTTGGCCGACTCTGCGCCCGCCGTCTCGTGCTTGGCGGTGGCGTTGTCATAGCTCGCCACACGCAGCGAATTGGCCTGGCGCTGGAAATGCGGATGGACGTAGCGCGCCATCAACTCGTAGCTCCGCTTGGTCGCCTCCCAGTCGGCCCAGTTGTGGGCGAGCAGGAGGACCGCGCCGAAGCCGCCGTTGGAGCCCATCCACAGCCGCTCGAAGTGCCTGATGCAGTCGTCCGGCGTGCCGATGCAAGCGAGGCCGCTCGAGGTCAGGAACTCGACCGGATCCTTGATCTCGGCCGGCACGATCGGGAAGGTGGCGACGTCGGTGAAGTACTTGCAGAAGTCCTTGAGGCCGTAGGCCATGTCGGCACGGGCCTTCTCGCGGGTCTCGGCGACGTGGGCGAAGGTGACGATGCGCCACTTCGAGCGGTCTGCCGTCTTGCCGGCCTTTCTCGCCTCGTCCTCGTGGATCGCCCAGTTCTTGGCATGGCCCTGCAGCGCCTCGTCGGAGGTGCCGCCGATCGACAGCATGCCGATGCCGTGCTTGCCCGACGCCACCGCGCCGACCGGCGAGCGCGAGCAGGCCACCGCCATCTCCATGCCGGGCTGCGAATAGGGCTGCAGCTGCAGCCGCGCCTCGGTCAGCGTGAACCAGTCGGCCTGCTTGCTGACGGTCTGGCCGCGCATCAGTTCCATGATGCAATCGAGCGATTCGTTCATGCGGCGGCGCTGGTCGGCCGCCTTGAGGCCGATCTTGTCGGCGTCGTAGATCAGGGCGCCGGGACCGACCCCGAACATCGCCCGCCCGCGGGCCATGTGGTCGAGCTGCATCATGCGCGAGGCCAGGGTGAAGGGATGATGGTAGGGCAACGAGACGACACCCGTGCCCAGCCGGATGTGGCGCGTGCGCTGGGCCGCGGCAGCCAGGAACATCTCCGGGCAGGCGATGATCTCGAAGCCGCCGGAGTGATGCTCGCCCACCCAGGCCTCGTGATAGTTCAGCCGGTCGAGATGCTCGATCAGCTCCATGTCGCGCTCGATCGCCAGGGTGGGATTCTCGCCCAACGCATGGAACGGCGCGAGGAAGATGCCGGTGCGGAGATAGCGGTCGGGGGCGGAAGTTTGCATGGGCGTTGCCTCGGACGTTTTTCGGATGGATGCGCCCGGCAGCATAACAGGTCCGGAGCCAAGAGGACCGCTGCCAGCGAAAAGCTCAGCTGCGCGGATAGAGGCTCAATCCGCAAAAAAGCCCCTCGGGCAGCGGCGAATTCGGACGGTGCGCCCGCCGCTCGGCCAGCAGATGGGGCAGCAGGTGGGTGTGCGGGCCGTCGGGCGAACGGCCGCCCGGCGGCGGGATGGGCTGATGCACTTCCAGCCGCGCCACCGCCGACACGAAGATGCGCGTCGGGCTCGCGCGGGCGATCGCGGCGCCCGCCTTGTTGCCCGCCGCCAGCAGGGGCGTGCCCTCGGCGGCGCCCAGAGCCGCCGCGGTATCGTCGTCGCCGACGGCCACGCGAACCAGCATGTCGATGTGGGGCGCCGCCAGGCCGAGATCGTAGGTCAGGCGGTCGACGGCGGTGATGGCGGCGCGGCGGGCGCCCTCGCGGGTCGTGCAGAAGGCGACCTCGCGCACCCGCTCGCCCTCGTCGACCAGCGCGAAGGCCCGCACGCCCGAGAGATCGGCGACGGCCAGGCTGCCGCGGTCGGTGCCGACCGACAACCGCTCGAGATCGAGCGCCAACCCGGCCTCGCCCGGCTCGTACTCGAATTCGCCGATCGCGCCGTAGGTGCCGACGCTCCAGCGGCTCGCGGGATCGGCGAGATGACGGCGCACGAGGGCGGCCGGATCCTCCGCCAGGGCAACGCAGCGCAAGATGGCGGCGGCGCTCATCGCAACACCGCCATCTCGGCAATGTCCGCCGTCCGCAGCCACTTCCGTTGGCGCTGGCCGACACGGTGGCCGAGGCTCTCCTCGCGCGAGCTGGGCTTCTCGTTGCGCGCCGCGGCGCGCTTGCCGGCCAGCATCGACGGCGCGCCGTAGCGCTCCATCAACGCCTGAAACGCCGCGTGCTTCGCCGGGTCGAAGGCGATCGGCCTACCCGATGATTGCCGCAGCGGGTGCGCCGGATAGAGCGTCATGGCCGCGACCCAGCCGGCCGGAATGGGAACGGTCGCGGCATGCGAACGTCCGCGCTCCAGCAGCCGCTTGAGGACATGGGTATGCGGGCCGTCCGGCGTCCTGCCTTGAGGTTCGGGAATCCGCTGAAAGACCTCGATGCGCCCCAGCCTCGAACGGAACACGCGATGCGGGCTGAGGGCGGGCAGCCGGGCCAGCAAGGTCGCGCTGTCGAACAGTGTCCCGCCGCAGGCGGAGCGCAACTGGCCGAGGGTCTCGGGGTCCGACGCGCGCACGCAGATTTCCGCCGCGCCGCCGCCCAGGCCGACGTCGAACAGGATGGCGTCGCGATCGTCGCGGCGTATCGCATCCTGGTCGGGCCCCAATTCCGTGACGACCGTGCGGCCGCCCATGCGGGCCGCCTCGCGCGGCAGGCAGAGCGCAATGCCGTGCCCCCAGCTGTCGATGCACTTGCTGATCGTCTCGTAGGCGACCGGCCGCAAGTCGGCCGGCGGGTCAAGGCGAATGGCGCCGCGCGCCGTGACCGCCGAGATCGCCGGCCGCTCGACGATCTCGACCGGCTCGCCCGCGTCGCGATGGAACTCCGCGATCGCACCGAAGCGACCGCACGACCAGCTCGAGTCGGGATCCTTCAGGTGTTCAAGCAGCATCGCGGTCAGCATGACGAACCGTAGCACGATTCAAGGACGCACCGGTTCGGCGGAAGTCGGCGGGTCACTGTCGGCTGCTCCATGCAATGGGTTGAACGACGCCGT
>CAZHQA010000284.1:0-6779 GCA_964533955.1 uncultured Reyranella sp. | reverse complement strand
CAGGCGGCATGATGCCCGTCTGCGACGGCGCGCAACAGCGGTTCCTCGGTGCGGCAGCGGTCGGTGGCGGCCGGGCAGCGGGCCGCGAAGCGGCAGCCGGTCGTCACGCCGGCGGCCAGCTCGCCCTTGATCGCCGGGACGGCGCGCTTGTGGGCCGGGTTGGCCGACGGCACCGAGGCGAACAGGGCGCGGGTATAGGGATGGCGCGGGTCGCGCCACAGCCGGCCGTGCGGCGCACTCTCGACGATGCGGCCGAGATACATGACCAGCACGCGGTCGGCGAAGTAGCGCACCACCGAGAGGTCGTGGCTGATGAACAGGTAGGACAGGCCGAAATCGCGCTTGAGCTCGACCAGCAGGTTGAGGATCTGCGCCTGGATCGAGACGTCGAGCGCCGACACCGGCTCGTCGCAGACGATCAGCGCCGGCCGCAGGATCAGGGCGCGGGCGATGCCGATGCGCTGGCGCTGGCCGCCGGAGAATTCGTGCGGGTAGCGGTCGAGCGAATCGGCGGGCAGGCCGACCCGCGCCACGATCTCCCGCATCTGCCGCTCGCGCGCCGCGCCGTCGCCCAGACGATGGACCTTGAGTGCGGTGCCGAGCACCGTGCCGATGGTCTGGCGCGGATTGAGCGAGCCGAACGGATCCTGGAAGATCATCTGCATGCGCCGCCGGTGCGGCGCCAGGGCGCCGTCGCCCAGCCGCGTGATGTCGGCGCCGTCGAGCTCGATGCTGCCCTCGGCCGACGGCACGAGGCGCAGGATGGTCTTGCCGAGGGTGCTCTTGCCGCAGCCCGATTCGCCCACCAGCCCGACCGTTTCGCCGCGCTCGAGCGCGAAGCTCACGCCATCGACCGCGCGCAGCACCTGCCGGCCGACGGCATAGCGCGTGTGCAGGTCGCGCACGGCGAGCAGCGCGGTCATCCCCCTCTCCTCGCCTCTCCCCCTGGCGGGGGAGAGGAATATGAAATCGGACTCCTCTCCCCCGCGAGGGGAAAGCCAGCCCTCGGGCACGCCACCGTGCGCGCGCCGTGCAGGACGAGCGGCGGCGGCGCCAGGCGGCAGGCAGGCACGACGATCGGGCAGCGCGGGGCGAACGGGCAGCCCGCCTCGCCGGCGGCCGAGCCGACGCTGCCCGGGATCTCGCTCAGCCGGTTCTCGGTGTAGTGCTCGTCGGCCTCGACATCGACCCGCGCGCCCATCAGGCCGCGCGAATAGGGATGCAGGGGTCCGGCGAAGAACGGCGCGATCGCCGCCTGCTCGACGATGCGGCCGGCATACATGACCGAGATGCGGTCGGCCCATTGCGCCACGACGCCGAGATCGTGGGTGATCAGCAGCACCGCCATGCCGAGGCGGTGGCGCAGGCCGTCGAGCAGGTCGAGCACCTGCGCCTGGGTGGTGACGTCGAGCGCGGTGGTCGGCTCGTCGGCGATCAGCAGCCTCGGCCCGCAGGCGACCGCCATGGCGATCATCACGCGCTGGCGCATGCCGCCCGAGAGATTGTGCGGATAGTCGTCGATGCGGCGATGGGCGTCGGGGATGGCGACCAGGTCGAGCAGCTCGACCGTCCGGGCGCGCGCCGCGCGGCGCGACAGGCGCTCGTGGCGGCGGATCACCTCGCCGATCTGCAGGCCGATCGGCAGGACCGGGTTGAGCGAGGTCATCGGCTCCTGCTGGATCAGCGAGACCTGCTTGCCGCGCACTTCGCGCATGCGGGCGGCCGACAGCGCCAGCAGGTCGGTGCCGTCGAACAGGATGCGGCCCGACGCGACCCGCGCGTTGGTTGGCAACAGGCGCATCACCGAAAAGGCGGTGACCGACTTGCCGCAACCCGATTCGCCGACCAGCGCCAGGGTCTCGCCGGCGGCGATGGTGAAGCTCACCTCGCGCACCGCGACATGGCCCGGGAAGGCGACGGTCAGGTTCTCGACGGCGAGCAGGGTCATGGCTGGCCCCCTCTCCTGACCTCTCCCCCTCGCGGGGGAGAGGAACATGAGGGAGTGCGCGGCCTTCTTTCTCCTCTCCCCCGCCAGGGGGAGAGGTTGGGAGAGGGGGTTGCACGAGCTGTCGCCGTCATCGCTCGTCGCTGCGCGGATTGAGGATCTCGTTCAGGCCGTCGCCAACGAGATTGAGCGACAGCACAGCGAGCGCGATCGCCGCGCCGGGAAGCGCGGTCAGGAACCAGGCGTTGCGCAGCTGGTCGCGGCCGTCGCCGATCATGCCGCCCCAGCTCATGACATTGGGATCGCGCATGTTCAGGAAAGCGAGCCCGGCCTCGGTCAGGATGGCGTTGGCGATCATCACCGAGGCGGCGACGATCACCGGCGGCAGGGCGTTGGGCAGGATCTCCTGCACGATGATGCGGGCGCGCGAGTAGCCCAGGCTGCGCGCCGCCATGACGAAGTCGGATTCGCGCAGGGAGCGGAACTGGGCGCGCACCAGGCGGGCCACGGTCGGCCAGGCCGCGAGGCCGATCGCCAGGGCGATGGTCGACAGGCTGGGATCGGTGATGGCCAGGATCACGATCACCAGCAGAAAGGTCGGCGTGGTCTGGAACAGCTCGACCATCCGCATCAGCAGCGTGTCGACCCAGCCGCCGAAAAAGCCGGCCAGCGAGCCCACCACCATGCCGATGGCGAGGCCGATCGCGGCCGAAGCGACGCCGACCAGCAGCGAGGCGCGCGTGCCGTAGGCGAGCTGGGCCAGCACGTCGCGGCCGAGCGAATCGGTGCCGAGCGGGTACTGCGCGTCCTCGCCCGGCCAAAGCAGCGGCGGGGCGACCATGTCCTGCGGATCGCCGGGAAACAGCAGGCCGGCGAACAGCGCGACCGCCACGAAAAAGGCGAGGATCGCCATGCCGGCGACGAAGGTCGGGTTGCGGACGAAGGCGCGCAGGCGGCGGCCTCGCCTTGGCAGGGGGCCCTGCGCCGCGGCGCGGCTGCCGAGATCGGTGAGCTCGCTCTCGATGGTCATGAGGCCTCGCCGATGCGCGGATCGAGCCAGGCATGCAGCAGGTCGATCACCACGTTGGCCACGATCACCAGCAGCGAGGACAGCAGGAGCACGCCCAGCAGCACCGAAAAGTCGCGCCCCAGCACCGCCTCGAGCGCCAGCCGGCCCATGCCGGGCCAGCCGAACAGCGTCTCGACCACGACGGCCCCGCCCAGCAGATTGCCGAGATGCATGCCGGCCACCGTCGTCACCGGGATGAGGGCGTTGCGCAGCGCGTGGCGCAGCTGGATCAGGAGCGGGTGCAGGCCCTTGGCGTGGGCGGTGCGCATGAAATCCTGGCGCTGGACCTCGAGCATCGAGGCGCGCACCAGACGGGCATAGACGGCGACGAAGAACGAGGCGAGGGCGAGCGCCGGCAGCACGAGGTGCGCGGCGCGGTCGCCGATCAGCGCCCAGCCGGTGTAGTTCGAGCCGATGGTCATGTTGCTGTCGTTGGGCAGCCAGCCGAGCTTGACCGAGAACAGCACCACCGCCATCAGCCCGACCCAGAAGCCCGGCATCGAGTAGAGCAGCAGCACGACGACCGACAGCACGCGGTCCGGCCAGCGCCCGGCCCACGCCGCCATCACCGAGCCGACGACGATGCCGAGCAGCAGGGCGAGCGACAGCGCCGTCACCATCAGCAGCACGGTGTTGGGCAGCCGGGCCAGGATGATGTCGAGCACCGAGGCGTTGAAGCGCGGCGAATAGCCGAGGTCGAAATGGGCGAGATGGCCGAGGAAGGCCAGGAGCTGGCTCAGCATCGGCTGGTCGAGCCCGAAGCGCTCGCGCATCATCGCCATGGTCTCGGCAGTGGCCGAGCCCGCCTCGGTCGCCATCACGTCGGCGACGTCGCCCGGCATGAGCTGCAGGAACAGGAAGTCGAGCACGACGATGCCGAGCACCGTCGGCAGCGCGTGGATCGCCGTCCGCCGCAGCGTCGTCGCGATGCGCCGGCCCATTCTCATGCTGACCTGCCCTTCACGACTTCTCTCTCCTCTCCCCCGCCAGGGGGAGAGGAATATAAGAAGAGAGCCTCAACTATCCAGCCACACGCGGGACATGTTGGATTCGACGCCGTCGGCGGTGGGCGAATCCTCGTGCACGCGCTTGTTCTTGATCGTGAGGTAGAGCGGCGAATAGAGGCTGATGTCGGGCACCTCTTCGAGGTAGATCTTCTGGAAATCGAGGAACATCTGGCGGCGCTTCGCCGGATCGTTCTCGACGGCGGCACCCTCGAGCAACGCGTCGACCCTGGGGTTGTTGTAGTTCGAGCCGTTGGAGAACGGCACACCCTTCTTGAAGTTCTTCGACCAGTAGATGCGCTGCACGCCGACCGTCGGGTCGAACAGGTTGGAATGGCCGTTGTAGGTCATGTCGAAGTCGCGGTCGGTGTAGATGCGCTTGGCGAAGGCCGACAGGTCCTGGGCCCGGATCTCGACCGTGATGCCGATGCGGCCGAGCGCGGCGCGGGTGAACTCGCAGACCTTGCGGCTCTCGTCGCCGATCGGGTTGAAGTCCATCGGCAGCTTGAAGCGGACCTTGTCGGCGCCGCGCTTGAAGCCCGCCTCGTCGAGCAGCTGCTCGGCCTTCTTGAGGTCGTAGGCGTAGGGGCTGGGGGTCGGGTCGTGGAATTCCTTGAGGCCGGGCGCGATCGGCACGTGCGTCACGGTGCCGTAGCCGTAGGCCACCGCCTTGAGCAGTGCGGCGCGGTCAATGGCATGGGCCACCGCCTGGCGCACCTTCGGCTCCTTGAAGTACTGGCTGTCGAGATTGAACTGGATGGTCTGGACATTGTACGAGTAGCTCGTGCCGTCGGTGCTGAACACCAGGTGCGGCAGCTTCTTCAGCCGCTCGAGGTCGGCCAGCGCAACCGGCGTGCGGTAGCCGATGTCGCCCGAGCCGTTCTCGAACGCCACCGACCGCGCGCCGGCGTCACGCACGAACTTGCAGACCATGCGGTCGATACGCGGCAGCCCGGGATCCCAGTAGTTGGGATTGGGCTCGAAGATCACGTGGCTGCCGCGCACCCATTCCTTGAAGAGATAGGGCCCGGTGCCGATCGGCGCGTTGCCGTTCTGATTGGTGATCGGGTCGCTGCCCTCGTAGATGTGGCGCGGCAGCATCGGCGATTCGGCGGCGGTCAGCGCCTTGATCATGTAGGGCGCGGGCTTGCTCAGCACGATGATCGCCGTCAGCGGATCGGGAGTCTGCACTTCGGTCACGTTGGCGAAGGTATTGCGCCCGCGCGGATGCACCGTCTTCAGGAGCTGGATCGAATAGGCGACGTCGGCCGAGGTGAAAGGCTTGCCGTCGTGGAATTTCACGTTGGGCCGGAGCTTGAAGGTGTAGCGTAGCCCGTCCGGGCTGATCGTCCATTCGGTGGCGAGCGCCGGGCGCGGCTTGATGTCGTAGTCGTATTCCAGCAGGCCCTCGGTGGTCTTGGCGCTGTTGGTGAGCGAGGGCGTGCCGACGGTGGTGAGCGACACCAGGCTGGTCGGCTCGGCATTCTGCAGGAAGGTGAGCGTTCCGCCCTTCTTCGGCGCCTGCGCGCCGGCGCGGCCGCCGGTCAGGGCAACGGCCGAAAGGCCGGCAAGCGTGGCCCGGCGCGTGGTTCGGAATTTCGCGGTCATGTGGAGTCCCGGCAAATGGCGTGTCGGACGAACCTAGCGTCCACGATGAGCAGTCGCAGCAAAATGTAGGCCACTGGACCAGAATCTTGTGGCGTGGCCCGGGACTGGACGGCCATTCTCCCGCCCTGGCCAAGATTGGAAACGATTTCTGCGCACGGCCCGGGAGAATTGGCGATGAGTTTACCGGCGGCAACGCTCGACCACGTGGTGATCAATGCGCGCGACGACATGGACCGCGCCGCCGACATCTACCGGAGGCTGGGTTTCACCCTGACCGAGCGCGGCTATCATTCGCTGGGTTCGACCAACCATCTCGCCATGTTCGGCACCGACTATCTCGAGCTGATCGCCGTGCCCAAGGGCGCCACGACGGGCCGGCTCGACCTGCTCAACTATCCGTTCGGGCTGAACGGGCTGGTGTTCGGCTCGGAGGATTCGGCGATCACTTACGCGGCGCTCGAGAAGGCCGGCCTGCCGTTCGATCCGCCGAGTGAATTCACCCGCCCGGTGAAATACACGGGAGGGCAAGGCGATGCCCGGTTCCGTACCATTCGGATGAAGCCGGGCGTCGTGCCGTACGGCCGCATCTACTACTGCCACCATTTCACCCGCAACCTGGTGTGGCGCGACGAATGGCGCCATCACGCCAACGGCGCGGTGGCGGTGGTGCGGGCGCTGATCGTCGAACCCGATCCGGCCAAGGGCGCCAAGCTCTACGCCGACATGTTCGGCGCGGAGAACGTGCGCGACATCAAGGGCGGCAAGAAAGTCGTCATCGGCAATTCGCGCTTCGACATCGTGACCGAGGCCACGCTCAAGGCCGGGTTCGGCGACGCGGTGCCCGACGCGCAAGGTCGCAGCGCCTACATGGCCGGGCTCACCTTCCGGACGGTGTCGCTGGCAAAGGCGGAGAAGGCGCTGGAGATCTTCTCGACGGCGTTCACGCTGCGCAACAGCTTCCACTGCAACGGGGATAAATCGGGGAAGGGCTACTCGAAGATGAAGTATCGGCCGTTCACGCTCGAGGGCAACTTCGCCGCCGCGCAGGGTGTGCAGGAGATGCTGCTGCAGAACCGGCACGGGCGGATCACGGTGTTTCCGGCGGTGCCCGCGGGGTGGAAGGATGTGAGCTTCCGGTCGCTGCGGACGGAGG
>CAZHQA010000283.1:0-6869 GCA_964533955.1 uncultured Reyranella sp. | reverse complement strand
CGGGCGACGGCGCATGGTGTGTTCCTCTATGCCCGGGCGGGACTGAGCGGCAGGGCGTGAACCGCACGCGCCGCCAGCCGCTTGCGGTCTGCTTCGGGCCGGATGAACAGCAGGCCGATCACGCCTCCGGCAATCAACAGGAGACCCAGGATGACGTAGCCACGCTCGTAGCCGGCCAGTGGGGTCGGCGCGTGCTGGATGATCGCGCCCATGGCGAGCGGCGCAATTACCCCGGCGAACGTCACGATCGACGTCGTGATGGCGAGCATGCCGGCGCGTTGCGGCTGCGGGGTGAGCTCGCTCACGATCATCGGCAGGACGACGTAGATCGTGCTGCCGACCGCCGCGCCAAACACCAGGAAAGCGATCTTCAATTCGGGAGAAGGCATCTGGCCGACGAAGGGCAAGGTCAAGCCGCCCAGGACGACGGTCGAGCAAGCCAACACGCCGCGAGAGGCTCGACTCGACACGCCCTTCGACTTCAGGCGCTGCGAAATGTAGCCGCCGGAAATGACGACAATGAAGCCGAAGACCCAGTGCAGGATGCTGAGATTGCCGCCAACCTTCTGGCTGTAGCCGAGCCCGCCAACCAGATAGGAGGTGAACCAGGTCAACCCGAGGGCGAGCCCCCAGTAGCTGGCGAAGCCCGTGCAGCAGGCGGCCAAGATGCTTGGGCACGTCAGCAGGTAGCGGTAGGGGACGCGGTCGTTGCTGCCTCCGCCGTCGCTTACGGGCGGATCGACCAGCGTTCCCTCGCGGCCGAAGATGGACCACAGCACCACCCAGATCAGG
The DNA here is from genome assembly GCA_964533955.1 of uncultured Reyranella sp. Taxonomy (GTDB): domain Bacteria; phylum Pseudomonadota; class Alphaproteobacteria; order Reyranellales; family Reyranellaceae; genus Reyranella. The sequence continues at coordinate 6,077 of CAZHQA010000283.1, read as the reverse complement.
CCGACGATGCCCAGCGCGCCGAACGCCCAGTGCCATGTATAGTTGACGATGATCCAGTTGAGCGCCGGTACCGCGACGATCACGCCGAGCGCCGAGCCCTGGGCGATGATGGCGGTGGGCAGGCCGCGCAGCGAATCGGGAAACCACTTGTAGATGGCATGGGTGGCGACAGGCCCCGCCGGACCTTCGCCGGCGCCCAGGATGATGCGGCAGGCGATCAGCACCTCGATGCTCACCGTGCCGACCATCGGGAACTGCACCAGGGACCACACGATCGCCATGATCAGGAGCGTCCGCTTGGTTTGAACGCGGTTGCTGATGAAGCCCACAACCACGGCGGAGACGGCAAACAGGAAGAAGAAGGACGAGCCGATCAGGCCGAACTTCTCGGGATCGAGCCCAAGGTCCTTCATGATCGGCTGGGCAGCGAGCCCGACCACCACCTTGTCGGCAAAATTGATCAGCATGAAAAGAAAGAGAAGGGCGGTGATGCCCCACGCCCCCTTGAGGGGCCGATCCTGACCGGTCACGCGGCGTCCACTCCCCATTCTTATTGGGCTCATTAAGACAGGCGCCGCGGGCAAAGAAAAGGGCGCCCGACGGCGCCCTTTCCAATCGATGCGTGAATCTTCATTTCACAAACGGGCACTTGCCTTCGTTGAGGGGACGATAGGCCTGGTCGCCGGGCACGGTGGCGACCAGCTTGTAGATGTCGTCCTTGCTCTTGGACTCGTCCGGCGACTTCACCTGGAACAGGTACATGTCGCGCACCAGGCGGCCATCGGGGCGCAGCGTCCCGTTCTTCGTCATCACGTCGTTGACGGGCAGTTCGCGCATCTTGGCCATCACGGCCTTGGCGTCGTCGGTGCCGGCGGCCTGCACGGCCTTGAGGTAATGCAGGGTCGAGCTGTAGACGCCCGCGGTCAACATGCTGGGCAGCCGGTCCTTCTTGGCGCGGTAGCGCTTGGTCCAGGCCCGGGTCTCGTCGTTGAGATCCCAATAGAACGACTCGGTGAGCACCAGGCCCTGCGCGACCGGCAGGGTGAGCGACTGCACGTCGGTGGCGAAGACCAGCAGGCCCGCGAGCTTCTGCCCGCCCTTGACGATGCCGAATTCGCCCGCCTGCTTGATCGAGTTGATGGTGTCCTGGCCGGCATTGGCCAGCCCGATGACCTTGGCCTTGGAGGATTGGGCCTGCAACAGGAACGAGGAGAAATCCTGGGTGCTCAGCGGGTGCCTGACGGCGCCCAGCACCTTGCCGCCGGCCGCCTTGACGACTTCGGAGACGTCGCGCTCGAGCGCATGGCCGAAGGCATAGTCGGCGGTGAGGAAGTACCAGCTGTCGCCGCCGGCCTTGACCATCGCCGAGCCGGTCACGTGGGCCAGCGAATAGGTGTCGTAGACCCAGTGCGCTCCGGTCTCGGAGCAGGCCGGCCCGGTGAGATCGCTCGAGGCGGCGCCGGTATTGATGTCGATCAGGCCCTTCTCCTGGGAGATCTTGCGCACCGCCAGTGCGACCGACGACGTGCCGAGGCCGGTGATCATCTTGACGTTCTCGGTATCGTACCAGCGGCGGGCGATCGCGGCGCCGACATCGGGCTTGGTCTGGTGGTCGGCCGACAGGATCTCGACCGAGCGGCCCAGCACCTTGCCGCCGACATCCTCGATGGCCATCTGCATGGCTTCGACTTCGCCGGCGGTGAGATCGCCGTAGACGCCCGAGAAGCCGTCCATCACGCCGATCTTGAGCGGCGGTGGCGTCTGCGCCCCCGCCTTTTGAAGGGGGGCGATGGCGACGGCGCCAACCGCCGCGAGGCCGGCCGCGGCCGCTACCAGGCCGGCAAAACGGACAGTGTTCACGATTTTCATACGTCAATCCTCCCAAACGCGGATTTTGACCTGTGCCCCGCCACAGTCGCGGCGAACTTAGCCTTCGACCGGGCAACAGGCCAGCGCATCGGAGGCTTCGCCGCGACCGGAGCCGGCGACGAAAGCGCGCGTATCGCAGAAAGCTGGACAGCGCTGCAAAGCTTCGATTTAGTCGCGCCACCGCATAGGGAGAGCGGATGGCGGAAGAAGAAACGATCCTCGAGGCAACGGGATTAACCAAGGAATTCAAGGGTTTTGTCGCGGTCAAGAACGTCAATCTGCGCGTTCGCCGCCACACCATCCATGCGTTGATTGGACCCAACGGCGCGGGCAAGACGACCTGCTTCAACCTGTTGACGCACTTCCTGACGCCGACGGCCGGCCGCATCAGCTTCAAGGGCCGCGACATCACGGGCAGCTCGCCTGCGGCGATCACGCGCATGGGGCTCGCGCGCTCGTTCCAGATCTCGGCCGTGTTTCCCCATCTCTGCGTGCGCGAGAACGTGCGTGTCGCCCTGCAGCGCAAGCTCGGCATTTCCTTCCACTTCTGGCGCTCCGAGGGCGTTCTCCGCGCGCTCGACCGGCGCGCGCTCGAGCTGGTCGAGGCCGTCGGGCTGTCGGCGTTCGCCGAGCTGCCGGCGGTCGAGCTGCCCTATGGCCGCAAGCGCGCGCTCGAGATCGCGACCACCCTGGCGCTCGAGCCGGAGATGATGCTGCTCGACGAGCCGATGGCGGGGCTGGGCCAGGAAGACATCAAGCGCATCGCCGCGTTGATCCGCACCGTCGCCCGCGACCGCACCGTGCTGATGGTCGAGCACAACATGTCCGTGGTCGCCGACCTGTCCGACACCATCACCGTGCTGGCGCGCGGCGAGGTGCTGGCCGAGGGACCGTACGAAACGGTGTCGAGGAATCCCCTGGTCGTCGAAGCCTATGTCGGGACCGGGCATGCCTGACATGCTGCTCAAGGTCGAAGGCCTGCAGGCCTGGTACGGCGAATCGCACATCCTGCACGGCGTGAGCTTCGACATCGGCCGCGGCGAGCTGGTGACGCTGCTCGGCCGCAACGGCGCGGGCAAGACCACGACGCTGAAGTCGATCATGGGAATCGTCGGCAAGCGCTCGGGCTCGGTGCGCTTCGAGGACGGCGAGACGGTCGGCAAGCCCTCGGACGTCATCGCGCGACTCGGCCTCGCCTATTGCCCCGAGGAACGCGGCATCTTCGCCAGCCTCAACGTCGAGGAGAACCTGATGCTGCCGCCGGTGGTGAAGCCGGGCGGCATGAGCCTGGCGGAAATCTACCAGCTCTTCCCCAACCTGCAGGAGCGCCGGCGCAGCCAGGGCACCAAGCTGTCGGGCGGCGAGCAGCAGATGCTGGCGATCGGCCGCATCCTGCGCACCGGCGCCACCCTGCTGCTGCTCGACGAGCCGACCGAGGGCCTGGCGCCGGTGATCGTGCAGCGCATCGGCGAGATCATCCGCCAGCTCAAGGCGCGCGGCTTCACCATCCTGCTGGTCGAGCAGAACTTCCACTTCGCCGCCACCGTCGCGGACCGCCACTACGTGATGGAAGACGGCCGTGTGGTCGACATGATCGCGGCCGACGACGTTCAGCAGAGCATCGGCAAGCTGCAGGGCTATCTGGGAGTCTGAGGCATGGCACAGGTCGCACTCGGACTGGTCAACGGGGCGTTCTACGCCATGCTGAGCCTCGGGCTCGCGGTGATCTTCGGCATGCTGAACGTCATCAACTTCACGCACGGCGCGCAGTTCATGATGGGCGCCTTCGCCGCCTGGCTGATGCTCGGCCTGCTCGACGTGCCGTTCTGGGCGGCCCTGGTCCTGTCGCCGCTGATCGTCGGACTGTTCGGCGTGGTGATCGAGCGGCTGATGCTGAAGCGCATCTATCATCTCGACCATCTTTACGGCTTCCTGCTGACGTTCGGGCTCGCCCTGATCATCGAGGGCCTGTTCCAGTGGAAGTGGGGCTCCGGCGGCGCGCCCTATCCGGCGCCGATCCGCGGCGGCACCGACCTCGGCTTCATGGTCATGCCGACCTACCGGCTGTTCGTGGTCGTCGCCGCCCTCGTGGTCTGCCTCGCCACCTGGTACGCCATCGAGCGCACCCGGCTCGGCGCCTATCTGCGCGCCGCCACCGAGAACCCGACCCTGGTGCGGGCCTTCGGCATCAACGTGCCGCGCCTGATCACGCTGACCTACGGACTCGGCGTCGGACTCGCGGCGCTCGCCGGCGTGCTCGCCGCGCCCGTCCAGCAGGTCTCGGCACTGATGGGCACCAACCTCGTTCTGGTGGTGTTCGCCGTCGTGGTGATCGGCGGCATGGGCTCGATCATGGGCTCGATCGTCACCGGCTTCGGGCTCGGGCTGGTCGAGGGCCTGACCAAGGTGGTCTATCCGCCCGCCTCCAACACGGTGATCTTCGTGGTCATGGCGCTGGTGCTGCTGGTCAAGCCCGCCGGGCTGTTCGGGCAGAGCCGATGAACGGCCGTCCTCTTGGCGTGTTCGTCGGCTACGGGCTGGCGCTCGTGGCGGCGCTGATCGCGCCATGGGTCGCCTATCCGGTGTTCCTGATGACGGCGCTGTGCTTTGCGCTGTTCGCCTGTGCCTTCAACCTGCTGCTGGGCTATGCCGGGCTGATGAGCTTCGGCCATGCCATGTTCTTCGGCATGGCGGGCTATTTCTTCGGCCACGTCGTGAAGGTCTGGAACATGCCGCCCGAGGTCGGCCTGGTGGCCGGCGTCGCCGGCGCGGCGCTGATCGGGCTGGTGACCGGCGCGCTCGCCATCCGCCGCCAGGGCATCTACTTCGCCATGATCACGCTCGCCTTCGCGCAGATGATCTACTTCCTCTGCGTCCAGCTGCCCTTCACCGGCGGCGAGGACGGACTGCAGGGCATCGCGCGCAAGCCGCTGCTGGGCGGCCTGATCCCGACCAAGGACGATCGCGTCCTCTATTACGTCGTGCTGGCGATCTTCGTGTTCGGCTACGCCTCGATCCACCGCATCATCCATTCGCCGTTCGGCCAGGTGCTGAAGGCGATCCGCGACAACGAACAGCGCGCCCTGTCGCTCGGCTACGAGGCCGACCGCTACAAGCTGCTGGCCTTCGTGCTCTCGGCGGCGCTGGCCGGGCTGGCCGGCGCGACCAAGGCCATGGTGCTGCAGTTCGCGACGCTGACCGACGTCAGTGCGGCGATGTCCGGCGAGGTCGTGCTGATGGCGCTGGTCGGCGGCCTCGGCACCATCGCCGGGCCGGTGGTCGGCGCCTTCATCATCGTGACCATGCAGAACTACCTCGCCTCGTTCGGCGAGTTCGTGCTGGTGATCCAGGGGGCGATCTTCGTGGTGATCGTCATGGCCTTCCGCAAGGGCCTGGTCGGCGAGATCGCCGAGTGGTGGAAGGCCCGTCGCCGCCCGGCCTGATCTTGCCGGACCGCTCATGCTCTTCCGGACCGCGCGCATCCTGCGCGCTCATGAGCTTGAGCGAGCGAGACGCTCGCGGTCCGGAAGAGCATGAGCGTCGGGCCAGATTACCGCGCGCCGACCGGCTTGGGCGGCGAGACCAGGTCGTTGCAGTTGGTGGCGTGGGTCATCAGGCAGTCCTGCAGCTGAGACACGTCGCGCAGCCGGTTGACCAGGATCACGCCGCCGATCACCAGGGCCGCGAGCACGACGAGCGCGATCAGGCTCTTGCGACGCCCGGCGGCCTCGCGCTCGTCATCGTCCTGTTCCAGGTACTCCTCCTGCTCGTAACGGCTTTCGCTCATGATCGGGCCCGTCAATCAGCAGCGCGCGTGCCTGCCTCGGCGGCAGGCCGCGCCTGTTCGGGAACGGAAGAGGGCACCTCGCCGGTCGGCCGGCGGCGCTTGCCGCTCAGCAAGTGGGCGAGGCGGTCGAAGTAGAGATAGATGACCGGCGTCGTGTAGAGCGTCAGCCACTGCGACACCAGCAGCCCGCCGACGATGGCGATGCCGAGCGGCCGGCGCAGCTCGGAGCCGGCGCCCTGGCCGATCGCCAGCGGCAGGCCGCCGCCGATCGCCGCGAAGGTTGTCATCATGATCGGCCGGAAGCGCAGCAGGCAGGCCTCGTGGATCGCCTCCTGCGGGCTCTTGCCCTGGACGCGCTCGGCCTCCAGCGCGAAGTCGATCATCATGATCGCGTTCTTCTTGACGATGCCGATCAGCAGGA
>CAZHQA010000282.1:0-6900 GCA_964533955.1 uncultured Reyranella sp. | reverse complement strand
TTGGTCAGCACCGGCCCGATGAACAGCACGGCGATCATGCGGACGGTCTGCATGGCCATGACGAACGACACGTCGACGTTGCTCGAGGCAGCGATGATGGCCACCGAATCGGAGCCGCCGGGACTGGTGGCGAGATAGGCGGTGAGCGGATCGACGCCGACCGCCAGCACCATCAGCCAGGCGACGCCGCCGCACAGCACGATCATGGCGAAGATGCAGGCGAGCACCCGCGGCAGGGCGCGGGCGACGTGAAGCAGCAGCGGCTTGCTGAAACGGAGGCCGACGTTCCAGCCGACGAAGGCGTAGCTCGCCGCCAGCATCCAGGTCGGCAGCTCGATCGACATCCAGCCCATGTGGGTCAGCACGATCCCCGCGATCATCGGCACCAGGAAGGCACCGGCCGGGATGTTGAGCCGGCGGGCGAGCAGCGGGCCCAGCACGGCGAGCGCCAGCGTCTCGCCGAGCGCCAGCCAGTCGACCGGCGGGAACCACACGATGGCCGACGGCGCGTGCTGGGGATTGACGCCGAAGATCCGCGCCACCGCGGCGGCGACCCCCGCCACGAGCACCACGCGGCCGTACTGCATGAAGGCGACCAGGCGGACGTCGGCGCCGTAGGATTCGGCCATGATGGTCATGACCGACGCGGCACCCGGGCTGGTGCCCCACAGCGCCGTCGTGCCGGGCAGCACCTGCCAGCGGGTCATCAGCCAGCCCAGCAGGGTCGAGATCGCCACCACCGCCAGCACGCCGACGCTGAACAGGAACCAGTGGCCGAGCACGTCGCCCACGATCGACAGCGGCACCATCTTGGCGATCAGGCAGCCGACGATGCCTTGCGCCAGCACGAAGGGCGGCAACGGCAGGCGAATCCTGGCCCCGTTCGACGCGACGACGATCGCCGCCGCCAGCGGCCCCAGCATCAGGGCGGCCGGAGCGTGCAGCCAGAGCAGCAGCGCCGCCAGGCCGGCCGACAGGGTGACGAGCGCGGCCCAACCTGCCGGCGACTGCTTCGGCTGCTGCATCGGCTACTGAACGAACTCCTCCGCCTCGCCGTTCATGGTGCGGATCGTGGCGATCAGCTCGGCGGCGGCCGCCGCCAGCCGTGCATCATCCGTGCCGCGCAACACCAGCGAAACGCTGGGCTTGCCGTTGCGAAACGCGGGGTAGGAACCGATGTCGAGGTCGTCGAAGCGCTTCTGCAGCGCGCCGAGCGGCTCGGCGATGATGCCCTCGGGCAGGTTGGTGCGCACGGTGCGCGACACCATCGGATCGCCGCCTGCCAGCCGGTGCTTCATGGCGTGGAACATCGCCTGCATGACCGCGGGGATGCCGGCGAAGGTGATGACGTTCTCGATCTGGAAGCCCGGCGCGACCGACACCGGATTGTCGACCAGGATGCCGCCGTGCGGCACGCGGGCCATGCGGCGGCGCGCGGGCGTGAACAGCGCCACGTCGCCGTAGTGCCGGGTCATGCGCGCCACCGCCTCGGGATGCTCGGAAATACCGACCCCGAAGGCCTTGGCGATGCAGTCGGCGGTGATATCGTCGTGCGTCGGGCCGATGCCACCGGTGGTGAAGACGTAGTCGAACCGGGCACGCACCTCGTTCACCGTGTCGACCACGGTCTGCTCGATGTCGGGGATCACCCGCACCTCGGTCAGCCGGATGCCCAGCTTGTTCAGTTCCAGGGCCAGAAACTGCAGATTGGCGTCCTTGGTGCGCCCGCTCAGGATCTCGTTGCCGATGATCAGCAGGCAGGCGGTCACGGTCTTGGCCGGACCCTCGTGGCTCCCGGCCGGGCTTCCCTTCGGCATGCGCTTTTCCTTCCTGCCGGGCACCGTAGCACGGCCTTGTTAGGGCCAGTATCGCATGCCAAATAATGGGCCATGAGCAGTCCCCGCGACCTACAGGACGACAGCGTCGACTATTGGCGGCGCGACGAGCGGACCATCAAGCTGCACGGGCCCGAGGGCTTCGAGGGCATGCGCCGGGCCGGCCGGCTGGCCGCCGAGACGCTCGATTTCATCACGCCGCACGTCCAGCCGGGCGTGACCACGGGCGAACTCGACAAGCTCTGCCACGACTTCATCCTCGACCACAAAGCGACCCCCGCCCCGCTCGGCTATCGCGGCTATCCGAAGTCGATCTGCACCTCGATCAACCACGTGGTCTGCCACGGCATCCCGGGCGACAAGCGGCTGCAGAACGGCGACATCGTCAACATCGACGTCACGACCATCCTCGACGGCTGGTACGGCGACACCAGCCGCATGTTCTTCGCCGGCGAGGTCGGGGTGAAGGCGCGGCGGCTGTGCGACATCACCTACGAGGCGATGATGCGCGGCATCGCCGCCGCCAAGCCGGGCGGCCATGTCGGCGACATCGGCGAGGCCATCCAGACCTTCGTCGAAGGCCATCGCTTCTCGGTGGTCCGCGACTTCTCGGGCCATGGGCTGGGCCGCATCTTCCACGACGCGCCGAACATCCTGCACTACGGCAAGGCCGGCACCGGTCCCGAGCTCAAGCCCGGCATGTTCTTCACCGTGGAGCCCATGGTGAACGCCGGCACCTGGCAGGTGAAGATCCTGAGCGACGGCTGGACCGCGGTGACGCGCGACAAGCAGCTGTCGGCCCAGTTCGAGCACTCGGTCGGCATCACCGAGACCGGCGTGGAGTTCTTCACGCTCTCGCCCATGGAGCTCGCCAAGCCGCCTTACGATCTGAAGTCGGTGGAGCAGCGCCAGACCGTCCCGGCCTGACCACGCTCTTGCCGTCTTTCTGCCCGCCTTTCCGCCGCTCTTGCGGGGGAGGGTCCGAGCATGGGGAAGGCGAAAAGTGCGGCGCTCGCGCCGGCCGCCGGGGCGGCCACTGACGATGCCCTGCTGAAGCTGCTTGCGGCAGGCCTCAGGCTCCAGTCCAACGATGCCCTGTGGAAGGTGAGCGGCAACACCCTCGCCCATCGCAGCCTGTTGCGCGACGCCGGCGGCACCTGGAACCGGCTCGACCAGTGCTGGGACTTCTCGGGCGATGATCCGACGGAAAGGCTCGCGGCCGCCCTGCAGGCACAGCCCGTCCCGGCCGGCCACAACAGCGGCGAGCCCGCGCCGACCCGTCCGCACTATCACGGCCACCGCGCACGGGTGCGCGAGCGCGTGCTGAAGGCCGGCATCGAGTCCCTGCCCGACTACGAGCTGCTCGAGCTGCTGCTGTTCCATGCCATCGACCGGATCGACACCAAGCCGCTCGCCAAGCGACTGCTCGAGCGCTTCGGCACCCTGGGCGACGTCTTCGCCGCCGAGCCCGCGCAACTGCGCGAGTTCGAGATCGACCAGCGCACGCTGGTGATGTTCCGCGCCGTGCGCGAGGCGGGCCGGCGCCTGGCCGAGCGCAAGGTCAAGGACATGCCGGTGCTGACCAACTGGCAGCAGCTGCTCGACTACTGCCATGCCGCGTTGGCGCACGAGAAGACCGAGCAGTTCCGCATCCTGTTCCTCGACCGCAAGAACGTTCTGATCGCCGACGAGGTCCAGCAGCGCGGCACGATCGACCATACGCCGGTCTATCCCCGCGAAGTGGTGAAACGCGCGCTCGATCTCGGCGCGGCGGCCCTCATCCTGGTGCACAACCACCCGTCGGGCGATCCCAAGCCCTCGCGCGACGACATCGAGATGACCCGCGAGATCCGCAAGGCCGCCGAGGCTCTCGGCATCGCCATCCACGACCATCTGGTGATCGGCCGCAAGGGCCATGCGAGCTTCCGGAGCCTGGGACTGATCTGACCTCGCACTTTTGCGCTGCGTATGCGCACCCACTTGGTCACTCGGTTTGACCGTCAGCCGTTTTGAGCTCTGGTCCGGCCCAAACAGTCGGCGCGCTATGTCCTTCGCGCAACGAGGCCGCGGCTGGCGGTACGCCGGCCCTCGTCGCGGACGGCGACATCATCGAACGCGACATCGCCGCCTGTTCGCTCAATCTGGACGTGGATCCCGCGGAGCTCGACCGGCGACGTGAAGCGTGGCCAGGCCGTAGCCGGGCTGCGATTTCGACTTTCTGATCGGACCTCGCAGCGTTCTGGAGGAACTCGTCTCGCATTAGCGGTCATGCAACCGCGACGAAAGCCGCATACCATTCCAAGGGGAGGACAGAATGACACGCAGTGCAGACGACATACGCAAAATGACAGCATGGACCCGCCGCGACATGTTGCGGGCAACGGGCGGACTAGGCGCTGGCCTGATACTCAGCCGTCTCGGCATGATCGGCGAGGCGCTGGCCGCCAACGACATGGCGGGGACGGTGACCGTCTTCACCTCCGCCGGTCAGCGCTGGGAGTTGCCGCAGCGCGGCGTACTGCCGGCCTTCCGGGCTGCTTTCCCGAACATCCAGGTCAATATTCGGCCGACTCCGCATGGCGACGCTAACCCCAAGATACAGGTCACCATGAAGGCGCAGAGCGATGCATTCGATGTCGTCTTCGCTGAGTACGGACAGTGGCCGGCCATGCATGCGCTGGGCGCCCTGACCGACCTGACGCCCTATCTCGACAAGGACGCCGCCTGGCGCAACGACTATTTCTCCGATGTGCCGGAAGCAGTGAGCTCGCTCTACCGTGTGCCGGCCAATGCCGGCGGCGGCTGTTGCGGCCTGACGCCGGACGGCAACGCCGAAGTGATGTTCTATCGCGCCGACATTTTCCAGAAGATGGGGCTAAAGGTTCCCGAGACTTGGCCGGAGGTGCTCGAAACGGCGAAGACGCTGCACAAGCCTGACGAAGGCCAGTACGGCTTCACCACGACGATGCGGCGCGGCCTGTATGCCGGCTGGCAGTTCTGGGCCGTGCATGCCTCCTATGGCGGCAGCTGGTTCGACAAGGAGGGAAAAGGCGCATGGAAACCGGCCTTCAACAATGATGCGGGTTACAAGGCGCTTGAGACGTTGAAAAAGCTGATGGACTTCGCCCACCCGGTGACCATCAATGCCGTCGATGATGAGTGCAATGCGGCGATGGCGAATGGCAGCGCCGTCTTCGCACCGCTCCAGTGGGGCACCGGCATACTGAACGATCCAAGCTTCACCAAATTCTCCGATGTCATCCTGACTGATATCACGCCGCGCGGAGAGACTGACAAAGGCGTACACAGGCCGTTGATGGGCGGGCTCGGCATGTTCATACCAAACTTCTCCAAGAATAAGGACGCGGCCTTCGAATGGATGAAGTGGTGCTGCTCTGGCGATAAAACGGATCCCGCGATCGGCAAGGCGTGGGTCGAAGGCCGCGGCCAGCCGGCCCGTGTCTCCCTGCTCGGCAAATATGCCAAGGAGCGGCCGTTCTTCGCCAGTCTTCAAAAGGGTTTCCCGAAGGCAACGCCCTTCGTGTCGTTGATCCCGGAAGCCTTCGTCATTTCCGAATTGCTTGGCAACGAGACAACCGAAGTGATCACCGGCGGCAAGTCCATCGAGGATGCGCTGAAGGCGATGGACACCGGCGTTGAAAAGATCATGAGCGACAGCGGCTACTACAAGTAGCCGAGGTGAAGGTGCGCTGGCCGTGGGGAACTTCCAATCAGATAGCAACAATGCCGCAGCCAATGATGGCCGCGCGTCCTCGCGTGCGGGCCTCTCCGCCGAGCGCGCGGCATATCTGCTCTTGTTGCCGACCCTGGCCGTTCTCGCCGGCTTGGCCGTCTTTCCCACGCTCTACGCGATGTGGCAGTCCCTTCGCATCGAGCTGATCTACAATCCCGCCGCGAGCCGCTTCGTCGGCCTGCAGACCTATATCGGCCTGTTCCAGGATCCCTTCGCCATCAAGGCATTCGGCATTACCGCTCTTTGGGTCGCCGCGGTGCTGGTGGTGCAGCTTCCCGTTGGGTTGGCGATCGCCCTGCTCCTTGATCGTGAGATACGCAGCGCCTGGCTGTTGCGCACGCTGATCATTTTGCCTGTCTTCGTGTCGCCGATCGCGATGGGGCTCACATGGCGATATCTTTTCGAACCGGTTTCTGGCGTCATTAACTGGGTGTTGAAATCACTCGGACTCGGCACGAGTCTGTGGCTTTCCTCGCCGAACACAGCGCTGGTTTCCGTGCTCATCGCCGACAGTTGGCAATGGATTCCGTTTGTCGCGGTGATCCTGCTGGCGGGTATCCAGGGCATCTCGACCGAGGTCATCGAGGCGGCCCGTCTGGATGGCCTGAAGGGGCTGGCCTTCGTGCGGCGCATGATCCTGCCGCTCATCTGGCCAATCCTTGTCGTGGTGGTGCTGATCCGGATGGTCGACAGCATTCGCGCCTTCGACCTGTTCTATATCATGACACGCGGCGGACCCGGCTCATCGACGTTGGTCAGTGGCGTCTACGGTTTCACCATGTTCGAGACCGGCAGGCTAAGCGACATGGCCGCTCTGGGCATCATCCTGCTCGTCGTCATCAACGTGCTCGCGACGCTTGCGCTACGGATTCTCTCCCGCGGCGAGAAGAGCAAGGGTGCAAAGCCATGACCACCAATTGGTCGCGCCATGCCTGGAACGTCGTCGCCGCCATCGTCGTGGCGATCTGGCTGTTGCCGATCATGTGGGTAGTGCTTACCTCGATCAAGCCGGCAGACGACATCAATTCCGCCGTGCCCGTCTTCATCGGCTTCACTCCGACCTTCGAGCATTTTACCGAACTCTTCGCACGCTTCGAATTCGGCCGCATCGTCTGGAACAACCTGCTGATCGTGCCACCAGCGACACTGATCACCATCGTACTGGCCGTCATGTCGGCTTATGCCCTGGCTCGGCTGCCGGTGCGCGGATCCGATCATATCGCCTTCTTCATACTTTCGCTGCGCTTCATGCCCGGCATTGTCGTCGTGCTACCCTATTACCTGATATTTCAGGGCGTCGGGCTGATCGAC
>CAZHQA010000281.1:0-6913 GCA_964533955.1 uncultured Reyranella sp. | reverse complement strand
TTGTGGGATCTGGCGCTCAGACTAGAACAGGGTGCCACGTCCGATGCCGAGCGCCAGCTCGAGCAGGCGCGTCAGGATCTGCGCGACGCCATCCAGCGCCAGGCCGGCGACGAGGAGATCGAGAAGCTGATCCAGCAGCTCTACAACGCCATGGACCGCTGGCAGAAGGAACTCGCCGATCGCATGCAGGATCCGGAGGAGCGCCGCCGCATGATGGAGCAGGCGGAGAAGATGGATCCCAACAACACCATCACTTCCGATGACATCCAGAAGATGCTCGACAAGATCCGCGAGATGGCGCGCAACGGCCAGCGCGAGGAGGCCAAACGTCTGCTGGAAGAGCTGCGCAAGATGATGGAAAACGCCACGCCGATGATGGCCCAGCCCGGGCAGCGTGGGCAGCAGCGCCAGCAGGGCCAGCAGGGGCAGGGCAACCAGCAGGGCCGCGAGATGATGAACCAGCTCGACCGGCTGGCACGGCGCGAGAACCAGTTGCTCGGAGAGTCCGAGCGGCAGGGCCGCCAGCAGCAGCAGGGTCAGCGTGGTCAGCAAGGCCAACAGGGTCAGCAAGGACAACAGGGCCAGCAGGGACAAGGCCAAGGCGGCCAACGCCCCGGCAACGGCGAATGGGGCGAACAGCAACGCGGCCAGCAGGAAAGCACGCGCCGTCAGCTCGGCGACTTCATGAAGAAGCTCGACGAGAACGGCATGCCCATGCCGGAGGCGCTGGGCCGCGCCGAGCGGTCGATGCGCGAAGCCGAGGACGCACTGCGGCGCGGCGATCCGCGCGAGGCGTCGCGCTCGCAGCGTCGCGCCCTCGACAACCTGCAGCAGGGAATGGGCGATCTTGCCGAGCAGATGCGCAACCGCGGACCAGGCAACGGACAGGATATCGCCGAGATCGAGGAGCGCGAGCGCCGCAGCGAGGATCGCGATCCGCTGGGCCGCTCGGACGGCAATTTCGGCGATTCGGTCGACACCGGCGTCGACAAGATCCCGCTCGAGCTGGAACGGCAGAAGAGCCGGGAGATCCTCGACGAGCTGCGCCGCCGCGCCGGCGAGACCGGTCGTCCCAAGGACGAGCTCGACTATATCGATCGTCTGCTGAAGACGTACTGAGCGCGCGTCAGGGCTCGAACGAAAGAGCCCGCCGGGGCGACCCGGCGGGCTCCATCGTCTCTGCAAGAATACACTACGCTGCGCTACTGGGTTGCGATGTTCCCGGCGGCGTCCATGCGGACGGCCATCTCGACACCACCGATGACCGCACGGCCGGACCACACGCCGTCCGGCGTGCGCGACAGGCCCTTCACGTCATGAAAGCCGCGCTGCTCGAAGGCATAGCGCGCGGCAGCTTCGGCGCTCGAAGGGTTGCCGTTCAGGGCATTCGGCTTGGCGGTTCCGGTCGTCGACGGCGGCAAGGATGGATCCTGGCCCTGCCCGGAATAAGAGGTTCCGGGCGGCGGGTTGGACGGGCCGGCCGGCATCTGCGCGTTCTGAGCATAGGCGGTGCCTGCGACGCTCAAGGCGAGCAGGGTGATCAAAGTGGTCTTCATGTGGCATCCTCCTTGTTGTGCGGCTGCGGAGTAAATGCACGACTGCAGGGAAGGTTTCCCGCGATCGGCGGCCAGCAGTATTCGCTGAAGATGACACAGTAGGCGCATGCCGTCTGCGCGGCGGGAACCGCGGCAGCGCGAGGACGTTGGCGCCCATGTTGATTCGGCTCCGGTTGATCCGGCCGAAAGGATTGTGCTCTAGGAGCGCCTGGCCCGGATGGCGTTGCGTTTCTCGTCGGCGCGCTGCTCTTCTTCTACGAGGGCATTCAGCCAGCGCCGCGCCTCGTGCTGCTCGCGGAAGATCTTGATCGGCCGGTCGACCGTCGCCGCAGCGGCAAAGACTCCGGCCTGGCGGAAGGCCTCGTCGCTCGAGGCGACAATGGCGACGGGTCCGATCGGACCGGCGGCGGCTTGGCGGCGTACCGTTTCGGCGAAACCCCGCAAGACGCTCTCGTCAAATCCGCTGTCCGTCTGCGTGACGTCGAACATCTTGCGGTACGGTCCGCCGCCTTGCGCGAAGACGTCTGTGAGATAATTTTCGACCTCTTCGGCCACTACCTCGCCCTTGGCGATGGCGACCACCAGTCGCTGCGGATGGGAGACCGTCCAATGAAGAGCCATGCGAGACATCTGGTATCGCAACTTCCCGCTGGCAATGACCTCTGCTTGTTTCCGCACTTCCGAAGCAGCAACATGGCGTTGGCCATGAAGCCCATCCGCACACTTGCTGCAGTCGCGATCCTCGCTGGGAGCGTGGTGGCGTCCGCGCGGGCCGAGACCAATCTCATAACCCGCGCTGGCGATTGGCAGGCATTTGGCGGGACAACGGCTGGCGGGTATCCCGTTTGTGGGGTGT
The DNA here is from genome assembly GCA_964533955.1 of uncultured Reyranella sp. Lineage (GTDB taxonomy): Bacteria > Pseudomonadota > Alphaproteobacteria > Reyranellales > Reyranellaceae > Reyranella. The sequence continues at coordinate 4,501 of CAZHQA010000281.1, read as the reverse complement.
CGCAGTCGACCGACGGCCGGTATTTCGCCATCAAATATTACGCACGCGATACGACGTTCACGGTCCAGATGGGAGCCAAGTCGTGGCATCTCGAGAAGGGCGCCAGCCAGAAGCTGCAAATGATGCTCGACGGCAACCGCCCCTGGGTCGCGACCGCAACGGCCATGCGCTTCGGTGACGGCGATCCCGGTCTTGAGTTCACGATCAACCGCAGCGAAATCGATCAGTTCGCCGCCCAGTTCCGCACGAGCGGCGCGCTGCGCGTGCAGTTTGCCGGCTGGGACGTGGCGGAATGGTCGGTCAGTCTGGCCGGCTCGAACGCCGTGATGGATGCCTTCCTGCAGTGCATCCAGGGCCTCAGGTGACAACGGGCGGCTACTGGGCCGCTGTCTTCTCCACCACGCCGATGTAAGGCAGGCCACGGAAGCGGTGGGCCCAGTCGAGCCCGTAGCCGACAAGGAACTCATCGCCCGCCTCGAAGCCGGTGAAGTCGGCCTGAAGCTCGGCCCGGCGCTTGTGCGGCTTGTCGAGGAGCGTGCACACCCAGACCCGCCGGGCACCGCGCTCCTTGATCAGGTTCTTGGCGAACGACAGCGTGAGCCCCGATTCCAGGATGTCGTCGACCAGCAGTACGTCGCGGTCGCGCACATCGTCGACGATGTCGCGCACGATGCGCACGTTGCCGCTGCTCTTGGTGCCGGTGCCGTAGCTCGACAGCGTGATGAAATCCATCGACCAGTTGGCGCCGGCGCGGCTCAGCGCCCGTATCAGGTCGGCGGCGAACACGAAACTGCCCTTGAGCACCGACACGACCAGCGTGTCGGCCGGCAGCTTGGCTGCCAGCTCGGTCGCCATCACGTCGACACGGGCGGCGATTTCGGCGGCAGAGAATCGAATCGAGACGGTGGGTCGGTCGGTCATCTGGTCGGTGCTCATTCGATGGCGGGCACGATGTCGGTTGTGCCCTCGGGCGGATCATCGAGCTTCTGGCGAAAGCCCAAGCGGGCTCCCGGCGCGATCGGCCCTTCGACCAGGGAGTAGGAACGCTCGCCCAGCACGTCGTTGTCTTTCTTGAAGACGAGCTTGAGCGTGCTGGTCGATCCGGTGGCCTGGCCGGTGTTCACGATCTCGCCACTGACGACGTAGTTGCCGTCGACCAACTCGATCCTGCTGTTGGCGACGTCGATCTCGAGCTGGGCGTGTGCCGGCGGCTCGGGCGTCGTCATCTTCTCGGGCGTGGCCCGCGATGCCGGCGCCGCAGCGACCGAGACCGGCTGCTCGCCAGGTGCCGCGTTGGACACCATAGCCACGATCTGCTGGCGGAAGACGAAGGCGGCGGCAGCCAGCAGGACCACAACGACCGCCGCCACGGCGAGCGCGCGATTCCAGCCGAGCTGCGGCTTGCGCTCGATGACGGCCGGAAGCTGCGCCGTTCCGCCGTGCCTTGGAGGGCTGATCACCAGGTCGGGCGGCGGCGGGGGCGCTTCCACCTGCTGGAACCAGCGATGATGGCATCGCGCGCACTCGACAGTTCGGCCGGCGGGGCCGATCGCGAGCGGGTCGACCGCATAGCGCGCTGCGCAATTCGAACAGGTAACGATCATGTGGCAGGGCGCGAGGAAGCCCGCGAGATGTGCGGGCGGGCGGACATTAGCGCGGCTTCCGATCGAATGGAACCGCTTGCACCTCGCTGCGACCCCACTGCGCGCTCGCTCCGCGCCTCGATCTCGCGACCGCTTCCGCCAGCTATTCCAACTGGATGGATATGCTCCGGGCCACTAAAACTGCCGGACAAGCATGACAGGCCTCGTTCTCTGGCTGCGGTCGCTCGCCTTCAACGTCGGCTGGTATCTGGCCTCTGCGACCATTGCCATTGCAGGCGCGCCGATCCTGCTGTTGCCGCGGCGTGCCGTGGTCGCCTGGGCCAAGCTGTGGATTGTTGTCGTGCTGTGGTGGCTGCGCGTCACCTGCGGATTGAGTCACCGGCTGCGCGGCCTGGAGAATCTTCCCGCGGGCCCCGTGATCATTGCCTGCAAGCACCAGTCGACCTGGGAAACGATGGCCTTCACCCTGCTGTTCGACAACATCGCCATCGTGCTCAAGCGCGAGCTCGTGTTCATTCCCATCGTCGGCTGGGCGATGGCGCGGGCGGGCAACATCTCCGTGGCGCGCGGCGAGGGAGCGGCCGCGCTGCGCGGGCTGATCAAGCAGGCCAGGGCCGCCATCGCCGGTGGCCGGTCGATCGTCATCTTCCCCGAGGGCACGCGGGTGGCGCCGGGCGATCAGCGGCCTTACCAGGTCGGCACGGCGGCCCTTTATCGCCAGCTCGGCGTTCCGGTGGTGCCGGTTGCGCTCAACTCCGGACTGTTCTGGGGGCGGCGCAAATGGGTGAAGCGCCCGGGCGTCATCACGATGGAGGTGCTGCCGGCGATCTCCCCAGGGCTGTCGCGCGAGGCGTTCATGACGACATTGCGGGAGCGTATTGAGACTGCCACTGCCCGCCTGGCTGAGACGGCATAGGTTTGGAACGAAAAAAGAACACTTGTTGATATCCTGCGCATTGCTTACTTTTCCGGGATGGATTGGGCTCCAGTTTCCCAGCGCATTTGGGACATGAAGTACCGCTTCCGGGACGCGTCCGGCGGTGCCGACGGCGACCTCGACGCGACCTGGTGGCGGGTGGCGCGCGCCCTCGCGGCGCCCGAGCGCGATCCCGAACTGTGGGCCGGCCGCTTTCATGAGGCGCTGCAGGACTTCAAGTTTCTGCCCGCAGGGCGGGTGATTGCGGGCGCCGGCACCGGCCGCTCGGTCACCCTCTTCAACTGCTTCGTCATGGGGCCGATCGGCGACGACATGTCGTCGATCTTCGAGAACGTGCGGGAGGCTGCTCTCACCATGCAGCAGGGCGGCGGCATCGGGCACGATTTCTCCACGCTCCGGCCGATGGGCGCACCGGTGCGCGGGGTTGGCGCCGATGCTTCGGGCCCGCTCTCCTTCATGGATGTGTGGGATTCGATGTGCCGCACCATCATGAGCGCAGGCTCCCGCCGCGGCGCCATGATGGCGACGATGCGCTGCGATCATCCCGATATCGAGGCCTTCGTCGACGCCAAGCGCGACCCCAAGCGGCTGCGCATGTTCAACGTTTCAGTGCTGGTGACCGACGCCTTCATGAAGGCGGTCAAGGAGGACGCCGACTGGGACCTCGTGTTCGACGGCAAGGTGTTTCGCACGCTCAAGGCCAAGGCGCTGTGGGAGCGCATCATGCGCGCGACCTACGACTGCGCCGAGCCGGGCGTCATCTTCATCGACCGCATCAATCGGCGGAACAACCTCTACTACTGCGAGACCATACAGGCGACGAATCCTTGTGGTGAGCAGCCGCTGCCCCCCTACGGCGCCTGCCTGCTGGGCTCGATCAATCTTGGCGTCCTCGTCAAGAATCCGTTCACGCCTCAGGCGGCGCTCGACGTGGCGGCGCTCGAGAAGCTGGTGCCGCTCGCCGTGCGCATGCTCGACAACGTGATCGACGTGTCGCGCTTTCCGCTGCCGGCGCAGGAGCGCGAGGCCAAGGCCAAGCGCCGGATCGGCCTCGGCGTGACGGGGCTGGCCGACGCGCTGATCCTGTGCGGCGTGCGCTACGGCTCGACCGAGGCGGTGCGGTTGACGCGCGAATGGCTGGGCGCAGTGCAGCGCCTCTCCTACCTCGCCTCGGCCGACATTGCGGCGGAGAAGGGCAGCTTCCCGCTCTACGACCGGGCCCGGTACCTGGCTGGCGAGACGATCAAGGGGTTGCCGGAGGAAGTTCGGTCCGCGATCGGTCGCTACGGCACGCGCAATTCGCTGGTGAACTCGATCGCACCCACCGGCACGATCTCCCTGCTGGCCGACAACGTCTCGTCAGGCATCGAGCCGGTGTTCGCCTTCAGCCACGTCCGCCACGTCCTGCAGGCTGACGGCTCGCGGCGCGAGGAGAGCGTGGGGGACCATGCGCTGCGCCGCTGGCGCGCGGAGAAAGGGCCTGTCGAGCCGCCGGCCGAGGTGTTCGTCGACGCTCAGACGCTCTCGCCCGACGATCACCTCGCCATGCAGGCCGCAGCGCAGGATTTCGTCGACAGCTCGATCTCCAAGACCATCAACCTGCCGCGCGACATCTCGTTCGAGGCGTTCAAGCACATCTACGAAGAGGCCTATGCGCTGGGCTGCAAGGGCTGCACCACCTACCGGCCGAACGACGTCACCGGAGCAGTGCTCGAGGTCAGGCCGGCGGTCGAAACAGTTCGCACGTCGACGACGTTGCCGGTGCCGGCGGCGAGCCGCGACAGCGTGGTCTACATCGCCCAGCCGCTCGATCGGCCGGAGGACCTGCCGGGCAAGACCTACAAGATCAAATGGCCGGGCAGCGATCACGCGATCTACATCACCATCAACGATGTGATCCAGGACGGCCGCCGCCGGCCGTTCGAGATCTTCATCAACTCCAAGAACATGGAGCACTACG
>CAZHQA010000280.1:0-6913 GCA_964533955.1 uncultured Reyranella sp. | reverse complement strand
GCGCTGGTCGACCGCGGCACGACCGTCGTGCCGTCCTGCCGAACGGCCAGCGCCGTCGGCAGATATTCCTTGAGCGCAACCTCGCGGCCGAGCTCGGCATCGACTGCGCGGTAGGTGATCCCGAAGCCGCCGCGCCCGAGGACGGCGGTGATGCGATACCTGCCGACCATCTGGCCGGCCCTCAACGCAACAAGGTCGAGATCCGGATCAACCGGATGGGTCTCGGCAATCATCTCTAGCGGCGGGACCGGAGGCTGCCGTCGGGAAGGGCCAGTGGCGAACCAGGCACAGGAAGAGTGGACAAAACTTCCTCTCCGCGAATCGACATCGGCCGGAAGCGGCCGACCTTAGATGGTCCGGGACAGGGAGCGCCGGGGCAAGGCCGCTGACCGCGTTCTTTTCGTGACCGTCAGGTGGCACTCGGTCGGGCGAGGCAGCGGGTCGTTGGCCGGAATGAAGGCAGGCGGCTCGAGTGAGCGCACGTGGGCGTGCGAGAAATCAACTCTGATCTCAGACGCGATCACCCCGGGCCGGACATCGCGGAATGGTCGATGCGACCCCGTTTGCGCCCGACACCGTCTCAGAATTTCGGCGCACGCTTCTCCAGGAACGCCGCCGTACCCTCGTGGTAGTCGGGACCGAAATAGACGTCCCGCCGCAGGCCATGGAGATACTCGTAAGTGGCCGGGTTGATGGGGACCGACTCGCTCAGCACACGGATTGCCTCCTTGGAAGCGGCAATCGCCTTCGACGAACGCGAGGCGATCGTGCTGGCCATTGCATAGGTTTCCGCTTCGAGAGCCGCCGCCGGCACGATCCTGTTGACGATGCCGACGCGCTCCGCCCGGTCGGCCGGAATGAGGTTCGCCGAGAAGAACATTTCCTTCACCACCGTGAGCGGCAAGCGGCTCATGAAGTTGAGAATCCCGGCGACGTTGTACGGCAACCCGAGCTTCGCCGGCGTGATGGCGAAGGCGCAGGTCTCGTCGCCCATCACGAGGTCGCAGGCCATGACCAGATCGCAGGCGCCGCCCCACGCCGATCCATGGACCATGGCGATCACCGGCGCCGGGAACGCCTTGACCGCCCGCAACAGCTGTTCCAGCGGGTCGCTATAGGGCAGCGGATCGACGTCCGCCCTCGGCAGCTCGCCGACGTCGTGCCCGGCCGACCACACCTTGCCACCGGACGCGCTGCGCAGGATGACCGCCCGGGCACCATCGGCCTTGAAGGCGTCGAGGGCCGCGATCACCTCGGCGATCAGGTCGGCGCCGAGCGCGTTGCGCTTGTCATCATGGTCGAACGCGATGGTGCCGATCTTGTCGGCAAGCGAAGTCCGGATCAGCGGCATGCGATCAATCCTCAGATCAGGGTGACTTTGCGAGCCGCCGACATGAGCTCGTCGCGAAAAGCCGGATGGGCAATCCCGATCAAGGCGAGCGCGCGTTCCTTGGTCGACTTGCCGCGCAGGTTCACCGCGCCGTGTTCGGTGACCACCCATTCCACGTCCATGCGCAGGTCGGTCACCATCGCGACCTTCGGCACGATGCTGGAGAGCGTTCCCTTCCGCGCTGTCGACTGGATCGCGATGATCGACTTGCCGCGCTTCGCCAGCGAGGCTCCCTTCACGAAGTCGAACTGGCCGCCCGAGCCGCTGTACTCGTGCTCGCCGATGAACTCGGCATTGACCTGTCCATAGAGGTCGATCTCGATCGCCGTGTTGACCGAGATGAAGTCATCGTGCTGCGCGATGACGCGGATGTCGTTCACGTAGGACGACGCGTAGCTCTCGAAGGCGCTGTTGTCGTTCATGAACGCGTAGGACTCCGTCGTCCCGAAGGCCACGGTGAAGACGTGCTTGCCGGGGTGTAGCGTCTTGCGGGCGCCTGTGATGACGCCCTTCTGGACGAGGTCGGCCATAGCCGGCGAGAACAGCTCGGTATGGATGCCGAGATCCGAATGCTTCTCCAGAGCCATGGCAACGCCGGACGGTATCTTGCCGATGCCGAGCTGGATCGTGGCCCCGTTCGGCACCATGGGCGCCACCAGGGCGCCGATGGCACGTCCCTCGGGCGACGGCTCGGCGACGCCGGCCTCGATCAGCGGCACGTGGTTTTCCACGATCGCAGCCACTTCGCTCACGTGAATCTGCGACTGCCCGAACACCCGCGGCATGTTGCGATTGACCTCGACGATCAGGCGCTTGCAACGCCGTGCGGCGGTCGAGGCGAAATCGTTGTCCGTGCCCAGCGAGAAAAATCCGCCGCCGTCCATCGGCGAGACAGTCACGATGAAGGTGTCGAGTGCGATGATTTCCTCGAACAGGCGAGGAATCTGGCTGAAATTGACGGGAACGAAGCTCAACAGCTTCTTGCCGGTCTTGACCTGCCGCTTGATGATCTCGTGGTCGGGGCCGCCGATGAAGAAGCTGTGGGCATCGACCTTCTCGATCACATCCTCGGCCAGCAGGGTCTTGGCCAGCGGCTCCATCGCAATCTTGTAGTAGAGCCTGATGCTCTTGAGATCGTTGGACCGCAGCCGCCCGGCAAGCGCCGCCAACAAGGCCGGCGGTTGTCCGATCGCCATGCCGAGAGAGACTGTTGCACCATCGGGAACGCCTGCAACTGCCTTGTCGGCGGTCGTGAGTTTGGTTGCATATAAGTCGCCATAACCTGCATTTGCCACCAATTCACTCCCTCTCGAGCAGCGTCAAGCCGACTGCTGCTTCCCCGATTGGCCTCCTTGATAGCATAGATGCAGGTGTCATGCCGGGCGCTCGGGAACTAGTTGCAGTCGACGCAGTTCGCCCGAGATTCCGTCGTGCACGATATCCCCGACGACGTTTGATCCGTCGATTTGGCGCCTTCCCTCGATATTCGGACGCGCTCCTCCTGAAGAATCGAGGGGCCGACCGTCAGGGTGGCCGCACCATCCGGCTCGATCTGGCCCTCGAGCGTCATCGACGGCTTCGTCCCTTGGTGCGGTACTGTCCGACGAAATGGCCGTTCTCTACGCCGGCGTCGCAGCGCCAGGTGTAGCCTCGCGATCCGTCGCTCGTCGTTTCGCAAACCTGCAGCACCGACCGCGTCCCATCGAACGAAGCGGCGTGCGCGCGCGAGGACCGCCAGCCCTGGGGCTACATGGATCCCAGTGCCGAAGTTCGCGACCTATCCGACTGGCAAGGCCTACTGACGGCGATCCTTCACGCCGCGTCAGCCGCGCGGCGGCAGCGTGAAATTCTGGGCCTTCAATTCCCGCTCGAGCACCGGGATGGCGAAGGCCGTATCGGATTCGCACTTCGTTACCGCTACCTGGGCATCGTTGTTGGCCCGTTGCCGCGCATACTCGCCGTACTGAAAGTCGTGGCCGATATAGCGCACGTAGAGCTGGCTGAGCGAGTGGCAATAGGCGACGTCGCTGGCGGGCGTCTGGGCCGACGAGACGGCGGGCAACAGCGACAAGACCGCGACGGCGATCGCCTTGGCAGCGAGTCTCATTGTCGTCCTTCCTTCCTGGCCAGTCGCGCTGTGGCGGTCGCACCTGTCCTCATGATCTTACCGATTTCCGGGAATGAACCCGGGCACGCCGGTCTCCACCACGGCATTGAAGCGGATCTTAGTCGCGACCCGCTCCCGGATCTCCCGCATGGCGTCGTCCGGTATCGTCGAAATCTCGAAGTTCTCCCGGATGCGGCTCGGCGTCACCGATGTGGTCAGCAAGGCCGTGCCGCGCTGGATTGCCCAGGCGAGCACGACTTGCGCCGGGGTTCTGCCGAGGCGCCCGGCGATGGCGACGATCACCGGATCGTCCAGCAATCGGGGCTCCATCCCGTGCCCCAGCGCCGCGAAGGCCAGCAGCACGATCCCGTGTTGCCGGCAGTAGTCGAGCAGCTCCCATTCCGGGAGATACGGATGGGCCTCGACCTCGACGACTGCCGGCTTGATGCGCGCGCCGTCGACGATCTCTTGCAGTTTCTTCAGGTTGACGTTCGACAGGCCGATCGCCCCGCACTGGCCGGCGTCCACCAGGCTCTCCAGCGCCCGCCATGTCTCCCCCAACGTCACGCCGGAATCGTAGAGGATCTGGCCACGCGCGTCCCTCGGCTCCTGGTCGTCGCCCGGCTGGAAGGCGAAGGGGGTATGGATGAGATAGCAATCGACATGGTCGAGCTGCAGTCGCCGGCGGCTTGCCTCGAAGGCCGGTTTGACTCGCTCCGGACGATGGTTGTTGTTCCAGAGCTTGGTGGTGACGAACACGTCCTTGCGCCGGATCTCCCCCGCCTTGAACACTTCCTGCAGGGCATCGCCGACGGCCTGTTCGTTGCGGTAGCGCTCCGAGCAATCGAGGTGACGAAAGCCCGCTTCCAGGGCGGCCTTGGTGGCCTGCCGGGTCGCGACGGGATCGGGGATCAGCGTGCCGAACCCGAGGGCCGGCATGGTGCCGGCTCCATGGGGGAGCGGGATCTTCGTATCGCGAAGGGAGTCGGGCGCGGCCATGCTTTTACTCTTTTACTCGATCCGTTCGACCCATTGAGCGCGCGACGGCCCCGGCTCGAACGGATCGCCGAAGTACTGCGTCTCGCGGGCCACCTTGCCGTCCTTGAATTCCATGATGCTCACTGTGTAGGACGGCTGGCCGTCGTAGGTGAGGACGAATTCGGTGATCCAGAGATCGGCGGTCCCTAGGATGCGGCGGACGGCGAAGCGCTTGTGGTTCGGCTGGGCGGTGCGGGACGCCTGGATGTGTCGACGGCCGCGGATGAGCTCACCCGATTGCGGATACTCGAGGATGGCGTCCTCGGCGTAGATCCGGTGCTCGGCCTCGAAGTCGTTGGCGTCGGAGGCGACCCAATGGAGATCGAGGGCTGCGCGGATTTCCCGGTCGTCCATTGCGATCGTCCTTCTAGTGACGGGAAGCTTCGATCCGATCGGTCAGCGCGTAGGGCGGTATCGACGCCTTGTCTCTTTCTGGGCGGTGAGGCGCCCGCTAGGCGCTGTCAGACAGCGCCATTTCGGTCCTACGGGCCCGCAGCGCTACACGCCGCCGGCGCTTACTCCACCACATGTCGTATCTGGAACCCGCCCAGCAGCTCGGCGCAGCGCTTGGCCACGATCTCGCGCGGTGCGCCGCTCGCCTGCACCACGGCCAGGGTGCCGTGGGTGGCGTCGTTGCGCACGATCACCTCGGCCCGCACGCCCTCGCCCAGCAGCGGCGCCAGGGCGGCGGCGAAGGCGCGTTGTGCGGCGTCGAGGCGGAGCGCCGGCTTGAAGATCTTGCCGACGCCGGTCAGCGGCATCATCGGGATTGCCACGACCTGCACCGGCACGGCGGCGCGCTCGGGGATTTCCTTGCGGCAGAATTCGCGCAGCTCGTCGGCCGTCACGTCAACGCCGATCTGGGCACCCGGCTTGAGCTGCACGAAGGCGATCGGCACCTCGCCGGCGTAGCTGTCGGGCAGGCCGACCGCGGCCGCGGTCTCGACCGCGGGATGGCGCACCAGCGCCTCCTCGATGACGATCGGGTCGATGTTGTGGCCGCCGCGGATGATCAGGTCCTTCGAGCGCCCGGTGAGCCACAGGTAGCCGTCCTTGTCGAGCCGGCCGAGATCGCCCGAATCGAGCCAGCCGTCGGCCAGCATCGCACCCCTGTCGTGGCGCGGATCGAGGTAGCCCGGCGTCACCTGCGGGCCGCGCATCAGCACGTGGCCGATCGTGCCCAGCGGGCAGTCGCCGCGGATCGTGCCATCCGGGGCCACGTCGGCGATCCGCACCTCGGTGTAGGGCAAGCGCAGGCCGACCGAGCCGGCGCGGCGCTCGCCGTGCATCGGATTCATGGTCGAATAGCAATGCACCTCGGTCATGCCGTAGCCTTCGACCACCGGCACGCCGAGCTCGCCCTCGATGCGGCGGATCAGCTCGACCGGCACGGTCGAGCCGCCCGACACGAAGGTCTTGAGCGAGGAGAGGTCGTGGCCCTCGCGCGGCACGTTCATGATGGCGGCCAGGCTGGTCGGCACCGCGCCGCCCACCGTCACCTTGTTGCGCTCGACCAGGCTCCACCAGTCGCGCACCACGTTGGGATTGCGCGCGCCGAGCGGCGTCGGCAGCAGCACGGTCCAGCCGTTGGCGATCGGCGACAGGCCGCCGACGATCGAACCGCCGACATGGAACTGCGGCAGCGGGTTGATCATCACCGTGCCGGGCCCGAGGTCGAACATCAGCACGTTGGTCCAGGCGGCGAGGGCCAGCGCGCCGTGGGTGTGGCGGGCGAGCTTCGGCAGGCCGGTCGTGCCGCCGGTGTGGAACAGCGCCGCCACCGTGTCGCGTTCGAGCGGCTTGGGCGCGACCAGCCTGTCGCCGGGGTGGTGATCGAGCGCCGGTTCGAAATCGACGACGCCGGCCGGCTCGGCGCCCTTGCCGCCGACCCGGAAGACCTTGAGGCCGGGCATGGCCGAGCGGATCTCCTCGACCTTGGGCCAGATGTCGGGGAACAGCGAGGGGTCGGCGGCGACCAGAGCCTTGGCGCCCGCCTCCTTCATGATGCCGGCGATCTGCGAGGCGTTGAGGAAGTAGTTCACCGGGTTGGCGACGGCTCCGATCTCGGCACCCCACAGGGCGTAGAAGGTCTCCGGCACACCGGGCATCAGGATGGTGACGGTGTCGTTCGGCCCGACGCCCGAGGCGTGCAGCAGGTTGGCGGTCTGGATCACCCGCTTCAGCAACTCGGCATAGGTGACGTCGCGCGCCGGATCGTTGGGCGCGGTGCCGGCCAGGGAGCGGAAGGCCACGCGCTCGGCGTAGCGCGCGCCGCTGTCGCGCACGATCTCGAACACATTCTTCTGCTTGAGCCGCTCGTCCAGCGGCAGCTTCTCCAGCTCGGCAATATCGGCCTGCGTGCGAATCTTCATCGACGT
>CAZHQA010000279.1:0-6999 GCA_964533955.1 uncultured Reyranella sp. | reverse complement strand
TCGAGCAGGCCGTGCTGTTCCATCTGGCCCTGGATCTCGACCAGCGTGTCGCCCAAGCGGCGCAGCAGCGCCACCGAGGCCGGCTGGTCGTTGACGAAGGCGCGGCCGCGGCCGTCGCCGCCCAGGGTGCGGCGCAGGGTCAGCACCTCCTCGTCGCCCAGGCCCTGCTCCGACAGGATGGCATGCGCCGGGTGATGGCGCGGCAGGTCGAACGAGGCGGCCACCGAGGCCTGGCCGGCGCCGTGGCGGACCGACGCGCTGTCGGCGCGGGCGCCGAGGGCCAGGCCGAGCGCGTCGATCAGGATCGACTTGCCCGCCCCGGTCTCGCCGGTGAGCGCGCCCAGCCCGCCGCCGCCGGCGCGCGGGAAGGTGAGGTCGAGCTTCTCGATCAGGACGAAGTCGCGGATCGAAAGCGAGACCAGCATGCAGGGCCGATCAGAAGAGGCCGAAGAACCAGCCGCGATTCTCGTCGTCCGGCCGGCTGCCCTCGCCCGTCACCAGGAAGTAGGCGTCCTGGTACCAGTCGCTGCCCGGGAAGTTGTGCCCCAGCACCGCGGCGGTCTCCTGGGCCTCCTGCTTGACGCCCAGCGCCAGGTAGCACTCGACGAGCCGCTCGAGCGCCTCGGGCACCTGGCTGGTCGTCTGGAAGCGCTCGATCACCACGCGATAGCGCCCGATGGCCCCCGCATAAAGCTGCCGCTGCTGGTAGTACCGACCTATGTACATCTCCTGCCCGGCTAGCTGGTCGATGCAGAGTTCGACCTTGATGCGGGCGTCGCGCGCGTAGGGCGAGTCGGGGAAGCGCTTGGCGACGTCGGACAGCGCGTCGAGCGCCTGCTGGGTGATGCGCTGGTCGCGGCCGACGTCGGAGATCTGCTCGTAGTAGCACAGCCCCTTGAGATAGTAGGCGTAGGGGATGTCGCGATGGCCGGGATGGAGCTGGATGAAGCGGTCGAGCGCGATGATGGCGTCGTCGTACTTGTTCGACTGGTAGTAGGTGAAGGCGACCATGATCTGCGCCTTGGTGGCCCACACCGAATAGGGGTGCTGGCGGTCGACTTCCTCGAACTCCTTGGCCGCTTCCTTGTAGTTCTGGGCGCCGAGGTCATCGAGCGCGCGATTGTACAGCACCTCGACCGGCTGCTCGGTGTAAGTGTTGTCGTCCGACCCGCCGAACCAGCCGCAGCCGGCCAGCAGGGCGAGAGTCGCCATGCCACCCGCCACGCGGACCATACCGTTCAACAAAGCTTGCGCCATTGACCTACCATCGCTGCCGGGGGCGCACGATATATATCAGAAAAAAGAGGGGCCGAAGGCCCCTCAGAGGATGCGTGGAAACTCTACTCGACCGTGCGTCAGTTGGCCTGGCGACGCAGGAACGCAGGAATCTGCAGGTCGTCATCGTCGCGCGCCGGCTTGGCGCGCTCGCTGACCTCGAGGATCGAGGTCTGCACCGGCGCCGGACGCGGCGCAGCCTTGGGCGCCACGGCGACGACATTTTCAGGCGCCGTGCGCACAACGGCGGGTTCGGCCGGCGCGTGAGCCGCAACGGGCGGCGCGATCGGCGCGGCCGCGGCGGGCTTGGGCGTGGCGAACGCACCGGTAATGCGCTGGAACAGGTTGGGCGCGCGGCTCTCGCCGGCGACCGGCCGCGCCGTCACCGGACGGCTGGCCGCCTCGGACGCCCGCACCGCCGGCCGCAGCGCGGGACGGCTAACGCGCCAATCGGTCTCGTCGACCAGCGGCTTCTGCGGCGCCGGCGCCGGCGCGCTCGGCGCCGCGCTGGCCGCGATCGGTGCGGGGGCTGGCGCAGGCGCCGGCTCGGGCGCCGGAGCCTCCGCAGCGATCGGCTGCGGTGCGATCATCTCGACGGCCGGCGCGGCCATCGGGGCGGGCGCCGGCGCTTCCATCACCGGCGCGACGGGCGCCTGCATGACGACCGGCGCCGGGGCGGGCGCGACCGCCGGCGGCGCGGCGATCGGAGCCGGTGCCGCCTGCATCACGGGGGCGGGCGGTGCCACCGGCATCGGCGGCGGCGGCGCGACGGCAGCCGCCGGCATGGCGACGCGACCGACCGGCGGCGCGGCCGGGCGGCTCAACGCCGGCTGGCCGGTCTGGGCCGGACGGCTCATGTCGAGGTTGAGGTAGTTCGGCGCCGGCGCCTGGGCGGCGCTGGCGGCGATGCCGGTGGCGACCACCGACACGCGCATGCGGCCCTGCATGGTGGCGTCGAAGGTCGAGCCGAAGATGATGTTGGCGTCGCCGTCCACTTCCTCGCGGATGCGGTTGGCCGCCTCGTCGACCTCGTGCAGGGTCATGTCGAGGCCGCCGGTGATGTTGATCAACACGCCCTGCGCCCCCTTCATCGAATGGTCTTCCAGGAGCGGGTTGGAGATGGCGCTCTCGGCGGCGACGCGGCTGCGGTCCGGGCCCTCGGCCTCGCCGGTGCCCATCATCGCCTTGCCCATCTCGCCCATCACGGTGCGGATGTCGGCGAAGTCGAGGTTGATCAGGCCGGGCATCACCATCAGGTCGGTGACGCCGCGCACGCCCATGTGCAGCACATCGTCGGCCATCTTGAAGGCGTCGGCGAACGTCGTCTTCTCGTTGGCGATCTTGAACAGGTTCTGGTTGGGAATGACGATCAGCGTATCGACCACCTTCTCGAGCTCGGTGATGCCCTGCTCGGCCGCCTGCATGCGGCGGCGACCCTCGAAGTGAAACGGCTTGGTGACAACGCCGATGGTGAGGATGCCCTGCTCGCGCGCCGCCGCAGCGATCACGGGCGCCGCGCCGGTGCCGGTGCCGCCGCCCATGCCGGCCGTGACGAACACCATGTTGGCGCCCTCGAGCAGCTGGAGGATTTCCGGCAGCGCCTCTTCGGCGGCCTGACGTCCGACCTCGGGACGCGCTCCGGCGCCCAGGCCCTGGGTGATCGTGATGCCGAGCTGCACCCGGCGGTCCGCCAGCGACTGGCCGAGCGCCTGGGAGTCGGTGTTGGCGACGATAAATTCGACGCCTTCCAGCGCCGCACTGATCATGTTGTTGACGGCATTTCCGCCCGCGCCACCGACGCCAATCACGGTGATACGCGGCTTAATCTCCGACTCCTTTTGAGGGAGGCTGAGGTTGATTGTCATTCGGCTTTCTCCACGCAAACGAGGGGGTTATCTGCCCGGAGCTTTGGCCTGGACTTCATTCTTGGGTGTAAAGCCCTCGGCCGGCTCTGGTTTTTATCTTTGTCTACAGCCTGTTGGGGATAGCCATTCCCCACACAACATATTGCCTAAAAGTTGTCCCTAATCCAACTGCCAATGCGCCCAATTCGACTCGCCGGCGCTTCGACGGCGGCCGGTTGAGACTGAGACACGGCATGGTTCTGCTGCGCAAAGGCCAGCAGTCCGGCAGCCGCCGAAAAGGCCGGACCACCGGTCGAATCGGCGAGACCAGCGAGACGAAGCGGGCCACCGGTGCGCACTTTCTTGTTGAGGATCGCCGCCGCCACCTCCGGCACGCCGTCGAGTTGGCACGCGCCACCGACCAGCACGGCGCGACCGCCGGCCAACTTATCCACACCGCTCGCCTCGAGCCGGCTGCGCACGAGCTCGAACGTCTCCTCGATGCGCGGCCGGATGATGCCCACCAGGATCGAGCGCGGGATGTGGTTGGGCCGCGTGCGGTCCTCCTCGCCGATCAGCGGCACGTCGATGATGTCGTACTCGTCGTTCGGCTTGGCCACGGCACGGCCGATCTGGGTCTTCATGCGGTCGGCATGGGCGACCGGGGTCGACAGGCCGCGGGCGATGTCGCGCGTGACGTGATCGCCGCCGACCGGGATCGAATCGACGTGCACCAGGTGGCCTTCGTAGAACACCGCGATCGAGGTCGTGCCGCCGCCCATGTCGATCAGGGTGACGCCGAGGTCGCGCTCGTCGGCGACCAGCGAGCTCAGGCCCGCGGCGTGGCTCGACACCACGCGCTCGGCGATCTCGAGATGGGCGCGCCGCACGCAGACCTGCAGGTTGCGCATGGCCCCGCTCGCCGCCGTCACCAGGTGGACGTCGACGCCAAGCCGCTCGCCGAACATGCCGCGGGCATCCCTGACCGGCGTGCCGTCGACCGTGTAGCCGATCGCCGCGGAGTGGATGATGTCGCGATCGGCGGTCTCGGCCGGCAGCTGGATGTGCTGCTGGACGCGGCGCACGTCGCGCTCGCCGATCTCGTGATGGCCGACCGCCACCTCGAGCGACTGGTTGTGCGAGGCGGGAGAGCCGCCGCTCACGCCGACGATGACCTCGCGCACATGCTCGCCGCACATCTCCTCGGCCGTCGAGACGGCGGAAGAGATGGCGCGGGTCGCCGCCTCCATGTCGATGATGTTGCCCGAGCGCATGCCCAGGGCGGGCTGGTGGCCGATGCCGACCACGCGCAGCCCCTGGCCGTCGACCCGCGCCACGAAGCACACGACCTTGTTGGTGCCGATGTCGAGCGCCGCTACTACGCCATTCCTTGTCTTTGCCACGATGTCCCCCGTGTCCTTACGCTACCGATCATGCCGGCCCGGCCGACGGACCATCGCCGGCCTGGCTGCGTTTCCTGAGATAGAGCTTGTCCGGCAGTCGAAGATCGACGACGCCGAACTCGCGGCCCAGGAGCTTGTACTCGCCGTCGAGCTTGACCAGCTTCTGGAGGGCGGCGACCGCGTCCTCCTCCGGCAGCCAGATCTCGACGTCGTTGTTGAGAACCAGGTTCCAGCGCCGCTGTCCGACCCACACCGCGGCACGCAGCTGGCTGGCCATGGCGGGCTCGTTGGCGAGCAGCAGCAGCAGGTCGCCGACATGCTCGGGCGCACCCGCGCCGCCCAGCAGGAGCAGCGATGCCGCACCGGGCGGCATGCGGCTCGCCCGCACCGTGCGGCCGTTCTTGTCGATCAGCGTGTATTCGCCGCCGTTCTGCCAGATCGCCACGGCGCGGCGTTCCTTCAGCGTGACGTAGAGCGTGTCGGGCAGGCGCCGCTCGACGGTGGCGCTCGCCACCCAGTCGATCGCCTCGAGCCGGCGGCGCGCGCCCTGCAAGTCGATGCCGAGCAGCGAATCGCCCGCCTTCACGCCGAGCGCCGCCAGGATGGCGTCGCGCTCGACATAGTCGCGGCCCTCGACCGTGACGTCGGCGAGCTTGAACGGCGTGACGGCCGCCACGACGCTTCGCGAAATGGCGTTGAACTCGGCCTCGGCGGAGACCAGCCAGCCCTCGTGCCAGGCCCACCAGCCGCCGCCGCCGCCCGCCCCGAGCAGCAGCACGGCCAGGCCCAGCATCAACGGCTGGCGCCAGATCGGCCGCCCGCTCTTGCGGATCGGCCCGCGCTTCTTGCGGCGATGGTAGTCGCGGCTGTGCGACGACGCGCCCTTGGCGGTCCGGGTGGTGACAGGGCGGCTGTCGGCCTTCATGCCGGCCGCCTCGCGTTCTCGACCATCCAGCTCATGAGCTCTGGCCAGCTGATGCCGGCCCACCTCGCCTGCTCGGGCGCCAGCGACAGCGGCGTCATGCCGGGCTGCGTGTTGAGCTCGAGCACGACCAGCCCCTCCGTGCCAGGCTTGCTGTCGTCCCAGCGCAGGTCGGCGCGCGTGAGCCCGCTGCAACCCAGCGCCTCGTGCGCCATGAGCGCCCATTCCTTTGAGAGCTCGTAGACTTCCTCGGGGATCGGCGCCGGGATCAGGTGCTCGGTGATGCCCTCGGTATACTTGGCTTCGTAGTCGTAGAAGCGCGTGCGCGGGCGGAGCTCGGTCACCGCCACGGCCTTGTCGCCCATCACCGCCACCGTGAGCTCACGGCCGGGCACGAACTTCTCGACCAGCACCTTCTCGCCGAACTGGGCCTCGGCCGCCTCGACCGCGGCAAGATTGTCGCCCTCACGCACGATGTAAACGCCGACGCTCGAGCCCTGATCGATCGGCTTGACGACATAGGGCCGCGCCATGGGATCTCCCCAGGCGAGCGAGCGGCGCTCGACCACGCGGCCCTCGGCGACGCGGATGCCGAGCGAGGTGAAGACGTGCCGCGACATCGGCTTGTCCATGGCGATCGCCGACGCCAGCACGCCCGAATGGGTGTAGGGCACCGCGAGGATTTCCAGCACCCCCTGGATGCAGCCGTCCTCGCCGTATCTGCCGTGTAACGCGTTGAACACCACGTCCGGCCCGCCGCCGTCCGCCGGCCGCAGGAAATCGACCAACGCCCGCAGGTCGCGCCGGACGTCGTACTCGATCACCTCATGGCCGCCTTCGCGCAGTCCCTCGGCGCAGGCCTTGCCACTCACCAGCGAGACCTCGCGTTCGGGCGACCAGCCGCCCATCAGGACCGCGACGCGGCTCATCGTTCAGCTCCGCCCGGCCCGGGCTTCGTTTCGCCGATGCGGCGGATTTCCCATTCGAGCATCACGCCGCTGTCCTCGGACACCCGACGGCGTACTTCCTCGCCCAGCGCCTCGATGTCGGCGGCCGTCGCATCGCCGGTATTGATCAGGAAGTTGGTGTGCTTGTCCGACACCTGGGCGCCGCCCCGGCGCAATCCGCGGCAGCCGGCGCGATCGATCAGCTGCCACGCCTTGTGGCCGGGCGGGTTGGCGAAGGTCGAGCCGCCGGTGCGGCTGCGCGGCTGGGAGTCGACGCGCGCGGCATCGATCTCGGCGATGCGGCGGGCGATCGCGAGCTGCTCGCCCGGCACCGCCTTGAGCCGCGCCGAGGTGAAGATCCAATCGGCCGGCGCCGTGCTGTGCCGGTAGCCCAGGCCGAGTTCGGCCGGGCTCACCATGTGGACGGCGCCGCGGCGATCGACCGCCTGGGCCGAGACCAGGACATCCGCCAGCTCGCTTTCTCAGTGCCGAGTCTCAACATTGAGTCCTCGAACGGCCGCACCTTTCCCCGCCTCTATATTCGCGGTTACGGCAACACAGACTTCACGCCGTTTGCCTCACAGCCGGTCGGCCTGTACTACGACGAT
>CAZHQA010000278.1:0-7019 GCA_964533955.1 uncultured Reyranella sp. | reverse complement strand
CTGGAGCGGGTGAAGGGAATCGAACCCTCGTCGTAAGCTTGGAAGGCTTCTGCTCTACCATTGAGCTACACCCGCAACTCTCATGAACAGGGCTACCACTTGCACTGAAGTCCGCTGGTGGAGGGGGAAGGATTCGAACCTTCGTAGACGCGAAGTCGGCAGATTTACAGTCTGCTGCCATTGACCGCTCGGCCACCCCTCCGAACCTGCGGCTGCAGCACGAGATATAGCCTTGTTCAACCCGTCGAACGGGCGGGCGTTGCTCGCAAATCCAATGAGTTACGTCAAGGGCCAAATCCCCTATACAAGCCCGATGCGCCCCGGCAAGAGCCCTCATCCACACCGTTCGGCCCGATTGGCGCGCGGCGGCCAGCAACGCGGCGGCCATCAAATGGTGTGGCTCTATGGGCGCCATCCCGTGCTGGCGGCTCTGGCCAATCCCGAGCGACGGCTCGAACGTCTGCTTGCCACCAAGGACGTGGCGGAACGCCACGCCGCGGCGTTCGCCGGCAGGTCCCTTCAAATCGTCGCACGCGAAGAGATGGCCCAGCGTCTGCCGGCCGGCGCCGTCCACCAAGGCCTGGCGGCGCTCGTGTCACCTCTCGAAGAGGCTGTGCTCGAGGATGTGCTGGCGCGTTGCGGCGACAGCGCGCTTGTGCTGGCACTGGACCAGGTGACCGATCCGCACAATGTCGGCGCCATCATGCGCTCGGCCGCCGCCTTCGGCGCAGCCGGGCTCGTGGTGACCGAGCGGCATGCGCCGGCCGACACAGGAGTGCTGGCAAAGGCCGCCTCCGGCGGCCTCGAGATCGTCCCGCTGGTCCGCGCCGTGAATCTTGCCCGCACGCTGGAGCAACTCAAGGATGCAGGCTTCTGGCTCTACGGCCTCGACGAACGCGGCGATGCCGCCATCGGTACGCTCGACTTTGCGGGGAGAATCTGCGTTGTCCTTGGTGCCGAGGGCGAGGGTCTTCGTCGGCTCACGGCCGAAAAATGCGATCGTCTCGCGACCATCCCCACCAAGGCCGCTTTGGCTTCGCTCAACGTCTCGAATGCCGCATCGATTGCTCTCTATGAATGGGCTCGGCGGCAGAAGTCCTGACGCTTTCCTCATGACCAACGACCCCAACGTCAAACGCTGCTATAACCCGGCCTCAGGCAACGACACATTGGGCCGGGTTAGCACAGCGGTAGTGCACCTGATTTGTAATCAGGGGGTCGGGGGTTCAAATCCCTCACCCGGCACCATCTACGAGGAGATAATATGAGCGGCGCCGTCCTGGTTGCTGGCGGTGCAGGCTATATCGGCAGTCACGTCAGCAAAGCCCTGGCCGAAGCAGGCTACACCCCGGTCTGCTACGACACGCTCGAGAAGGGCCACGAATGGGCCGTGCGCTGGGGGCCGCTCGAGCGCGGCGATATCGGCGACGCCGAGCGGCTGCGGGAGGTCTTCGCAAAGTATCGGCCGCACGGCGTGGTGCATCTGGCAGGCTACATCGAGGTTGGCGAGTCGGTGCAGCAGCCCGAGCGCTATCTGTACAACAACGCCACCAAGACCGATTTCCTGATCGCCGCTGCCCTGCGCGAGGGTGTCGAGGCCTTCGTTTTCTCGAGTTCGTGCGCGGTCTACGGCCTGCCCCAATCGGAATTCCTGGCGGAGACGCACCAGATCGCGCCGATCAATCCCTATGCCGATTCGAAGGCGAGGGTCGAACGCGCGCTGACAACTGCCGCAAAGCTCGGGCTGCGCTCGGCGTCGCTGCGCTACTTCAATGCCGCCGGCGCGGACCAGGGCGGCGAGATCGGCGAGGCGCACAAGCCCGAGACGCATCTGCTGCCGCTCGCCGCGGACGCAGCGCTCGGCCTGGGCCCTTCCCTCACGCTCTTGGGCGACGACTACGACACGCCCGACGGCTCCTGCGTGCGCGACTACGTCCATGTCAGCGACCTTGCCGACGCGCATGTGCGGGCGCTCGGCTGGCTCAAGCGCGAATCGGCAGCTGGCCTGCACGAGCCGTTTAATCTCGGCAGCGGCTCAGGCTATAGCGTTAAGCAGGCGGTAGCCGAAACCGCCCGCATTGCCGGCCGCCCGGTGCCGCACGTGGTCGGACCACGCCGCCCGGGGGATTCACCCAAGCTGGTGGGCGACATCTCCAAGGCCAGGCGCGAATTGGGATGGCAGCCGAGCCGCGATCTCGCGACCCAGATCGACGACACGCTGCGCTGGCGCCGGAAGATGCCCCGCTGAAGTGGCTTCATGTTCCGATTCGGCCCGATCCGGCCGAACCAAAGACACTCCGACTTATCGCTCGATGAAGGTGTCACCAAGCACGAGCACGTCCATCTTGGTCCGCAGGAAGCAGTCGATCGCTTCCTCGGGCCGGCACACGACAGGCTCGTTCTCGTTGAAGCTCGTGTTGAGCACGATCGGCACGCCGGTAATCGAACGGAACGCCTCGATCAGGCGCGCATAGCGGGGATTGCCGGCCCACGTGACCGTCTGCAGACGGCCCGAACCGTCGACATGGGTGACCGCCGGGATTTCCTTGCGCTTTTCCGGCCTGATCTTGAAGACCTGCATCATGAAGGGCACGTCGTCGTCGGTCTCGAACCAGTCTTTCACGGCGTCGCGCAGGATCGAGGGCGCAAATGGCCGGAAGGATTCGCGCCGCTTGATCTTGAGATTGAGGATGTCCTTCATGTCGGCGCGTCGCGGATCGCCGAGGATCGAGCGGTTGCCCAGCGCGCGCGGGCCCCATTCCAGCCGGCCCTGAAACCAGCCGATGACGCTGCCCTCCGAAATCGCCTGTGCGGTCCGCCGGCAGAGCGCAGCCTCGTCGCCGATGCGCTCGATGCGGCAGCCCGCGCCATCGAAATCGGCGCGCCGCGCGGCGATCGCGGCGGCCATCTGGTCGGGCGTAGCTGACGGCCCCCAATAGGCGTGATCCATGACGAAGTGACGCTTGGCCGCTGCGCCTTCGACTTTGTGCCAAGTGGCGAACGCTGCGCCGATGGCGCCGCCAGCGTCGCCGCCGGCCGACTGCACGTAGACCTTCTTGAACGGCGAGCGTTCGAGGATCTTGCCGTTGGCGACGGAATTGTAGGCGCAACCGCCCGCCAGCACGACGGCATCGGTCTGGTAGCGCCGATGCAGGGCGCCCAGCAGGTTGAAAAAGGCGTTCTCGTAGGTCGCCTGGGCCGAGCGCGCAATGTCGCGATGCTTGTCCTCGAGTGGGGCTGCCGGATCGCGCGCCGGGCCCAGGAGCTCGATCAAGGCGTCACTCCACAACCGCCCGCCCGAAGGGATGCCGTCCTTTACGGTGTAGTCCGCGCCTTCGCCGCCGGCGTGGCGGAAATAGCGAAGATCCAGCGCAAAGGTGCCGTCGCTGTTCAGCCGCACGATCTTGCCCATCGCCTCGAGCAGGCGGGGCTCGCCGTAGGGCGCGAGACCCATGACCTTGTACTCGTCGCCATAGTGGGGAAAGCCGATGAACTGCGTCATCGCCTCGTAGAAGACGCCCAGTGAATGAGGGAAGTAGACGCGCCCGTCGACGGCGAGTTGACCGCCCTCCCCCAGGCCCCAGGCGGCCGAGGAAAAATCGCCGAAGCCGTCAACCGAGACCGCCACCGCCTTGTCGTACGGCGATACCAGGAAAGCCGAGGCGAGATGGCAGAGGTGATGTTCGACGGCATGCACGCTGCCCCGGAACTCCTGGTCGGGCAGCGAGCGCTTGAGATTTCCCGCGACGTCGGCGCGGTCGCCGCGATGGCGCAGGCGCTTCAGCACGTAGCCCGGGCTGACGCCCGACGTCAGGACATACGCAAGCTTTCGCCAGCGGTTGGCGCGGTTGTCGCTGTTCACCGCGACGTGCGCCACCTCCGCGAGCGGGATGCCGGCTTCGGCGAGGCAGTAGCGGATCGACTCGCTCGGAAAGCCGCCCCAATGCTTGACGCGCCGGAAGCGTTCTTCTTCGACGGCGGCAACGAGTTCGCCGTCCTTGACCAAACAGGCGGCGGCATCCGCGTGGTAGGCGTTGAGTCCGAGGACGTAGGTCATTTCCTGCCAACCATCTTGTCGAGGTCGCGCTGCAGCAGATGCATCGAGAGGATGAGATCGGCGGTCACGCGTTGTGCGGTATAGTGGAGCCCGGCGGCGCCGTCGAACATCAATCCCTTCACCAGCAGGCAGTGCACCGCCACCGCCACCGGCCCGAGGACGCGTGTGCAACGCAGACGATCGGCCCAACCCAACTCCGACCATGACCGTGCGACAAGCTTGTCGGCTTCGATCGCCTGGTAGCGCGACTGCGATTGCAGCCAGCGTTCGAGGCTCTTGCGATCATCGTGGAGCAACCGATGGCGCAACGGCATCACGGGTCCGTCGATCCTGAGCTTTTCAGTGTGGCCATCGGTGACGAAGCTTCCCTTGCCGCGACGGAACAGCACCGGCAGGGAGGGATAGAGCGAGGCGCGGAGCGGCTTGCCTGCGATGCAATAGGTGAAGCCGATCTGGTAGGCGGAGATCTCCGGCGTCGGCGCCAATCCGGCGATTTCCTCGCGCAGCGAAGGCTCCAGCATGTAGTCGGCATCCAGCCGCAGGATCCAGTCGGCGGATATCCCGGTGTCGTTGACCGCAAAGCGCCACTGCTCGGCATGGCTGTCGAACGGCCGGTGGACAACCCGCACGTTGGCGAAGCCGGCGGCGATCTCGAGCGTCCGGTCGGTCGAGCCGCTGTCGACGATGACGACCTCGCGGGCCCAATTCAGGCGCTCGAGGGATCGGCCGATATTCGCCGCTTCGTTGAACGTCAGGATAACGGGGGTTATGTCGGCGAGCACGCGCTGGCAGTCAAAACAGGGCTATGTGGTTGGTATAAAACGAAAAATTCGGAAGAACCACCGCTTTCGGACGGCCGCGGAAGCCACCGTGACAAATTGGATGACGATGCCCCCGGCCGCTTGACGCTACGCTTCGGCTCGCGCAAACGACCACTTCTTGGCCACGCTGCCCGTGCAGCGTGCAGGCGAGGGTCGCAAGCCGTTGAAAAATCAGATAAACACCCCTCGCCACGATCGAAAGGCAATGCATGTCCAAGGATGATCTTGTTGTCGTAACGGGTGCCGGTGGCTTCATCGGCGGTCATCTTGTGCGCGTTCTGCAGGAACGCGGCCACAAGAAGATCCGTGCCGTCGACGTGAAGCCTCTCGCCGAGTGGTATCAGAAGCATCCGGGCGTCGAGAACCAGGTCGGCGATCTTGCCTTGCTCGAACCGTGCCGTGTCGCCGCCAAGGGCGCCAGGATGATCTACAACCTCGCTGCCGACATGGGCGGCATGGGCTTCATCGAGACCCACAAGGCCGAGTGCATGCTGTCGGTGCTGGTCAGCACCCACATGCTGGTGGCCGCCAAGGAGGCCGGCACCGAGCGCTTCTTCTATTCGTCGTCGGCCTGCGTCTACAACGGCGACAAGCAGACGCGCACCGACGTGACCGCGCTCAAGGAAGAAGACGCCTATCCCGCCATGCCGGAAGACGGCTACGGCTGGGAGAAGCTGTTCAGCGAGCGCATGGCGCGGCACTACCGCGAGGATTACGGCATCGCCACCCGCGTCGCCCGCTATCACAACGTCTATGGGCCGGAGGGCACCTATGACGGCGGGCGCGAGAAGGCGCCGGCCGCGATCTGCCGCAAGGTCATCGCCGCCAAGCTCTCGGGCAAGCACGAGATCGAGATCTGGGGCGACGGCGAGCAGACGCGCTCGTTCATGTACATCGATGACTGCACCGAGGGCACGATCAAGCTGGCCATGAGCGATATCGTCGAGCCGTTGAACATCGGCAGCGACGAGCTGGTCAGCATCAACCGGCTGGTCGACATCGTCGAGAAGATCGCCGGCGTGAAGCTCAATCGCAAGTACAAGCTGGACGCGCCGAAGGGCGTGCGCGGACGCAACAGCGACAATGCGCTGATCCAGAAGCTGCTGGCCTGGGCGCCGTCCATCCGTCTCGAGGACGGCATGGAGAAGACCTACAAGTGGATCCACGACGAAATGACCTCCGGCAAGGCATCCGTCGTCAACGCACTGCCCCGGCAGGCCCTCGCCGCGCAATAAGCGCATCGGTCCTTAGCGGCCGACGCGACTAGGTTCCTTGTTGGCGCTCAGCAGGCCATCGAAGTACTCGATGGTCCTGGCCAGTCCCTGTTCGAGGGCGACCTTCGGCTCCCATTTCAGCGCCTCGCGTGCCAGCGAGATGTCCGGGCAGCGCTGCATGGGATCGTCGACCGGCAGCGGCTGAAAGACCAGCGTCGACTTGCCGTTCACCAGTTCCAGGATCTTCTCTGCAAGGTGCTTGACCGGCAGTTCGACCGGGTTGCCGAGATTGACCGGACCGGTGAACTCGTCCGGCGTATGGTCCATCAATCGCAACCAGCCATCGATCAGGTCATCGACGTAGCAGAAAGCGCGAGTCTGCATGCCGTCGCCATAGATGGTGATGTCCTGGCCCTTGAGCGCCTGAACGATGAAGTTCGACACCACACGGCCGTCGTTGGGGTGCATACGCGGGCCATAGGTGTTGAAGATTCGCGCTACCTTGATGCGCAGCTTGTGCTGGCGCCAGTAGTCGAAGAACAGCGTCTCGGCGCAGCGCTTGCCTTCGTCGTAGCAGGCTCGCGGTCCCAGCGGATTGACGTTGCCGCGGTAGCTCTCGACCTGCGGGTGCACTGTGGGATCGCCGTAGACCTCGCTGGTTGACGCCTGGAAGATCTTGGCCCGCACGCGCTTGGCGAGGCCAAGCATGTTGATGGCGCCGTGCACGCTCGTCTTGGTGGTCTGCACCGGGTCGTGCTGGTAGTGGATCGGCGAGGCCGGGCAGGCGAGGTTGTAGATCTCGTCGACCTCGACATAGAGCGGGAACGTCACGTCGTGGCGCATCAGCTCGAAGTGCGGGTTGTCGAGGCACCCTGCGACATTGTCCTTGGTGCCCGTGAAGTAGTTGTCGACGCACAGCACGTCGTT
>CAZHQA010000277.1:0-7039 GCA_964533955.1 uncultured Reyranella sp. | reverse complement strand
CTGGAACGAGAAGGCTTCGCTATGCCTGAACGCCGGACCGCCGTTGAGGCCGAGACAAGGGATGCCGGCAACCGTGAACTCGACCGTCAGCACGTCCCCCGCCTTGCCGGACGGGTAGTCGCTCGGCGCACGATGGACGGCGGCCACCGCACTGTCGGGAAAGATGCTGGCGTAGAAGCGGGCGGCGGCCTCGGCATCCTTGTCGTACCAGATGCAAATCGTGTTCTTTGCCATTTCGTGTCCTTTTGCCTCTCCGAGTTCCGTGGGTGCACGCCCTAGGGGGTCTTGGGATTGAGCACCATCCAGCCGACACCGAACTTGTCGGCCACCATGCCGAAGCGATGGGCGAAGAAGGTCTCCGACATCGGCATGTTCACCTTGCCGCCGCCCTGGGCGAGCGCGTTGAACATCTTCTCTGCCTCGGCGTTGCTCGTGGCGTTGAGCGTGAGCGCGATGCCCGAGAACGTGGACTTGCCGGTGCACTGTCCGTCCGAGGCCATGACCTGAGTGTCGCCGATTCTGAAGGCGGCATGCATGATCTTGTCCCTGGACTGCGGCGACATCTGCGACAGCACCTCGGGCGGCGCGTCCTTGAAGTGCATGATCACGTCGACCTTGGCGTCGAGTGCGCTCTTGTAGAAGTCGATCGCCTCCTGGGCGCGGCCTTCGAATGACAGGTAGGGTTGCACGTTCATCGTCGTTCTCCTTCTTCAGGGGGTTAGTCTTGGGTGGAAGTCGCGGGACATCTTGGAACGTCAACGTCCATGGCCGCCCCTCATGAGGTGAAGAAATCGTCGAGGCGTTCGGCGACGCCGGTCCAGCCGCCGATGTGGCCGACGCGCGAGGCATCGTCCCAGAACCCGGAATGCCGGAGCGTCAGCCGTGTCCCGCCGCCGGCCAGCCCGGCAAACGTCAGGGTCACCAGCGTCTCCGGATCTGCCCTGCCATCGGCGTATTGGGAGTTGTAGGTAAAGACCAGCCGGCCCTCCTGCTCCGTGTCCGGCGGCAGTACCACGCGATAGACCCCGTGCTTGGTGATCACCGAGCCGTCGGGCGCGCGCATGCGCCGTCGCCAGAGGCCGCCCTCGCGCACATCCATCTCGCAGGATACCAGCGTGCAATCCTTCGGCACCCACCAGACCGACGACTGGCGCACCTCGGTCCAGGCAGCGAACACGCGCACCGGCGAAGCCTTGAGATCGCGCGCGATGACGAGTTCCTGCCCGGCCGGTTTCAGGGCGACGTTCATGACTCTCTCCCGAATTCGCTACGCTACTTCTCGGCAACGGCTTTGAGATTGGCGAGCCCGGCCGCGAAATCGTCGCCGATCATCTTGTCCATGTTCATGAAGATCCCCATCACCTTGAACACATAGGAACTCGGTCCATACATCGCCCAGGTGACGTTGGTGTGGACGTTGGTGTTGTCGACCGCAGGGTCCAGCGTGAATTCGGCGGTGTTGTGGCCTTCGAACGGCTTTATGAAATCGAGCTTGATGACGATCTTCCGGGGCGGCGTGGCCTCGATGATCTCCATGCGGCCGCTGCCGACATTCTTGTTGCCGTCCCATTCGTAGACCGCGCCCTTGCCCTGAGGGGCGCCGCTGAAGCCCCGCTTCATGCCGGGATCCTTCTTTTCGTAAGGCGACCAGGCCGCCCAGCCGTGCAAGTCGTTGATCAGGGCGAACAGGCGATCGGGCGGTGCCTTGATGCTGGCCGTGCGCTTGATGGTGAACGAATCCGGCTTGGTCGTGGCATAGATCACGATGCCGGCTACGATCACCGCCACCACGACGGCGATCACGGCCAGGGTCTTGAGCATCGATGCCTCCGAACGATACTTAACTAATAGGTTAACCGTTAAGAGGTTCGTCGCCGCCTGTCAACCGTCTGCGAAACTCCCTAGTGTCTTGCCACAGGGATGGACGCTAAGACGTTTTCTCATGACAGACATAAGCACCGGCCGTCCGGCCACGCTCGCGCCGAACGGCCTGGTGACGTCACCCCACTCCCTCGCCAGCCAGGCCGGCGTCGATGTGCTGCGCGCCGGTGGCTCGGCGATCGACGCAGCGATCGCCTCCAGTGCGGTGCTGTCGGTGGTCTATCCTCACATGACCAGCATCGGTGGCGACGCCTTCTGGCTGGTCCATGACGCCAAGACCAAAGAGGTCCGCTACATCGACGGCGGCGGCCGCGCCGCGGCCAACGGCACGATCGACGCCTTCGCCAAACGCGGCCTGAGCGAGGTTCCGGTCAAGGGCGTGCTGCCGGGCACGCTCACCGTGCCGGGAGCCGTCGCGAGCTGGACGGAAGCCCACGCTGCCTACGGCCGGTTGCCGCTCGCCCGCTGCCTGGAGAGCGCCATCGGCTACGCGCGCGAGGGCTTTCCGGTGACCCGGCGGCTCGCGCATTGGCGCGACATGGCCGTCGGCGACCTGAAGAAGTGCCCGGACGCCGCCGCGATCTTCCTCAAGCCGGGGCCGGTGATGCGAAATCCCGACCTCGCCCGCACGCTGGAGGCGATCGCCAGTGACGGCTGGCACGGCTTCTACGGCGGCGAGGTGGCGCGCGAGCTGGTGCGCTATTCCGAGATGAATGGCGGCTTCTTCGCCTCGGGCGATCTCAAGGCCCAGCTGGCGCGGTGGGGCGAGCCGATCGCGGGCCGCTATCGCGACGTCACGCTCTACGAGACCCCGGCGCCGACGCAGGGCTTCACCGTGCTGCAGATGATGAACCTTCTCGAGCCATTCGATCTGCCCGGCAAACCGTTTCTCGGGCCCGACTACGTGCACCTCATGGTGCAGGCCAAGCAGCTTGCGTATCACGACCGGGATCGCTACCTCGCCGACCCGCGCTTCGCCGACGTGCCCATGGAACGCCTGATCTCGAAGGACCACGCCGACCAGCGGCGCAAGCTGATGAATCCCGCGCGGGCCTTGCCGTGGGACGAAATCCCGTCCTGGGGCAGCCTGGCCGGCGACACCATCTACATCGCCGCGGTCGACCGCGAGGGCAACGCGGCCTCGCTGGTGCATTCGGTCTATGGCAGCTTCGGCGCCGCAGTGGTGGCGGGCCGCACCGGCGTGGTGCTGCAGAATCGCTCGGCCTATTTCTCGCTCGACCCCAAGAGCGCCAACCGGCTCGAGCCCGGCAAGGTGCCGCTGCATACGCTGATCGCCTCGCTCGCCTTCCGCGGCGACAAGCTGTGGGCCGTGCTGGGCTGCATGGGCGCCGACGGCCAGCCGCAGATCCACCTGCAAACTTACATCGCCATGATCGACCATGGCTGCGACATCCAGGAAGCGCTGGAAACGCCGCGCTTCCTGTCGGGCCGCTTCGCCATCGGCGAGGAGCGCGACACCCTGCACATCGAGGGGCGCTTTCCGCCCGCCACCATCGCCGAGCTCAAGCGGCGCGGCCATCTTGTCAATCAATGGGGCGATTGGAACGAGCGCGCCGGGCACGCCCACGGCATCACCATCGATCCGGCGAGCGGGATCAAGATCGGCGGCTCCGACCCGCGCAGCGACGGCGCCGCGATCGGCTATTGAGTCGCCTCGCACCGCCTGTCATCCGATGCTATGTCGATTCCCGTGTTGAGTCGCCGAACCCTTGCCGGTGGATTGCTGCTGACGGTTTCGTTGTCGTCCGCGCGCGCCCAACAGGCCGGCAGGACCTTCCGTATCGGCTACCTGAGCCTGGGCTCGCCCGCTGCCGAAGTCACCCGGTTCGACGCGTTTCGGGCCGGGCTCTCGGCGCTGGGCTATGTCGAGGGCAAGAACCTTGTCATCGATACACGCTGGCTCGACGGCCGCCGGTACGAGCTGCTCGGCCCGTTGGCCGCCGAGCTGGTGAACCTGAAGATCGACGTCCTCGTCACCTACACCACGCCGGGAGTGCAGGCGGCTAAGAAGGCCACGGCCACGATCCCCATCGTGTTCGCGACGGTCGGCGATGCGGTGGCCGTGGGTATCGTCGCGAGCCTCGCCCGGCCGGGCGGCAACGTCACCGGAACGTCGTACTTCCTGCCGCAGCTCGCAGCCAAGCGGCTGGAGCTCCTCAAGGAAGCGATGCCTGACCTCGCCCATGCCGGCGTGGTGTTCAATCCCGCCAATTCGTCCACACCACTCGTTCTCGCCGCGCTGAAAAGTGCCGCTCAATCGCTCAAGCTGGAACTCGCGGAATTTCCGGCACGGTCCGCCGGCGAACTCGAAGGTGCCGTTGCGGCGATGGTGGGCAAGCAAGTCGGGGGCTTCGTGATGCCCGAAGATCCGATGCTGATCTACAACTCGAGCACGATCGCCAACCTCGCGCTCAAGCACCGGCTCGCCTCGTGCGGCGTGCCCGAATATGCGCAGGCCGGCGGGCCGATGGCCTTCGGCATCGACTTCGTCGAGGCCTGGCGGCACGCCGCCACCTACGTCGACAAGATCCTCAAGGGGACGCCGCCCGCCGACATTCCGGTCGAGCAGGCGACGAAGTTTCGCCTCGAAATCAACGCCCGGACCGCCAAGGTGCTGGGCCTCGCGCTGCCGCCGACGCTGCTGGCGCGAGCCGACGACGTGATCGACTGACGCGGAGCCGGCAGATGGCAGCGACGGCTCAGCCCGTGCGCTCCCCTCAGTAGCCCGTCGCCCAGTCCACCGTCTCCTTCAAGGGCTTGCCGTCGAGGAAGCGGCCGAGGTTGTCGACGAACAGCTTGGCGACGAAGCGGTCGCGCTGCGGATGAGGTCCGCCGATATGCGGCAGGACCAGGATTCCCTCGGTCGACCAGAACGGATGATCGGCGGGCAGCGGCTCCTGGCGGAAGACGTCGAGTACGGCGCCCGCGATCTTCCTGGCCTTCACCGTGGCGATCAGGTCGTCGTCCTTGATCAGGTGGCCGCGGCCGAAGTTCAGCAGCCAGGCCGTGGCCTTCATCCAGCCGAGTCGCTCGGCGTTGATCATGTTGTTGGTGTCGGGCGTGGCGGGCAGCAGCAGCAGCACGAAGTCGGAGCGTTCCAGCACGTCCCTGGTGCGCTCGGGCGGCAGCACCTCGGCGACGTGCGGGATCGTTTCCGCGCGGCGCTTGGTGCCGATCACCCGCATGCCGAAGGCCGAGGCCATGCGCGCCACCTCGGCGCCGATCGCACCCAGGCCGAGGATGCCGAGCGTCTTGCCGGTCAACGGCTGGGCGACGGTGTGCACCCACTTGGCATTCTTCTGGTTGGCCGCCGCCACGGCATAGGGCTTCGCGACGTAGAACAGCCCGGCCATGATGTTCTCGGGCATCGATTCGGTGTGCGTGCCGCGCGCGCAGGTGAGCGTGATGTGCCTGGGCAGGTCGGGCAGCGCCAGCCAGCCTTCGACGCCCGCCGTCATCGACTGCGCCCAGCGCAGCTTCGGCATGGCGGGCAGCACACCCGGCGGCACGCCCGGAGCCATCAGCGCCTCGGTGCGCGCGAGCTGCTCGGCCGTGGGCTTGTCCTTGCGCGGCAGGCTGTCGACCATGACGCGTTCGGCAAGGCCCGCCGCCTTGATCGCCTCGAGATAGGAAGCAGTGTTGTCGGTCCACAGCAGGACATGGGCACGGTTGGTGGTCACGCTGGACTCGCTGGTTGATTGAGTTGGCGGCAGCGTAGCACTCCGTCGTCCCGAGCGCAGCGCAGGACCTGACGCAGCGGCCACCGGCTCCGGTGCAGACGTCAGATCCTTCGCCCCGGATGACAAAAAAACCTCCAGGCGATAGAGTGGCTCCGCTTCGAGGAATTCCGCACATGGATCGGCGCTAGCACCACTGCTTCTTGCTCCCGTCGCCCGACGACGGTGAGAGTTCGCGCTCGTTTCCCGGAGTTTCCGTGTCCCATCCTCTTTTGACCGCGCCCATCGGGCGTAGCCTGTGGCGTCTGGCCGGCCCCACGACCGGGCTGATGGTGCTGCAGATCGGTGTCGCCATTGCCGAGACCTGGATCGTCGGACGCCTCGGCACCGAGGCGCTCGCGGGCTTCGTGCTGGTCGTGCCCTTCATGGCGCTGATGTTCAACATGGCGAATGGCGGCATGGGCGGCGCCGTCGCCTCGGCGCGCGCCCGCGCGCTCGGCGCCGGCCGGCACGAGGATGCCCGTGTGCTGCTGCTGCATGCCTTGCTGGTGGGCTGGGGCCTGGCGCTGCTCTTCACGGTGCTCGGCTGGACAGCCTTGCCCCCGCTGTTCCGGCTGATGGGCGGCAGCGGCAACGTGCTCGCCCAGGCGCTCAGCTTCAGCAACTGGTTCTTCGCCGCCGCGCTGCTGATCTGGCCGAACTGCTTCCTCGCTGCCCTGCTGCGTGGCGCAGGCGACAGCGCCACCCCGAGCCGGATCGGCGCCGCCACGTCGTTCGTCTATGTCGCCCTGTCGTTCGCGCTGGCACCTCAGCTCGGCCTGGTCGGGCTGGTGATCGCGGGTGCCACCGGCTCGGTCCTCTCGCTCGCGCTGCAGGTGCGCGCGGTGCGACGCGGACGCCTGGGCTTCGCTCCCGCAATCGCCGGCGTGCGCCTGCAGCCGCGACTGTTCGCCGAGATCCTGCGCGTCGGCCTGATGGGCTCGGCCTCGACGCCGGCGGCAATCCTCACCGCCGTGCTGGTGACCGGACTGGTCGGGCGCTTCGGCACGGCGGCGCTTGCGGGCTACGGCATCGGCATGCGGCTCGAGTTCATGCTGGCGCCGCTCGCCTTCGGCATCGGCACCGGCCTCACGACGCTGGTCGGCGTGGCGGCAGGCGCGGGCGACTGGCGGCGCGCCAATCGCGTCGCGTGGGTCGGCGGGCTTCTCGCCTTCCTCATCATCGGCTGCATCGGCTGGGCGGTGACGCTGGCGCCGGAGAGCTGGGCACGGCTGTTCACGTCCGACGCCGAGGTCGTGGCGGCAAGCGTCGCCTGCCTTCACCGCGTCGCGCCGGTCTACTGCTTCTTTGGCCTGGGCCTCACGCTCTACTTCGCGAGCCAGGGTGCCGGCCGCATGGCGGTGCCGTTCAGCGCCAGCATCGCGCGCATGATCGTGGCGACAGCCGGCGGCTGGTTCGCG
>CAZHQA010000276.1:0-7048 GCA_964533955.1 uncultured Reyranella sp. | reverse complement strand
TCACAAAGTACAGGCGCTCAAATTTCTGACGCAGTAAAACTAGAGCGGAATGGGATGAGGTGGAACCGCGTGCGGTTCCACCTCATCCCATTCGCGCGCGCAGGAGATGGTGGTTCCACTGGGCATGATGGGTTCGGCTGATTCCAGCCGAACCCATCATGCTCTATTGCTTGCGGAGTATGGTCCGCCCTTTTGTATTGCCCCGGACGGCCGTCGAGGGGGGAGTCAAGAAGGCGTCGAACCGTGCCTTGACGACGGCGTAGCATTCGCAGGCCGCCTTTTCGAGGCCGGGCCGGTCGAGAACCTGAATCCGCCCTCGGCGATAATTGATGAGGCCTGCGGACTGCATCGATAGGGCTGCGAGCGTCACCGACTTGCGATTGGCGCCCAGCATGTGCGACAGGAACTCGTGGGTGTATGGAAGGGCTTCGCCCTCGGCGCGGTCGTGCATCATGAGAAGCCATCGGCACATTCTCTCCTCGGTCGTGTGCATGGCATTGCATGCAACAGTCTGCTGCACCTGGGATAACAGCGTCTCCGAATAACTGACGAAGAGATCGCGGACGTGCTCGCTGCGCTTGAACTCCGCTTGCAACACTCCGATGGGGCAGCGAAGCACCGCACCCTCCAGTTGCACAAGACATCGATTGAACGAGACGCGGCTGTACATGGCCGCGAAGAGGCCAAATGCCCCTTCGCGGCCTATGTTTGCGGTCTCGATGGCCGAGCCGTTCTCCAACACGGTCAATAGCGAAAGGACGGCGCCCTGCGGAAAATAGGCATGGTTGAGAAGGCCGCCCGCCTCGCAGACAACGACACCGAGCTTGAGCTCGGCAGACTCAAGGTGGGCGTCGATCCGTGCGAGGCTGGCAGCTGTCATTGCGCCGAGCAGCCGATTGGTTCGATTCAGCTCATTCTTGTCTTTGGGCATTGTGTTTGGACTCAACGGCAGCCCTTGCCAAAAGGCTTGGGCCGAAAAGTGAAGGCAGGCGTGGCGTAGTTCGCGCGCTGCTGTTGGCCATGCCCTCGTCAATCGCGCGGGTCACTCCGTCGCCAGGCGCTCGCATCTCTCCGCGTCGCCCTCAGGTTAGCGACCGCAACGGATAACCGATGTCCCCTATTGACCGGCCAGGCACGTTTGTAACAACGACAGGCTCATCGACGAGCCTCGACGGGTCCACCCGCAAGTGCGGGTGGATGTGAAGCCTGCCGAGAAATTGGCCTCTTTGTGGACTTGATGGGCTGCCCTCCGGCAGCCTTCAGGCGAGCTTCCAGATGGGAGTGGATCCGGTCGCCGCGAGTCTTCCAGCCGACGGTAATACTTGCCCCATACAGCGTTGAGCTGATCTTCGGCTGCGGCATCGCCCGACGTGATCAGGAAAGCGGCGCGGCTGCCGGGTGCTGTCCGAAGTGGAGGGCCAATGTCCTAAGTCGGAAGGTTGGGTGGCCCAGCTGCCTTGGGCGCGTAATTCACGCAGCGACTTGGCCCAGACACAACAAAGCCGCCCGAAGGCGGCTTTGCGCCGACGACTGTCGAACCGTTTAGCGGCAGAACCGAGCCGAGGCGGGATCGATCCCGGTGGCGGGTCCTGCAAAGTTCGCCAGTGTCGCAATGGGTAGGTTCACAGGATCACCTCCTTTCGATGTTGATGGGGGCCTGAGCGTTGCACGGCAGGGCAAGGGAGTAAACCGCTTCCGCCGCCGGGTGTCCCCGCCGCGGCCTGCGCGTCACGGATTGACCCGCGAGCGCTCCACCCGCTGCAGGCCGAGATGATCGCGCAGGGTGGTGCCGCTGTAGTCGGCGCGAAACAGGCCGCGCTCCTGCAGGAGCGGCACGACGTCGCGCGCGAAGGCATCGAACTGTCCGGGGAAGAACGGCGGCATGACGTTGAAGCCGTCGGCGGCGCCGGCGCGGAACCAGGCTTCCAGCGTATCGGCGATGGTGGCCGGGCTCGCCACCAACAGCAGGTGCCCGCGCGCCGCGGCGACTCGGTGGAAGAGCTGGCGCAGGGTGAGCCGGTCGCGCCGCGCCATCTGCAGCAGGAGCGCGGCGCGGCTCTTGAGATGCTCGGTGGCCGGCAGCTCGGGCACCGGCTCGTCGAGGGGATAGACCGACATGTCGCTGCCCAGCCGGTCGCTCAGCACGGTCATGGACTGCGGCGTCGTCTCGATGTTGGCGTTGAGCGCGGCGAACAGCGCCTGCGCCTCCTCCTCGGTGCGGCCGACCACCGGGAACACGCCCGGCATCACCAGGACGTTCGCCGGATCCCGGCCGAACCCGGCCACCTGCGCCTTCAGTCCCGTGTAGAAGGCCTGTGCCTCGACGAGGTCGTTCTGGGCGGTGAACACCACGTCGGCGATGCGCGCGGCGAGCGCCTGGCCGGGGCCCGAGGAGCCGGCCTGGATCAGCACCGGATGGCCCTGCGGGCAGCGCGGCACGTTCAGCCCGCCCGCGACGGTGAAGTATTTTCCCTCGAAGTTCGGCACGTGCAGGCTGCCCGGTCGCACGTACTGGCCCGTGGCCTTGTCGGCGGCGAAGGCATCGTCGTCCCACGAGTCCCACAACAGCCGGCAGGCCTCGACGAACTCGCCGGCCATGGCGTAGCGCTCGTCGTGTGGCGGATGATTGCGGCCGAACACCGCCGAGGACTTGGCGTAGGCCGTCGTCACCACGTTCCAGCCGGCACGTCCGCCCGACAGGTGGTCGAGCGAGGCGAAGGAGCGCGCCACGTGATAGGGCTCGGCATAGGTCGTCGAGGCGGTGGCGGCGAGGCCCAGCTTCGACGTCGTCATGGCGAGCGCGCTCAGCAGCGTCAGCGGCTCGAACTTGCCGATGGTCGAGGGATGCTCCCCATAGCCCGTGGCGAACCCGTCGCCCAGGAAGAACATGTCGAATTTCGCCGCTTCCGCGCTGGCGGCGATATGCTGCATCAGGGGCAGGTTTGGCCAGCCCGTCGCCGTCGCCTCGGGATGGCGCCAGCCCACGACGTGGTGCCCCGGCGTCTGCACGAACACGCCGAGCCGCATCTGGCGGGGAAGGACTTGATCGACCATCGGCCTAGATAGCCCGCGGAGGGCGCGCGACTCCAGTCGCGCGTCGGCGCGCGCCGCGACCTCCGGAAACTCCGCAAAGTCAGCCTGCCGTATCACCCTGCCGCGTCAGCCGCGGCGAGGCGGCGGGCGACGCGGGGCAACGACCTGATTTCGCGGACGAATCTCGGCGCAGGCCTTCCGCCACCTAGACATCAGCGTCATGAGTATCCGATGCCCGTGCGCAGAGTGCCTCCCGACTCGCCGCTCGAGTGGCGCCTCGCCGGGCGCAGCGAGCGCGATCCCGAGACCGGTTGCCTGATCGGGACCGCGAGCCGCAACCGCAGCGGCTACGGCCATCTCTTTTGGAAAGGCGTGCCGCAGCTTGCCCATCGTGCCGCCTGGATGGCGCGGCACGGTCCCATTCCGATGGGCATATACGTCTGCCATCACTGCGACGTGCGCCCCTGCATCAACCCCGATCACCTGTTCCTCGGCACGCAGAAGGACAACATGGTCGACAAGGCCCTCAAGATGGGTCACGGCGCCCGCGAGGAAGGCGTGCCCGAACGCCGGCCGCACAAGGCGCCGGAGATCGTGTGGATCCAGATCGGAGGCGAGGAGATCGTGGCGCGCATTCTGCGGCGTTCGCGAAAGGCCAATGCAGCAGCCGTCGATTCGCCCTCTCCTATCTTCTCCCCCTAGCGGGGAGAGCGGGACACCGATGCCTTCACTCCTCCGCTTCGCCGGAGAGCTCGACCTTGAGCCCGCCCAGCGTTTCCAGCCGGCCGCTGAGGCGCTTGCCGTCGAACACCCAGCGCACCAGACCGGCATCGTCGTTGCCGATGGTCTGGAATTCGAGCTGGAAGGTCGTCTCGTCGAGCCAGCGGCCCTTGGCGGCGCTCGTGCCGTAGAGGCGGCGGCCGCCGATGGCGTAGAAGCCGTCGAGGCCGATCGGCCCGCCGTAGTGCTGGCCGTCGGCCTCGAAAGCGTAGGCGGCGGCGCCGTTCTCGAAGGTGAAGGAGAACCTGGCGATGCGGAACATGTTGGACTGCACGCGATAGCTCTTGCCGGAGATCGATGCCGCGAGCGGGGAGGTGTCGCCGCTCTCGGTGCGGGCCTCGCGTGCCACTTGCCGGGTCCTGTCGGCCAGCAGGGCGAGCGCGGCCGGGTCGTCGGGCAGGGCCTTGTCGGACTTGACGGCCGCCTGCAGCCGGTCGGTCACGGTACCAAGCAGGTAGGCGGGCACGCTCGGCTTGCCCTCGGCATTGGCGTAGCGATAGGCGCCGGTGAAGACGGCGACGATGTCGAGCTTGGGCAGGACGACCACCAGTTGACGGTCAAAGCCAACGGCCATGAACACGTCCCTCGCCGGGATCGACCAGAACAGATTGCCGTAGCGCAGGCCGGGAAAGGGCATGTCGACCCGGCCGCGGCGCGCCGTGTCGATCCAGCCCGCCGGCAACAGCTGCTGGCCGTTCCAGTCGCCGTCCTGCAGCCAGAGAGTCCCGAGCTTCGCCAAGTCGCGTGGCAGCAGGTACAGGCCGTAGCCGCCCAGCGACACGCCCTGCGGGTCGCGACGCCACATCACGTCGGTGATGCCGAGCGGGCCGAACAGTTTCTCCCGGGCGTAGTCCTCGGCGCTGCGACCGGTCGCCCTGGACAGCACCGCCGACAGAAGATGCGTGCCGCCGCTGTTGTAGTCGAAGGCGGCCCCGGGCCCGCGCGCCATGCCATGGTCGAGGACGTACTGCACCCAGTCTCGGCTGCGCTCCATCTCGAGCATCGACCACGGGATGGCGGCGCTCAGCGGCTCGTTCCAGTCGATGCCCGACGTCATGTCGAGCAGGTGGCGGAGGGTGATCGCCTTCTGACGCGCGTCGGGCTTGGCGGATCCGCGGCCGGGCAGGAAGTCGAGGAGCGGCTGGTCGAGGCTCTTAATCAGCCCGTCCTTCAGGGCAATGCCGACCAGGCTGCCGATCACGGCCTTGGTGGCCGAATTGATGCGGTGCTTCGTGCCTGACGGAAACGGCGCGTAGTAGGCCTCGGCGACGATCTTGCCGTGGCGCGCCACCAGGAGGCTGTCGACGCCGTTGGTGATGCCGAAGGTGACGAGATCGGCGAGCTCCTTCGAGCTCATGCCCTCGGCTTCCGGCGGAGAGGTCGGCCAGCCCTCGGCGCGCGCCTGGCCCGGCATCACGGCGGCTGTCCATACGGGCGCCAGCAACAGGACGAGCAGGGCGAGCAAGGATTTCATGGGCGCCGTTCCGTCACCGCCGGCGCTTCTGCACCCGGAAGTAGGTGACGGTGACGATCAACAGCGCCAGCACGATCAGCCACAGGATCACGATCGAGCCGTCGCCGTTGTCGGGGGCAAAACCCAGGAGCCGTTCGATGAAGTCCATTGTTCCTCCGTGTCGTGGGAGCGAGAGGGCGTTCTGCGATCCGGTCGGATTGGGGCGGGCTCAGTCGACGCCGTAGCGCTTGTACTGCTGCTCGACGTTGGGCTCGAGCGCCAGCGCGGCGGCCTTGTCCCGTTTGCAGTCCTCGGTGCGGAAGAGCCGGCATTCGGCCAGCGCGCGGCCGTACAGCGCCTGGGCGCGGTTGGCGTTGATGCCGAGCGCGGCCTCGAATTCGTCGATCGCCCGATGCGTCAGCCCGAGCTTGAGGAAGACGAAGCCGCGCGTCTCGCGCACGTCCGGGCTGAGCGGCATCAGCTTGAGCGCGGTGTCGCAGCCGCCGATGTCGTCCTTGGCGGCCTGCGCCGTGATCACGCGCGCCAGGCAGCGGTTGAGATGGGCGTAACCCATGTTGTCGTCGAGCTTGAGGGCGGCCTCGTAGTCGGAAATGGCGGCGGCATAATCGCCGAGGGCGAAGTGGGCATAGCCGCGATTGTAGTAGGCCATCGCATTCTGGTCGTTGACCTCGATCGAGGATTCAAGGTCGCGGATGGCGAGGCCGTACTTGCCGTCCGCGGCATTGAGCGCCGCCCGGCTCATCAGCGCAAACGGCTCCTTGGCGTTGAGCCGCAGCGCCGCATCGTAATCCTCGAGAGCGAGAGCCGGCTTGCCTTCGCGCGAGTGAATGACGCCGCGCACGACCAGCGGGTGGGCATGACCGGGGGCAAGCGCCACGGCGCGGTCGAGATCGGCGAGGGCCGGCTTGAATTCGCCGAGCTGGCTGTAGGCGTCGCCGCGCGCGACCAGGGCGTTGAGGTTGCTCGGCTCGAGCTCGAGGGTGCGGTTGAAATCGCCGATGGCGCGCTGGTAGCTGCGGGCGCGGGTGGCGAGCAGCGTGCCGCGTCCGAGATAGGCGAGCTGGTTCCTCGGATCGATCCCGATGGCCTTGTCGAAATCGGCCAGCGCCCTATCGGCCAGGCCCATGCCCTGTTCGGCAATGGCGCGACGGAACAGCGGGAGGGCGTCGGGGTGGGTCGGGTCGATGGCGCCGTCGTAGTGTTTCAGCGCTTCCTGGTAGTCCTCGAAGCTCGCGACGATGTTGCCGAGCATGGTCCGGGCGACGCCGCGCGTGAGGCGGGCCAGCGCGACCTCCTCGGGTCGCAGGCGGAGGGTCTGGAGCGCCTGCGAGCAGACTTTCGCGCGGCTCTGGGCGTCGTCCTCGTCGGGCCACCGGCCGTCGACGCAGGCGTGGTACAGCTGCTGGGGGTCGGGCTCCGGGGTAACCCGGTGGACGACATAGAGGGCGCCACCGCCCAGCACGCCGCAGGCCGCGATCAACGCAATGATGTGTTTCAACCCCATTCCGCCACTCTAACACATCCGACAAACACGTTGCTTCCGCGCGTCGCTCGATGGGCAAATTTCGCCGGCTGATTTCAGCCGAGCGCAATATTCATCAGGAGCCCATCCGTCGAAACGGCTTCTCAACAAGATCACCTCCTGCTGAGGAGCGCGCGCAGCGCGCGTCTCGATGCATGGGCCAGATGCTAGAGCATGATGGGTCCGGCTGGAATCAGCCGAACCCATCATGCCCTGTGAAACCACTATCTTCTGTGCGC
>CAZHQA010000275.1:0-7048 GCA_964533955.1 uncultured Reyranella sp. | reverse complement strand
CTATGTGCCGCCGCTCCAGCGCACGGAAGGGCAGCCGCTGCCCATCGCGGCAAATGTCGGCCTGTCCTACATGTCGTTCGACCATGACGGCGACGCCGGCACCACCGAGGCGCTCAAGGACGCGCTCGCCGAGATCGCCGGAGGCGAGGGTCAGCGCGTCATCGAGATGATCGACAAGGCGCCGCCGGGCCCGATCAAGACCAAATGGGGTTTTGGGTTTCGCGATTACGACGAGTGCGTCAACTACATCCGGCAGTCGAACAGCATCAAGGCGCCAGCCGGCGGCCTCGCGCTACCGTTCCCCTATACGGTCTACGAGCGGCCGACCTATTCCGTCGTCCCGTCGAACGCGGTCTGGCGCGACCCGGAGCGCGCCGAAACAGCCCTGATCCTGCGCCAGAACGAGGCGGGCAACCGTCGGCGCGACCTCTATTTCCCGCTGGTGATGCGCGACGCGCGGCGCCTCGGCGAATACTATCCGGGCCTCTCGCCCACCAGCCCCGAATGCATGGACCGGCTCGGTCTGTCGCTGGCGCATCTCGAATCCGAGTGCTCCAACTTCTACGATTCGGCTGAGGTGGAGCGCGTGTTCTACCCCGAGATCGAAAAGCTCCTCCTCGAGTTCTTCCCTGGCGCGACCGATGCGCTGGTCTACAACCACGACGTCTTCGACAAGGACTACGCGGGCGACCGCACGGAAGACCAGGACAACAAGAACCCGGGCGTGAACGCCCGCTACGTCAATCTCGTGCACAACGACCTGAACGACAACAGCGGTCGCGTGCGCTGCCGCGAGCTGCTCACCAGGAACCTGCGAAACTTCGGGCGCGAGCAGCACTACACGGAGGAAGAGGCCGACGCCAAGATGTCGCGGCGCTTCATGTCGATCAATCTCGCCAAGCCGATGGAGACGGTCGAGCAATTTCCCTTCGTGCTCTGTGCCTGGCCCTCGTTCGCCAACCAGCCTTACGTCAACAACTACCGGATCTACGACGACCGGGTCGGCGAGACGACCCGGTTCACCTACCGTCCCGACCACGAGTGGTACTGGTTTCCCCGGCAGAAGCCGACCGAAGTCTCGATGCTGAAGTGCTACGACTCCGTGACCGATGGCTCGGTCTCGCGCTGGTCCTTCCATACCGCCTGCATCGATCCGACCGCGCCGGCCGATGCGCGGTGCCGCAAGAACGTCGTGGTCCGCGCCTATGTCTTCTTCTAGGAGGACCTGGCCCTAGTTGAACCGGCCGTGCGCCTTGGCGAGGTCGGGCAGGCAGCCGAAATAGATCCGGCAGTGGCTGGGACCAGCCTCGATTGTCTTGAGCTCCCGGGTCTCGTCGGCGCGCAGCACGGCTGCGCTGAGGCAGAGCATCAGCACGGCGAGAAGGACCGGTCCGGCAGCCTGGGCAATGGAAGTCGTGATCGTCGGCACCATTTCGATTTGGCTCCGTCGTTGGCAACGGGCCAGACGGATCGCCGCGGCCCTGCTGAGGTGTGGGGAGGGCCGGGGTAGTGCCGCCCAAATAAGGCGTGAATGGGCCCTGATATTGCGCGGCCCCTGTCTGTATCTCAGGTGCCGAAGGTGACGTAACCCTCGGGACTGATCGGCCAGGCCGGATTCCAGGCGATTTCCCAGGCATGGCCGTCGGGATCCGCGACGTAGCCGCGGAAGCCGCCGTGCGGCGGCGCGTCAGCCGGCCGCAGGATCGTGCCGCCGAAGCGTGCGAGGTGATCGAGCGTCGGCTGCACGTCGGCTTGGGTCTTGACGTTGTGCGCCAGGGCGAACGTGCCCGGACCCGCCGCCGGATCGCGCCGCGAGTCGCTGGCGAGTGCGGCGGCGAGCCACGTCCCCAGCATCAGGCCATTCATCTGGTAGAAGATGATCTCGGGCGTCTCGAGCACCGGCTTCCAGCCGAAACCCTCGACATAGAAGCGCCGCGAGCGCGCGAGATCGCCGATACCGAGCGTTATGACCGAGATCTGTTGCTGCATTCCTGCAGTCTAGCAGCCTCGCAGGCTAGTCCTCGAGAGCGTCCTCGAGGGTGCGCAGACCCGGCCGCTTGGCCGAGATCAGCACCGCCATGTTGCCGGGCTTGTGCTGGTTCTTCCACATCTTGGTGTGTGCCTTGGGAATGTCGGCCCAGTCGAAGACCTCGCTCATGCACGGATCGATGCGGCGCTCGATGACCAGCTGGTTGGCCTGGCTCGCCTGCAGCAGGTTGGCGAAGTGGCTGCCCTGGATGCGCTTCTGGCGCATCCACACGAAGCGCGCGTCCATCGTGAGGTTGTAGCCAGTGGTGCCCGCGCAGAACACGACCATGCCGCCGCGCTTCACGACGAAGCAGGAGACCGGGAAGGTCTGCTCGCCGGGATGCTCGAACACGAAGTCGACGTCGTTGCCCTTGCCCGTGACTTCCCAGATCGCCGCGCCGAACTTGCGGCACTTCTTCATGTACTCGGCGTAGCCCTTCTGGTCGTCGACGTCGGGCAGCTGGCCCCAGCAGTCGAAGTCGTTGCGATTGACGACGCCCTTGGCGCCCAGGCTCATCACGAAGTCCTTCTTCGACGGATCGGAGATCACGCCGATCGCATTGGCGCCGGCGGTGGCGATCAACTGCACCGCCATCGAGCCGATGCCACCCGCCGCACCCCATACCAGCACGTTGTGGCCAGGCCTCAGGATGTGCGGGCGATGGCCGAACAGCATGCGGTAGGCGGTGGCGAGCGTGAGCGTGTAGGAGGCGCTCTCTTCCCAGGTCAGATGCTGGGCACGCTTCATCAACTGGCGGGCCTGCACCTTGCAGAACTGGGCAAACGATCCGTCGGGCGTCTCGTAACCCCAGATGCGCTGGCTGGTCGAGAACATCGGATCGCCGCCGTTGCACTCCTCGTCGTCGCCATCGTCCTGGTTGCAGTGGATGACGACCTCGTCGCCGACCTTCCAGCGCTTCACCTTGGCGCCGACGGCCCACACGATACCGGAGGCATCCGAGCCCGCGATATGGAAGGGCTGCTTGTGCACGTCGAACGGCGAGATCGGCAGACCGAGGCCCGCCCACACGCCGTTGTAGTTGACGCCCGCCGCCATCACGAGCACCAGCACCTCGTCCTCGCCAATAGTGTGGGTCGGCACGACTTCGAGCTGCATTGACTGCTCGGGCGGCCCATGGCGGTCGCGCCGGATCACCCAGGCGTACATGCTCTTCGGCACATGCCCGAGCGGCGGGATCTCGCCGATCTCGTAGAGATCCTTCTTGGGCTGGTTCGCCGTCGGGTGTGGGCGCGCAAAAGCGACAACGGACATGGCACTGCCTCCTGCAATGCAGCGAAGCTATTGCTGCGTTCGCGAGATTGCAACGCACAATATATCATTTGGAACGATTTGACTCGCCAAAAAACAACAAAATTGCGCGCAGCGCGCGATCACTCATTGCACTCATCCACAGGACTTGGCACGTTCTGCGAGGTAAACGATCGTTTACCTACGCTCGAAGTCCAGGGAGGACGCCTTGAAGCTCATGTGGTTTCACCTGATGCCGTACACGGAGCTTCCCGACGACTTCAACAAGAAGCATCCGTCGGTCTGGGTCGACATCCATTCGTCGCTGTTCGACCCGCGTCGCGCCCATCACATGTACAACGATTTCATGGACGAGCTCGAGTACGCCGCGGAGGTGGGCTTCGACGCGATCTGCGTCAACGAGCATCACTCCAACGGCTACGGGCTCATGCCCTCGCCCAACCTGATCGCGAGCTCGCTGGCCAGGCGCACGACCGACACCGCGCTCTGCGTCATGGGCAATAGCCTGGCCCTCTACAATCCGCCGACACGCGTGGCCGAAGAGTTCGCGATGATCGACTGCATCTCGGGTGGCCGGCTGATCGCGGGCTTCCCGGTCGGCTCGCCGATGGACACCTGCTATGCCTACGGCCAGAACCCGAGCCTGCTGCGCGAGCGCTACTACGAGGCCCATGACCTCGTGAAGAAGGCATGGACCGAGAAGGACACCTTCGCCTTCTCCGGACGCTTCAACCAGCAGCGCTACGTCAACATCTGGCCGCGGCCGATCCAGAACGACCCGCATCCGCCGATCTGGATTCCCGGCGGCGGGTCGATCGAGACCTGGCGGTGGTGCGCCGAGCTCGACTACGTCTACTGCTACCTGTCGTACTACGGCTACAAGGCCGGGCTGACGACGATGAACGGCTTCTGGAACGAGATGTCGAAGCTCGGCAAGGATCGCAATCCCTATCGCGCGGGCTTCCTGCAGTTCGTCGGCGTCGCCGAGAGCCGCCAGCAGGCGCTCGACCTCTACAGCGAGCCCGCGGAGTACTTCTACGGCCGCTGCCTGCATGTCGATCCGCGCTTCGCCCTGCCGCCGGGCTACACGACGGAAGGCACACAGCGCGCCGGCATCGAGGGCATGATGACCAAGGCGGCCAACCTCGCCAATCCGGCGACCAAGGCGGCGCTCAAGGCGACCAACATGAAGGACATCGTCGATGGCGGCTACGTCATCATCGGCTCGCCCGACGAGGTGGTCGAGCAGGTCCGCCACGTGGCGACCAGCCTCAATGTCGGCCATCTGATGCTGCTGCTGCAATACGGCAACATGAGCAAGCACACCACCAAGTACAATACGCGCCTCTTCGCCGAGAAGGTGATGCCGCACGTCAAGGACCTGTTCTCCGAGTGGGAGGACAAGTGGTGGCCAAAGCCGCTGGCACGCAACCAGCGCGCCGCGGTTCCGGCATTCCGCCCGCACGCCGCCGTCGCCGCGGAGTAGATCTTGTCCGAGCCGCAAACGACCACCGTCGAGGTGAACGGATTTCCTTGCCGCGTCTGGAGCAAGGGCACGGGCCCCAAGCTCGGCTTCCTGGCCGGCCTCGGCGGGCTGCCGCGCTGGCTGCCCTTCCTCGACCGGTTGGCCGAGACGCGCACGGTGATTGCACCGTCGCTGCCGGGCTATCCGGGAGGCGCGACCGGGCACACCGTGCTCGACACCCATCTCGACTGGGTGCTCGCGGTGCGTCAGTTGATCGACAAGTCCGGCCTCACTGGCGCTGACCTGGTGGGCGCTTCGGTGGGCGGTGCCTTTGCCGCCGAAATGGCGGCGATCTTCCCGGCCTCGGTCGCCAGGCTTGCGCTGATCGCT
Organism: uncultured Reyranella sp.; assembly: GCA_964533955.1. Lineage (GTDB taxonomy): Bacteria > Pseudomonadota > Alphaproteobacteria > Reyranellales > Reyranellaceae > Reyranella. The sequence goes on along the minus strand of CAZHQA010000275.1, from coordinate 1,895 downwards.
CCATTCGGCCTTTTCGACGAGCGCGAACCCGCGGCCGATCCGTGGGCACAGCGCAAGGATGAGCTGCCCGGACTGATGTGCGCCGATGGCGGCAAGTGGCAGGCGCTCGTCGCCGCGCCGGACGGGGCCAACTCGATCGACTGGCCGATCGAGATGACGCGCGCCGCCGAGGCCGCCGCGCGCGCCTTCTGGCCGCTCGGCAACACCCAGCTCGAAAAACGGCTGGCCCTTATCAAGGCGCCGACCCTCGTACTGTGGGGCGAGAACGACGCGGTCCTGCCGCCGAGCTACGCAAAGAAATTCGCCGAGCGAATCGACGGCGCAACCCGCAGTGCAACCATCGCGGGCGCGGGCCACCTCGCCTATCTCGACCAACCCGATACGGTTGCCAAGGCAGTTCTCGCCCATCTTGCGTGAGCGGAGGCGCGAGACGGGCCGCTTCACCCGGACTGTCGCGACGCACCGCGCCAAATTGCCGGCGGCCGACGACCCCGATATCCTGCTCGGGGTTTCGGGGGGTTGGGGGATGGCTTTCACAATCCGGTGGGCCCATCGGGGCCTGGGCGCCGCCGCGTGTGCGCTCGCCGCATGGTCGGCCTGGGGGCAGACGCCGCAGCAGAGGGAGCTTTGCTATAGGACCACGGCGGCCGACGAACAGACCATCACAGGCTGCACCGCCGTCATCCAGGGCGGCAACGAGAGCCAGCAGGAGTTGGCGACCGCCTATTACAACCGTGGCATCGGCTATCAGAACAAGAAGGACTACGATCGCGCCCTCGCCGACTACGATCAGGCGCTCAAGCTGCGGCCCAACTATTCGTCGGCGTACAACAATCGCGGCAACGTCTTCCAGTCGCTCGGCAAGTACGAACGCGCCATCCAGGACTACGACCAGGCGAGCCACATCGCCCCCGGCGATCACCTGCCCTACAACAATCGCGGCAACGCCTGGCGCCGGCTCGGCAAGACGGAGAAAGCGATCGCCGACCTCGACCAGGCGATCCGGCTCAAGCCGGACTACGCCGACGCCTATGAGAATCGCGGCCTCGTCTACTACGACATGAGGGATTGGGACCGCTCGCTCAAGGACTACGACGAGAGCATCAGGCTCAAACCCAACAACCCCGACGCCTACAACAACCGCGGCCTCAGCTACGCCGCCAAGGGTGACTGGGATCGAGCGCTGGCGGACTACGACCAGGCACTGGCTCTCAAGCCCGCCATGCCGGAGACCTACAACAATCGCGGCATCGCCTGGCGCAACAAGGGCTACTACGACAAGGCCATCAAGGACTACGACGAGGCGATCCGCCTGCAGCCTGACTACGCCTACGCTTTCAACAATCGCGGCAATGCCTGGCGCTACAAGGGCGATTATGCCCGGGCGCTCGACGACTTCAGCGCTGCGCTGAGACTCAAACCCGACTACGGACTCGCGCTGCGCAACAGGGCCCTCGTCTACGAGGCCAGGCAGGATTGGAACAGCGCCATCCGCGATCTGCAGGAAGCGACGCGAGTCAACCCGCGCGACGCCGGCGCCTGGAACAGCCTGTGCTGGCAGCGCGCCGTCAACGGCAGGATGGAACGTGCCCTGGCCGACTGCAACGAAGGCCTGCGCATCGATCCAAACCACGTCGAAATGCTCGACAGCCGGGCCTTCACCGAGCTCAAGCTCGGGCTCTACGACGCCGCGATCTCCGACTACACCGACGTGCTGAAATTCCGGCCCAACAAGGAAGAGTCGCTGTACGGCCGCGGACTCGCCCGCCGCGCCACCGGCGACAAGGCGGGCGGTGATGCCGACATCGAAGCAGCCTTGAAGATCCGCTCCGATGTGCCGAAGGATTTCGAGAAGTGGGGAGTCACGCCCTGAGCGACGCAGCTAGAACGGAATA
>CAZHQA010000274.1:0-7105 GCA_964533955.1 uncultured Reyranella sp. | reverse complement strand
TCGGCGTTGGTGATGAAGTACGGCGAGAGATAGCCGCGGTCGAACTGCATGCCCTCGACGACGTCGAGCTCGGTATCGAGGCTCTTGGCCTCTTCCACCGTGATGACGCCCTCGTTGCCGACCTTCTTCATGGCCTCGGCGAGGAACTTGCCGATCTCCTGGTCGCCGTTCGCCGAGATGGTGCCGACCTGGGCGACTTCGTCGGTGCCCGTGATCTTCTTGGCGCGGGCCTTGATGTCCTCGACTGCCGCGTCGACCGCGATGTCGATGCCGCGCTTGAGGTCCATCGGGTTCATGCCGGCCGCGACCGACTTCACGCCCTCGCGCACGATGGCCGCGGCGAGAACGGTCGCCGTGGTCGTGCCGTCGCCGGCGATGTCGTTGGTCTTCGAGGCCACTTCGCGCACCATCTGGGCGCCCATGTTCTCGAACTTGTCGGCGAGCTCGATCTCCTTGGCGACGGTGACGCCGTCCTTGGTGATGCGCGGCGCACCGAAGCTCTTGTCGAGCACGACGTTGCGGCCCTTCGGACCCAGCGTCACCTTCACCGCGTCGGCGAGAATGTCGACGCCGCGCAGCATGCGCTGGCGTGCATCGCCGCTAAAGCGGACTTCTTTCGCTGCCATTGTTCAATCCCTCTTGGATGTGTGTGTGTTGTTTGACGAATGAATTGGAGAAGCGCTCAGGCCGCCTTCTTCATGGCGGCGGAACCCTCGAGGATTCCCATGATGTCGCTTTCCTTCATGATCAGGTACTCGACGCCGTCGAGCTTGATCTCGGTGCCGGACCACTTGCCGAACAGGATGCGGTCGCCGGCCTTCACGTCGAGTGGAACCAGTGCACCCTTCTCGTCACGGGCGCCGGGGCCCACGGAGACGATCTCGCCTTCCATCGGCTTTTCCTTGGCGGTGTCCGGAATGATGATACCGCCCTTGGTCTTGCCTTCTTCCTCGACTCGCTTGACCACGACGCGGTCGTGAAGCGGACGGAACTTCATGCTGCTTCCTCCATATCCTTCGGTTGAGCCTCGGCGGCCGGGTGGCCACCGCGAAACGGGGCCTATCAGCACTCCCCTGCGGTGAGTGCCAAAGGGCGCACGGGATTTAGGGTTGTCGGCGGTACGAGTCAAGACGGAGGTGCAAAGGTTCCCAAAAGTCATCTCGCATTAGCAGCAATCGCTAAGGAGTGCTGCTAAGCCACTGATGTGGAACGAATTTTGCTGCTTTTTCGTTAAGCGCGCGTGACTATTCCGATACGCGTGACGTGTCAAGGAGTGACTATGGACCGGTGCTTTGTTGCGCAGCTCAACGACTATCGGATCACGACCGCCGAAATCCTCTACTGGATGCCCGACCACAAACACGTTCTTCAAAGCTACGTCTGGCAAAACCTGGATCTGGCGCCCCGCTTCCCCAACCTCTCCAAGTTCCTCGAATTCTGGGAACGCAATCTCGAAGGCAGGCTGCATCGCGTCCGGGTGGCCAGCACCCAGCTGATCAAACCGGCGGAATTCGGTTTCGCTTCAGGCCTCTATCACCTGCATTGACGCGCCGGCGCCGGCGGTTTCCGCTGGCGGCATGAAACGAAGAGACGCCCTCGTCCTGCTGGGCACCCTGCCGGTTGGCCCCCTCGCTGCCCGGCGTGCCGCACACGCCGAGGATGCCTGGCCGACCCGGCCGGTACGCATCGTCGTGCCGTTCGGGCCGGGCGGCTCGGGCGACATCGTCTCGCGCATCGTGGCGCACGAGCTCGAAAAGCTGGCAGGCCAGGCCTTCATCGTCGACAACAAGCCGGGCGCCACGGCGATGATCGGCACCGCGATCGTCCGCCAGGCGCCGAGCGACGGCTACACGCTGCTGCACGGCTCGACCTCGAGCCTCGCGGCCAATCCCAGCCTCTACAGGCAGATGAGCTACGACCCGGACGACTTCACCACGGTCGCGGTCGACGGCAAGATCCCGGGCTTCATGCTGGTCGCCCGCGACGCGCCGTACAGGTCGGTGAAGGAGTTCGTCGCCTGGGCCAAGGCACGCAAGGAGCCGATCTTCTCGGGCTACGGCAACACCTCCTCGCGCGTGCCCTCGGCGCTGTTCGCCGAGCAGAGCGGAGTGGCGCTGGAAGAGGTCGCCTACAAGGATGCGGTGCCGGCGATCCAGGACCTGATCGGCGGGCGCATCCAGATCACCTTTCCCGACGTCGTCATCGGCGAGAGCTACGTGCGTTCGGGCCAGGTGCGCGCACTGGCCGTGACCTCGCCGCGGCGCGCGCCGCAATTTCCCGAGGTCGAGGCGATCGCCGAGAGCTATCCCGGCTTCGAGGTGATCGCGTTTCTGTCTTTCACCGTGCGCAAGGAAGTGCCGGTCGAGGTCCAGCGCAAGCTGAACGGCTGGGTGATGGAGATCCTCCACAGGCCGGAGGTCAACAAGCGCCTGATCGAGATCGGCATCACGCCGCCGCCGCGCGACTGGGACGTGGCCACGTCGGACGCCTTCGTGAAGCGCGAGCGCGTGCTGTGGAGCCGATACATCAAGCTGGCGAAGATCGAACCGCAGTAGGCCTCATGCGGATCGCGCATTGCTCTGGGAAGCGCGCGCCGCTGCGTATTCGGCGGCGGTGCGTTCGACGAGCTCGGCGACCGACGGGATGTCGGTCACGCCCGATACCGAATGGCCGGCGCTCCAGATGTCCTTCCAGCGCTTCGACGTCGGTTGATCCCGCTCGGCGGCGTTGATGTCCTTGGCAATGTCGATCGCGCCGCGCTCGGGAAGATCGTCGGGATCGAGGCCGGCCGCCTCGATCGACGGCCGGAGCATGTTGGTCTCCAGCCCGGTGAAGGCACGTGTGAGCTTCACGTCGTCGAGCCGGACGTCCACCAGCATGTCCTTGTATCGCGGCTTGGCGAGGCTCTCGCGCGTGGCGATGAACTTGGTGCCCATGTAGGCGAGGTCGCAGCCCAGCAGCTCGGCCGCAGCGATGGCCTGCCCGTCGGCCATGCCACCTGCCATGACGACGATGCCGTCCCAGAACCGGCGCACGGCGCGGACGAAGGCGAAGGGATTGACCCAGCCGGTCTGCCCGCCGGCGCCGGCCGTCAGCAGCACCAGCCCATCGACACCGGCGGCCACCGCCTTTTCGGCGTGGCGCACCGAGGCCACGTCGGCCAGCACCAGGCAACCCGCCTCTTTCAGGGGCTCGAGCACCGCCTCGGGCGAACCGACGCTGGTGATCACCATCTCTGGCCGGGCCCGCAGCACCGCGTCCAGGTCCTGCGCCAGGCGCGGATTGGAGCGATGCACGATCAGGTTGGGACAATATGGTGCCGTCCCTGCCGTCTCGTCCTTGATGGTGGCCAGCCAACGATCGAGTTCCTCGATCGTGCGGCAGTTGGCGGTCGGGAAGGAACCGATCGCCCCGGCCCGGCAGGCGGCGACGACCAGGGCCGGTCCGGAGACCAGGAACATCGGCGCCGCGATCAACGGCAGCTTCAGGCGACTTCGCAGGGAGGCAGGCAGCATCGGGCGAGCTTACCTCAGCGCCAGAAGGCCAGCAGCGCAATCCCGAGCACAACCATGGTAGCGGCCGCGATGCGGCGGAACCCGAAGCCTTCCTTCAGCACGAACGTGCCGATCACGGCGCCGAAGATCACGCTGGTCTCGCGCAGGGCCGTTACCGGCCCGAGCGGCAGGCGCTGCGCGGCGGCGAGGAACGCAAGGAAGCCCACCACGGAGATCACTCCCGCCAGCACACCGACGGCGCCGCTCCGTCGGGCATAGGCAGCGAGATCGGCGCGGCGGACCGCCACGACATAGCTCACGGTACCGAGGCCGGTGACGATTTCCAGGCAGGCCTGGAAACCCAGCACCGTGCCGGCGGCGCGCACGCCGATCCCGCCGAAGAAGCTGTAGGCGGCGACGCTGACGCCGGTCGCCAGCGCCAGCAGGACGGCACCGCGGCGCGCGCCGGTGCCGAACGACAGCGCCATGATGCCGAGCGAGATCAGGATCACCGCCGCCGTCTGGCCGCCGTTCAAGGTCTCGCCGATCGCGAGCGCGGCGGCCACGGTCGTCAGCACCGGCGCGAGGCCGCGCGCCAGCGGATAGACCACGCTCATGTCGCCCGCACCGTAGGAGCGCACCAGCAGCACGTAGTAGGCGAACTGCACCGCCGCCGTGAGCGCGAGCCATTTCCAGCTTTCCGGTGCCGGCCAGTCGACGAAGGGCAGTGCGCAGAGGCCGATCGTCAGCCCGGTGAGGCGCAGCGCCGCCATGGTGAGCATGCGGTCGCCGGCCGACTTCATCAGCGCATTCCAGCTGGCGTGCGCGATCGCCGACAGGATCACCAGGCCATAAAGAACCGCCGCAGACATCGCACCCGATTGGCGGATGCGCGACTGCGGCGGTCAATGTCGTTCAGCACGGCGAGCCGCCCCGCAAACCTGCGTCGCGGGGCGAGCCGCCCAGCGAGGTCAGACGGCGCCGGCCAGGCCTTCCTGCTCGACGGTGCGCTTGACCGCCGGCCGGGCCTTCATCCGCTCGTAGTGCGCGGCGACGTTCTTGGGCAGCGGCATCTTCATGCGGCCGGCCGCCCAGAACGTGACGTAGAACAGGGCGGCGTCGGCGACCGAGAACTTGCCGGCGAGGTACTCCTTGCCCTCGAGCGCCTTGTCCATGAGGGCCAGGCCCTTTTCCATGATCTCCTTGCCGCGCGCCTTGACCTTGTCGTGGTCGGCCTCGGTGAAGGCGTAGTTGCCGGGCCGGAACATGCGGCTGAAGCCCTGCATGTGCATGGTCGACACGACGTAATCCATCGCCTCGAGGGCGCGCGCCTCGCCATCGGCATCGGCGGGCAACAGGCCCTTGTCCGGGTTCTTGCGCGCAAGCCAGGTCGCGATCGCCGGGAACTCGGTCAGCACCGAACCGTCGTCGCGCTGCAAGGTCGGGACCTTGGACTTCGGGTTGAGCTTCACGAACTCCGGCCCGTACTGCTCCTGCTTGGCGCCGTCGATCTTCTGCAGGTCGTACGGCTTGCCGATCTCCTCGAGCAGGACATGGATGCCGATCGAGCAGGCGCCGGGCATGTAGTAGAGCTTCATCTCAGTCTCCCTTTTGGTGGGTGTGGTCTTGGACGGCCAACGCTAGCATCCACCCCACAATGGGGGGAACAGCGCAATGACAACACCGACTCTACGGTCTCTCATCGGCACGTCCGGACCGAAGATCGGCACCTTCCTGTTCGAGTTCGCCACCCCCGGCATCGGCCAGATCCTGAAGGCCGCCGGCGCCGACTATGCGGTGCTCGACATGGAGCATACCGGTTTCTCGTTCGAAACCGTTCGCCAGGTCGTGCGCTATTGCCAGGCCGCCGACCTGCCGCTGATCGTGCGCGTGCCGTCACAGCATCGTCATCACGTCTCGCGTGCGCTCGATGCCGGCGCCGAGGGCATCATGGTGCCGATCGTATCGTCGGTGGCGCAGGCCAAGGCCGTGCTGGACGCCGCCAAATACTGGCCCGACGGCACGCGTGGCGTGGCTCTCGGCCTCGCCCACGAACGCTACGCCGTGCGCAGCGATCCCTTGCTCGACCGCTTCGCCGAGCAGAACAGGCGCACCGTCATCATCCTGCAGGTCGAAGATCCTCGCGGCGCCGACGCTGCCGACGAAATTGCCGCCCTGCCCGGCGTCGACATGCTGTGGCTCGGCCACAACGACCTCTCGGTGGCGATGAACAAGCCGGGCGCGTTCGACGATCCGGCCTTCCTCGGCCACCAGCAGGCGACCATCGCCGCCGCCCGCAGGCACGGCAAATCGGCGGGCCGGCTCGGCGTCGATGCCCGACAGGCTTCGCAGTTCGTGACGCTGGGCTACGACTTCGTGGCGATCGCGGGCGACGTCTGGCTGCTGCAGCAGGCCTTCGCCGCCGGCGTGGCCGCGATCAGGAAGGATTGATCCGCACCGGCAACGAGCGGATGCCGCGAATGAAGTTCGAGTAGAGCCGCACCGGTGGCCCGGCGATCTCGACCTCGAGGTCGCGGGCCAGCATCTCTTCCCACAGGATCCGGAGCTGCAACTCGGCCAGCCGATCGCCGACGCAGCGATGGATGCCGGCGCCGAACGACAGGTGGTGACGGGCCCGTGGGCGGCCGACACGGAACGCCTCGGCGTCCTCGATCGCCGCTTCGTCTCGGTTGCCCGAGACGTACCACATGACGACCTTGTCGCCCTTGCGGATCTTCCTGCCGGCGAGCTCGGCGTCGCGGGTGGCCGTGCGCCGCATGTGGATCACCGGCGTCTGCCAGCGAATGACCTCGGATACCAGGCTGGGCAGGAGATCCGGATCGGCACGCACCCTGGCGATCTCGGCCGGGTTGGCCAGGGCGGCGATCAATCCGCCGGTCATCGAATTGCGCGTGGTGTCGTTGCCGCCCACGATCAGCAGAGCGAAGTTGCCGATAAATTCGTTGAGCGGCATGGCGCGCGTCGCCTCGCCGTGCGCCATCATCGAGATCAGGTCGAAGGTGGGCGGCCTCCCGGCGCGCTCCTTCCACAGCGCCGCCATGGTCTCGGCCATCTGGCGCAGCTCGGCCATGCGCGCGGCCTCGCTTTTCACCACCGCGTCCTCGGCGGCGATGTTGGCGATGGCGACGTCGGACCACCAGGTGAGCTTGCGACGCTCGGCCTGGGGAAAATCGAACAGTGTCGCCAGCATCATGGCCGTGAGCTCGGTCGACACCCGGTCGGCCCAGTCGAAGGTCTCGCCCCGCGGCAGGCCGTCGAGCACCGAGGCGGTGCGCTCTCGGATCAGCCCCTCCATGTTGGCGAGGTTGGACGGCGCCACGATCGGCGCGACCGTCTTGCGTTGCGCGGTATGTCGCGGCGGGTCCATGCGGATGAAGTTGGGCAGCTCCTGGCCTCTCGGCTGGTCGGCGATCTGGATGCCGCCCAGCTCCGAGGCCGACGAATAGGTCGCGGGGTCGAGCTCGACGGCCATGATGTCGGCGTAGCGGCTGACCGACCAATAGGGTCCGTAGGGACTTTCCGGATGGAAATGGACGGGATCTTCCCGGCGCAGGCGCTCGAATGGCGCCCGCCAGCCGTCGGTACGGTAA
>CAZHQA010000273.1:5528-7116 GCA_964533955.1 uncultured Reyranella sp. | reverse complement strand
ACGTAGGTCGGGATGTAGCGGATGGCGAAGCCGATGCGCCGGTCATTCGACTTGTTGGGCGCCGAACCGTGCGCCAGCAGCACGTGATGCAGCGAAGCCTGACCGGGCTTGAGGATGGCATCGACGCCCTTGGACTCGTCGACCTCGACGGCGATCTCCTGGCCGCGGCTCAGGAGGTTGTGCTTGTCGAACGTGTCCCTGTGCTCGACCTGCATCAGATGCGAGCCCGGCATGAATTTCATGCAGCCGTTCAGGAGGTTGGCCGGCGTGAAGGCCACCCACACGGTCATGACGTCGGGCGAGCTCAGCCCCCAGTAGGTGGCATCCTGGTGCCAGGATACGAAGCCCGGATCCGACGCTTCCTTGATGAAGAAGCTGGTGCTCCAGCAGAACAGGTCGGGGCCGAGGACGTCCTCCACCGCATCGAGGATACGCGGATGGCGGATCAGGTCGTTGAGCCACGTGAGATATAGGTGCGCCTTGTGGCGGCGGTCACCCTGGATCGGTCCACCCGTCGCCGCTTCGTGCTGCTCGAGTCGCCGGCGAAGATCGAGCGTCTCGGCTTCGGAAAGGATGTCGACCGGGAAATAGTAACCGTCACGGTGGTAGCGGGCGACGGAATCATCGGACAGAAATTTGGGCATGACTCACCTTCGATGAATCGTCCGGCCAGGACACGTCGTGGTCAAGCCGATTCCAGTCAGCCGTCCCAGGGCAATACCACGGTGCGGATTCCCTCGCCGCGCCGCATCGCAGCGAAGCCGTCGTTGATGAGCCGCAACGGCAGGCGCGCCGTGATCAGCTCGTCGAGCTTGAGACGGCCTTCGAGATAGCAGCGGGCCAACCAGGGGAAGTCGCGCCGAGGCCGCGCCCCGCCGTAGCTCGACCGTGTGATCTTCTTCTCGCCCATCAGCGATCCCCAGCGAAAGGCCACGTCGTCAGCGACGTTGACCTTGCCGAGGAAGACCAGGTGGCCGCCCGGCCGCACGATCTCGGCCGCCAACCGGAAGCCTTGGGCGTTCCCGGCCGCCTCGAAGACATAGTCCGCGCCACGGCCTTCGCTCGCCGCCTTGACCGCCTCGACCGCGTCCTCGCCCGCACCATGCGTGGCGCCGAAGCTCTTGGCGAGCTCGCGCCGTCCCGCGGCGCGGTCGACGGCGATGATCGTGCCGGCACCGGCCAGACGTGCACCCTGGATGGCGTTCAGGCCGACCGCGCCGCAGCCGATCACGGCAACGATGGCGCCGGCCTGCACCGGCGCAATACGTGTCGCCGCACCCACCCCGGTCATGACACCGCAGCCGATCAGGCAGGCGCGATCGAACGGGATTTCCCGCGGCACCGGGATGGCGCCCGACTGCGGCACCACGGCGTACTGGGCATGCGAGGAGACGACCGAGAAGTGATGCACTTCCGCGCCGGCGCAGCTCAGCCGCGAGCGCCCGTCGAGCAGATGACCGCGCGGCTGATGGCGGGTGAAGGGCTCGCACAGGATCGGCTGGTCCCGCTCGCAATAGAAGCAGTGACCGCAATGGGGATTCCACGAGCAGACGACATGGTCGCCCACCTTGACGGCGGCGACGTCGGC
>CAZHQA010000273.1:0-5428 GCA_964533955.1 uncultured Reyranella sp. | reverse complement strand
GGGGATTCCACGAGCAGACGACATGGTCGCCCACCTTGACGGCGGCGACGTCGGCGCCGACCGCCTCGACGACGCCTGCGCCCTCGTGGCCGAGCACGATCGGCATCGGGTAGGCGAGCGAGCCTTCGATGACCTCGAGGTCGGTATGGCACAGCCCCGACGCCATGATGCGCACCAGCACATCGTCCGGCGCCAGCTGCCCGATCGTCAGGCGGCCGATCTCGAGCGGCCGGCCGACGCCGGGCAGGATCGCGGCGTTGAACTCGACCACGCTCAGTCGAGGTCCAGCCCGTTCATGCCGGCGTTCTTGCGCGCCTTCCTGGCGAGCTCGGTGAGGATCTTGCCGGCCTGGTAGGGATCGAGCATCGGCTTGGCTTCCGGCCCCTTGTGCCAGCCCTCGGCGACGGCGAACTGGCCGTTGCCCGCCTGGAAGACGCGGCCGGTGATCTCGCGGCTCTGCTCGCTGACCAGCCAGGTGGCGACCGGCGCGATCCATTTCGGGCTGCGCGTCTCCTTGTCCTCGTCGCTGTAGGTGCGCAGGTCCTCGGTCATGCGCGTGAAGGCCGACGGCGAGATCGAGTTCACCGTGATGCCATAGCGGCCGAGCTCGCGCGCGGCGATGACGGTGAACGAGGCGATGCCCGCCTTGGCCGCACCGTAGTTGGTCTGACCGATGTTGCCGTAGATGCCCGACACCGAGGTCGTGGTGACGATGCGCGCATCGACCGGGCCGCCCTTGGCCTTGGCCTGGTCGCGCCAGTAGGCCGCGGCGTGCCGCGCCGGCGCGAAGGTGCCCTTCAGATGCACCTTGATCACGGCGTCCCACTCGTCCTCGCTCATGTTCACGAGCATGCGATCGCGCAGGATGCCGGCATTCAGCACGACGGCGTCGAGCTTGCCGAAGGCCGACACGGCCTGGTCGATCATGTGCTTGGCGCCGTTCCAGTCCGAAACGTCGTCGCCGTTGGCCACCGCCTCGCCGCCCTTGGCCTTGATCTCGTTGACCACCTGCTGGGCCGGCCCGACATCGTGGCCCTTGCCCGCCCGGTCGCCGCCGAGGTCGTTCACCACAACCTTGGCGCCGTGCTCGGCCAGCATCAGGCAATGCTCGCGGCCCACGCCACGCGCCCCGCCGGTGACGATCGCCACCCGGCCCTCGCACAATCTAGCCATTGCTCCCTCCCGTCTTTTGCGTGTCTGAACGCGGCTTTCCTGGGCTAGTGTAGCGGTCCATCGAGGAGGTTTGCCATGGACACCCTGACGCTCACGGCTCCGGACCAGGTTGGGCTTTCCGCAGCGCGGCTCGACCGCATCACGAAGTGGATGCACGACTGGGTCGACAGCGGACGCCTGCCCGGCATGACCGTGGCGATCATGCGCAAGGGCGAGCTCGCCTATGCGCAGACCCACGGCAAGGCCGACATCGAACGCAACAAGCCGATGCGGCCCGACACCATCGTGCGCATCTATTCCATGACCAAGCCGCTGACCTCGACGGCGATCATGATGCTCTACGAGGAAGGCCGCTTTCAGCTCGACGACCCGATCTCGAAGTTCATCCCGGCCTTCAAGAACCCGCGCGTCTATGCCGGCGGCAGCCGCGGAAAGATCGATTCGGTGCCGGCCGAGCGCGAGATCAACTTCCGCGACCTGCTCACCCACACCTCGGGGCTCACCTACGGCTTCATGGAGAGCAACCCGGTCGACGCGCTCTATCGCTCGAAGGACCACGGCGTCGATTTCCAGACCGCCGACACCAGCCTGCGCAGCGTGGTCGACAGGCTCGCGACCTTCCCGCTGATCGCCCAGCCGGGCAAGGCGTGGAACTACTCGGTCGCCACCGACGTGCTGGGCTGCCTGGTCGAGGTCATCTCCGGCCAGCCCTTCGAGAAGTTCCTGGTGGAAAAGGTGATCAAGCCGCTCGGCATGGTCGATACGGATTTCCACGTGCCAAAGGACAAGCACGAGCGCTTCGCCGCCAACTACCAGGCCGGCGCCGGCGGCAAGCTCGAGGTGATCGACGATCCCGCCAAGAGCCGCTACCTCAAGCCGCGCAAGGTCAACTCGGGCGGCGGCGGGCTGGTCTCGACCGCGTCGGACTACTTGCGCTTCTGCAAATTCATGCTGAACAAGGGCGAGCTCGACGGCGTGCGCCTGCTCGGCCGCAAGACGGTCGAGCTCATGACCACGAATCACCTGAAGGGCGACATGGCCGACATGGGAATGCCGCGCTTCTCGGAGTCGACCTACTACGGCATCGGCTTCGGGCTGGGCTTCTCGGTCACGCTGGATCCCGCCAAGGCGCACATCCTGGGCTCGCCGGGCGAATATGCCTGGGGCGGCGCCGCCTCGACGGCCTTCTGGTGCGATCCGGTCGAGGACATGGCAGTGGTGCTCCTGACCCAGCTCATGCCGTCCTCGACCTACCCGGTGCGCCGCGAACTGCGCGTGTTGTCCTACCAGGCGATCGTGGACTGATGAGCGATATCATGCTCTTCCGGACCGCGAGCCTCCGGCTCGCTCGGAAGCGCGCGGTCCAGAAGACGAAGAGGCAGAGCTGATGAGGAACACCGGCCCCATCACCGTCAGGAAGCTCCATCCGCTGTTCGGCGCGGAGATCTCGGGCCTCGACATCTCGCGGCCGCTGTCGGCGCGCGAGTTCGGCCCGGTTCGCGCGGCCTTCGAGGAGCACTCGGTCCTGCTGTTCCGCGACCAGGAGATCGACGACGAGAAGCAGATCCGGTTCAGCGAGAATTTCGGGCCGCTCGAGACCACCGGCAGCGCCAATCCCGCCGCCGGCACCAAGTTCCAGCGCCAGTCGAACCTCGACATCATGACCGGCGAGCCGATCCCGCCGGACGACATGCGGATGATCTACCAGAAGGCCAACTACTTCTGGCACTCCGACAGCTCCTTCAAGAGCATTCCCTCGCTGTGCTCGATGCTGACCGCGCGCATCTGCCCGCCCGAGGGCGGCAACACCGAGTTCCTGTGCATGCGGGCAGCCTGGGACTCGCTGCCGCCGGCCCTGCAGGCGACCATCGAGCCGCTGATCGCCGAGCATTCGCTGCAGTATTCGCGCGATCGCGTGCAGAAGGGCATCCTGAACGACAAGACGCTGAAGGAGCTGCCGCCGGTGAAGCAGCGGCTCTATCGCGACAATCCGATCAATGGCCGGCGCGCGCTCTATGTCGGCGCCCATGCCGGCCACATCATCGGCTGGCCGAGGGCGACCGGCGAGGCGCTGCTCTTCGAGTTGATGCAACGCGCCGACCAGCCCGAGTTCCGCCTGTCCCACGCCTGGCGCGACGGCGATGCGATCGTCTGGGACAATCGCGCCGTCCTGCATCGCGCCACCTACTACGATCCGGTGAAGTACAAGCGCTTCATGCAGCGCACCACCATCGGCGGCGACGTCATGACTGTTCCCCAATGAGTCTCCTGGGACCGCGGACCTCGAGGTCCGCATCATGCGCTTGAGCGGGCCTGGAGGCCCGCGGTCCCAGGAGCCCAAGACGGGGGAGGCAGTCTCGGACGGAATGCCTGCCGGGCTGCCGCGCCTCCTGGCGGTGGCGACCATCACCATCGGCCTCACCATGTCGGTGCTGGCCAATTCGATGACCAATCTGGCGCTGCCCTACATCGCGCACGATCTCAACATCAGCGCCGAAAGCTCGATCTGGATCGTCAATGCCAGCCAGATCGCGCTCATGATCACCCTTCTGCCGATCGCCGCGCTGGCCGACATCGTGGGCTACCGCCACGTCTATCGCGCCGGCCTGCTGCTGTTCAGCCTGGCCTCGCTCGCCTGCGCACTGGCGCCGTCGCTCAGTTGGCTGATCGCCGCCCGCGTCGTGCAGGGGCTGGGCGGGGCGGGAATCATGGCGATCCAGCCCGCCCTGGTGCGCTCGATCTATCCGCGCAACATGCTGGGGCGCGGCCTCGGCATGAACACCACGGTGGTCGCCACCTCGCTCGCGGCCGGCCCGTCGATCGGCGCGGCCCTGCTGTCGATCTGGTCATGGCCGGTGCTGTTCGGCGTCTACGTGCCGCTCGGGTTCATCTCGTTCATCCTCGCCGAGCGCTACCTGCCGCACACCACGCACGTGCACCGGCCGTTCGACGTCCTGTCGGCCGGCATGTCGGGCATCACCTTCGGGCTGCTGATCTTCGGCATCGACGGCATCGCGCACGGCCATTCGAGGGCCCTGATTGCGGGCGAGCTCGGCCTGGCGGTGCTGCTCGGCGGGCTGTTCGTCTGGCGCCAGACGCGGCTCGAGGACCCGATGATGCCGATCGACGTCTTCAGGCGGCCCCTGTTCGCGCTGTCGATCAGCTCGGCGACCTGCACCTTTACCGCCCAGGGCCTCGCCTTCGTCAGCCTGCCCTTCTTCTTCCACACGGTGCTGGGCCGGAGTGCCACCGATACCGGCATCCTGCTCACCGCCTGGCCGCTGGCGCTGGCCGGCATCGCCCCGATCGCGGGACGGCTGGCCGACCGCCATCACGCGGGACTGCTGGGTGCGATCGGCCTCACCAGCATGACCCTGGGGTTGGTGCTCACGGCCTTGCTGCCGGCCAACCCGTCGACGCCCGACATCATGTGGCGCCTGGTGCTGTGCGGCGCAGGCTTCGGCATCTTCGCCGCGCCCAACAACCGGCTGATGATGAATTCCGTGCCGCGCGACAGGAGCGGCAGCGCCGGCGGCATCATCGCCTCGGCCCGCACGCTCGGCCAGACCGTCGGCTCGGCGCTGGTGGCGCTGGTGTTCGGCCTGTTCGATTTCTCGGGCGGCGGCAGCGAGGCCGCCACGGCGTCACAGGCGGCGATCTGGCTGGGCGCGGGCTTCGCCGCGACCGCGCTGGTGGTCGGCAGCATGCGCATGCGCCTGCAGCGCTAGCGTCGGTAGCGGCATTGTGATCCTGCCGCGCCGGGATCGCGCCTATCCTGCCGCCAGGAGAGGTGGACGATGCTGCTGCGACTCATCGTGGCCCTCGCAGTCCTGCTGCTGGGCGCCTGCACCAACGATCCCAACAAGAAGTCTGTGATTGACGACATCGACCGCCGTCACAGCGAGGACATGCAGCGCATGGGCGGTGGCGGCAGCGGCGGCGGCAATATGTGACGGCGTCATATATACGAAATACGTTGACCTTGACACGCGGAAGCGTATACTGCCGGACCTTCGAAATCCGCTGGGGCCAACGTCGTGCCGACCGCCAATCGCCGCTTCCAGACCCAAGATCTGGTAGGGCCTCGCTCCCTCCCGTTATCCCGCCGTTATTTAAAGCGTTACCGCGCGGTAACCACCAACATGTTGTGGCCGTCGGCCGCTTGCGGATCAGCGCTGCCGATCTTGATTCAAGAACTGGTGCAGCTGCGGAGCACCCCCCGTGTTTTTGCGTTTCTTTAAGCGTTACCGCGCGG
>CAZHQA010000272.1:0-7122 GCA_964533955.1 uncultured Reyranella sp. | reverse complement strand
CGAGGCGGGAGACCGCCAGCGCTTTCCGTGGCTCTACCAGCAGGCTTAGGAGTACCTCCGAAATGGTTTCCCTCATCAGCCGGCGCAGCATCGTCTGCGCCTTGGGCGCGGCGCCCCTTGCCGCGAGCGGCGTCGCGCGCGCCCAGGCCAAGGCCGGCATCGGCGTCTACCCGGTCGCGGTGCCGGGCTACCAGGTGATGTTCGTCGCCGAGGCCAAGGGCTACCTCAAGGACGAGGGCTACGATTTCAAGATCATCCAGGGCGGCTCGGGCACCAAGGCGCGTGCCATCATGGCAGCCGGCGAGGCAGACTTCCTGATCGCCGACATTCTCCACTGCCTGCAGCTCAACAACCGCAACCGGCCGACCAAGGCGATCAATGCCGTCGACCTGCGCTCGCCGTCATCGCGCTGGGTGATCCGCAAGGACCTCGCCGACCAGGGCATCGATACCGTCCAGAAGTTTTGTGCCTGGAAGCGGCCGAACGGCGCCAAGCCGATCTTCGGCATCTCGTCGTTGGGCGGCACGGCGCACCTGTGGGCCAACTACTTCATGGAAAAGTTCGGCCTCGCCGACGACGTCACCTGGGTGCAGGTCGGCAACGTCGACACCATGCTGGGTTCGCTGAAGAGCAAGCAGATCGACATGCTGGGCACCACGGTGTCGCTGGTGGCCGATTCCGAGAAGAACGGCTGGGGCAAGCTGTTCTTCGACGCGGGCAGCGAGACCAACTGGAACAAGTATGTCGGCGGGCCGGTCCCGGTGAACGCCAACATGTGCCAGCAGAGCACGATCGACAAGGACCCGGCCAAGGTGCAGGCCTACACCAGCGCCTGCTATCGCGCGGTGCAGTGGATCAAGAAGAGCTCGGCCGAGGAGATCCTGGCCGCGATCGAGCCCTATGTCGGCAGCACCTCGCGGGAGTCGAACCTGCTCGAGATCCAGGCGGTGAAAGACGTCACCGACTACAGCGGCGTCATCGACCCGGCGGCCTACGAGCGCGGCGGCAAGATGTGGTTCCGCGAGGTCAGCGGCATCAAGCCGGTCAAGCTCGAAGATGCCTTCGACGGCAGCTTCCTTGCCAAGGCGCAGGCCAAGTATCCCGGCTGAGCAAGGTGCAGTCCGGCCGCGTCCGTATCGAGGTTGCCAAGCTCGATAAGTCGTTCGATCTCGGCGCGCGCGCGCTGAAGGTGGTCGACGACGTGTCGTTTCGCATCCGCGAGGGTGAGTTCGTGGCGTTGCTCGGTCCCTCGGGCTCAGGAAAGAGTACGATCCTCAACATGATTGCGACGCTGCTGCCCAAGAGCGGCGGCGAAATCGCGGTCGACGGCCAGCCGGTCGTCCTGAACCGGCCGCGCGGCAATGTCGGCTACGTCTTCCAGAAGGACACCCTGTTTCCCTGGCGCACGGTGGCCGGCAACATCGGCTACGCGCTCGAACTCTCCGGCGTGCCTGCGGGCGAGCGTCACGAGCGCGTCGAGGCGGCCATCGCGGCCGCCGGGCTCGAGGGATTCGGCGGATTCTATCCCGCCTCGCTGTCGGGCGGCATGCGCCAGCGCGTGTCGCTGATGCGTACGCTCATCGTGCGGCCGGAAATCCTGCTGATGGATGAGCCGTTCGGAGCGCTCGACACCCATACCAAGCTCGAGATGCACGAGGTATTGCTGAAGATCTGGGAGCGCGAGAAGCAGACCGTGCTGTTCGTCACCCATGATCTCGGCGAGGCCCTGACCCTGGCTGACCGCATCATCCTGCTGTCGGCGCGGCCCGGCCGGCTGAAGGAAGACTTCGTCGTTCCCTTCGCCCGGCCGCGCAACGCCGTCACGCTGCGCGAGACGGCGGAATACGGCGCACTGTTCTCCAAGATCTGGCATTCCCTGGGCGAGGAATTCGCGAAGGCGGCCTCGCCGTGACCCGCCGACTGTCGACGCTGCTCCTTCAGGTCGCGATCGGGCTCTCGCTCCTCGCCGTCTGGCAGTGGGGCTACGACCTCAACGCGCGGCTGCCCTGGCTGGTGCCCTCGATCCTCGATCCCTACTTCGTCTCCAAGCCGTCGCTGATCTGGGACGAATTCCTGCGGCTGAGCTGCCTCAAGCCCAACGGCACGGACTGGATCGGGCTGTCCGACGGCTCCTTCCCGCGCTGCCTCGCCAAGATGCAGAACAACCTCTGGGTGGCGCTCGCCGTCACCTTGCAGAACACCTTCTTCGGCTTCGTGACCGGGGTGACCAGCGGCGTGGTATTCGGCCTGCTGCTCGGCCGCTCCGACCGGCTGAGCGAGATCTTCCTGCCCTACATCGTGGCGGCCAACTCGATTCCGCGCATTGCGCTCGCGCCGGTGATCATCCTCGCCTTCGGGCTGGGCGCCATGTCGAAGATCGTGACGGCCTGGTTGATCGTGGTCTTCCTGGTGTTCTTCAACACCTTCGAAGGCGCGCGCTCGGTCGATCGCGACCATATCAATGCCGCCCGCCTGCTCGGCGCGACCGAATGGCAGATCACGCGCACCGTGACCATCCCGTCGACCATGGCCTGGGTGTTCGCCTCGCTCTCGCCCGCCGTCTCGTTCGCGCTGATCGGCGTGATCGTCGGCGAGTTCATCGGCGCCGAGCACGGCATCGGCCGCCTGATCATCGAATCGGAGGCGCGCGGCGAAGCGGCCGGCATGATGGTGGCGATCTTCGTGCTGATGATCGTCGGCGTGATCCTGGCCGGCCTGGTGCGCCGCCTGCAGAACTACCTGTTGCGCTGGCGCCCGGCGCAACAGCTCGCGACCTAGCTGGCGGGCGCTAGAGCGTGATGGTTCGGCTGGAGCCGCACACGGGTCCACCTCATCCCATTCCGCTCCTAGGTCGCCGTACCGCCCACCGTCAGGGCGTCGATGCGCAGCGTCGGCTGGCCGACGCCGACCGGCACGCCCTGGCCGTCCTTGCCGCAGGTGCCGATGCCCGGATCGAGCGCCATGTCGTTGCCGACCATGCCGACGCGTGTCAGAGCCTCGGAGCCGGCGCCGATCAGCGTCGCGCCCTTGACCGGCCGGGTGATCTTGCCGTCCTCGATCAGGTAGCCCTCCGTGATGCTGAACACGAACTTGCCCGAGACGATGTCGACCTGGCCGCCGCCGAAGTTCTTGGCATAGAGGCCCTTCTTGACCGAGGCGAGGATCTCGTCCGGATGCGCCGTCCCGCCCAGCATGATGGTGTTGGTCATGCGCGGCATCGGTGCGTAGCTGTGGCTCTGGCGCCGGCCGTTGCCGGTCGGCTTCACGCCCATCAGGCGCGCGTTCATGCGGTCCTGCATCAGTCCGACGAGCCGGCCGTTCTCGATCAGCACGTTGCGCTGCGTCGGTGTGCCCTCGTCGTCAATGGTGAGCGAGCCCCGCCGGTCGGCCAGCGTGCCGTCATCGACCACGGTGACGCCGGGCGAGGCCACCATCTCGCCCATCAGGTGGGTGAACATCGATGTCTTCTTGCGATGGAAGTCGCCCTCGAGCCCGTGGCCGACCGCCTCGTGCCACAGCACGCCCGACCAGCCGGAGCCGAGCACCACCGGCATCTCGCCCGCCGGCGCATCGACCGATTCGAGATTGACCAGCGCCTGCCGGATTGCCTCGTCGGCTTCCTTCTTCCAGTAGCCGGGATGAAAGATGTCGCCATAGGCGGCGCGCCGGCCGCTGCCGGTCGAGCCCGATTCGAGTCGGCTGCCGTCGGCGCAGACCACGCTGACGTTCAGCCGCACCAGGGGCCGCACGTCCGCGGCGCGCCAGCCGCCGGCGCGGATGATCTCGACCACCTGCCAGGAGCCGGCGAGCGAGATCGACACCTGGCGGGCCTTCGGCTCCTTGGCGCGCACGTAGGCGTCGATTTCCTGCAGCAGCTTGACCTTCTTCTCGAAGCCTTCGCCGTCGATCGGATTGTCCTCGGCATAGAGCAGACGATTGGTGCCGCGCGGCGATTCGTCGGACTTGCCCGACTTGCCTGAGCGCACGGCCTGCACGGTCGAGGCCGCGCGCTTGAGCGCCTGCTCGTCGAGCGCCGACGCATGGGCGAAACCGGTCGCCTCGCCCGACACCGCGCGCAGGCCGAAGCCCTGGGTCGTGTCGTAGGAAGCACTCTTCAGCTTTCCGTCGTCAAAGCTCAGGCTTTCGCTCTGCACGTACTCGAGGAAGAGCTCGCCATCGTCGCAGCCGGCCAGGGCCTGATCGACCATCTTGCCGGTCTTCTTCTGGTCGAGCGCGCCCTTGCCGAAAAACAGGGAATCGGCGGTGGCGAGATGGTTGATGCCTTTTGCCATGGGACGCTTCCTGGAGAGGGGGCCGATCCTCAAACGACGAGGACGATCTTGCCAAAATGGGCATTTGCCTTCATGTGCGCAAGCGCCTCGGCGGCCTGGGCGAGCGGGAAGGTCTTGTCGATCGGCAGATGGAGCTTGCCCGCCTCGATGGCTGGCCACAGGTCGGCGCGGGCGGCCTTGACGATGGTGCGCACCTCCGCGGGACTGCGGGTACGGAAAGTGACGCCGATGTAGTCGATGCGCTTCAGCGCATGCAGGTCGAAGTCGAACTCGCCCTTCATGCCGCCCAGCCGGCCGACATTGACGATGCGGCCGAGGATTGCCGAGGCCTGCATGTTCTGGTTCATCACCCCACCCGAGACCTGATCGACGATCAGGTCGACGCCCTTGCCGCCGGTCGCTTCCTTGACCTTGTCGGGCCATTTGGGATCGCGCGTGTCGAGTGCGAGGTCGCAGCCGAATTCCTTGAGACGCGCGCGGCGGCCGTCGTTGGTCGAGGTGCCCATGACGAGGGACGCCCCCATGTGCTTGGCGATCTGCATGCCGAGCAGGCCGACGCCCGAGGAGGCGCCCTGGATCAGCACCGACTCGCCCTTCTTAAGACGGCCCGCGCCGACCACGGCGTTGTGCATGGTCTGGATTGCAACCGCCATGCAGGAGGCCTGCTCGTAGGTCATGTTGTTGGCGGGAATCTTGTGGGCGCGGCCGGCGTCGGCCACGGCGTACTCGGCGAAGCTGCCGGCGGCCGAACTCATCACCCGATCGCCCGGCTTGAAGTCCCTGACGTCGGCGCCGACGGCCTCGACTTCGCCGGCACACTCCAGCCCGACAATCGTGCCGGCGCCGCCGACCGTGCCGTGGCGATGGCCCGAAGCGACCGCGAGGTCGGCCCGGTTCAACGAGGCGGCCTTCACCTTGATCAGGAGCTCGTGTGGCTGGGGCGAGGGCTTGGGGGCGTCCTTGTACTGGACGCCCTGTTCGGTGACGACGGCAGCTTTCATGATGGCCTCAGTTACGAAAAGTAACGTTTAAAATAATGGAAAAATAATGGGGGGTGGTCCCCGGAGGTGGGCGTGCACCCCATCATAACCGCTCCTGGGCCACAGACCTATTTGGGTCATTAGAACTCTCCAGGCCGAGCAACGGTACCAGGACGAGGGCGACCGCCGTCGAGGCGGCGGAGACGATGATGAGTGGGCCGAGCCGGTTGTCGAAGACGTATTCGTAGAGGTAGGCGCCGGCATTGATGGAGCAGATGTCGGCGAGGTTGGAGATGGACATGAGTCCGGCAAAGGCGAAGCCCTCGGCCCGCCGGGGACAGTGCTGGGCGGCCAGGGTGAGCGAGGCGATGGTGGCGATCATCGACGCGAACCCGTTGGCGAAGTTGACGAGCGCCGCGCTCGTCTCGCCGGCGAGCAGCAGGAACGAGGCGGCCGATGCCGTGCCCAGCAGGATGCTGAGATAGAGCAGCGCTTTGGCGCCCAGGCGTCGCAGCAACCAGCGATGCACCACGGCCCCTGCGATCCATCCGGCCGCGGCGATCGAGCCCAGCGTGCCGATATAGGACTGCGAGAAATGCAGGCGGTCGGTCATGTGATAGTAAAGCGGTGTGCCGAAGCCCGGCGCGAAGGCGTAGAGAAACAGGAACACCGCCACCAGCCAGAGCTTGCGTGACTTCAAGGCCGCGGCAATGCCGTCCAGCGTGGCGCGGAATGCCTCCCCGCTGACCCGGCTCCGGGGTTCGTGCAGCAGGAGTCGCGTGGCCACGACGACGGCGATCGGCGCCACGGCCGCGATGGCCGCCGCGGCCTTCAGCGCCGTCGATGCGGGCAGATGCTCGACCAGCTCGCCGCCCACGAAGGCGCTGAGCATGATCGCGACGTAGAACCACAGCCACTGCTGGCTGACGAACAGGCTGCTCTGCTGGAACGTCCGGCCATTCTCGGCCAGCAGCGCCCCGCACAGCGTACTGGCTGAGGCCATGGCGTAGGACGTGAGCAGCAGGAACAGCGCGAACTCGGACGGCTGGCCGAGCAGGGCGATGCCGGCGTAGCCGGCGGCTCCCAGGGCGCTGGCCAGGATCAGGTAGCTGGTGCGGCGATAGCCGAACAGCGGAACGAAGTCGGAGACCAGTCCGAAGACCGGCTTGATGACCCAGGGAAAATTCAGCAGCCCGAAATAGGCGGTGACCTGTAGCGGACCCCAGCCCTCGACCTTCAGGAAGTTCGTGAGGGGCTGAAGGATGATGCCGACGCGCGCCTGGCCGATCCCTTCGACGGCAAACACGACGGCAAAGAAGACCATCAACCTGGCGACGGCGCGCTGCTCGTCGTTCTGTTGCCCGGCAGCAGGCGATGGGCCTTCAGACATGCGCCATCATAGGCGCGCCCGGCCGTGCGGCCTATTGAGGCCGACCCTTGACGTATTTCCTGACGATCGTCTGGTCCGGCGGGTAGTTGGCGGGCGCGACCGGAGTGATCTGGGCCTGGAGGCACTGCCAGGTGCCGTTCTCATGGACATAAATGTCGGTGTACATGGTCATTGCGACGGTCTCGACGCCGTCCTTGAGGGACACACGCTTGTTGGTCGAGCGCACGAGCGCCGTGTCGCCGACGACGTTGATCAGCTCGTCACGGTAGTCGTAGTAGGGGATGCGCTCGGGATCGAAGCCTGTCGCCCATGCCTTCAGATAGTCGGCGCGGCTGACGCGCGCGCCCATCGGGCTGATGCAGATGAAATCCCTGTGAAGGATGGCGTCGTGGCCGGGCACGTCGTTGGTGATAAAATTGTGAATGAACCGCGCGTTCAGGGCACGCAACTCGTCGTTCAT
>CAZHQA010000271.1:0-7130 GCA_964533955.1 uncultured Reyranella sp. | reverse complement strand
GGCGTGATGGAGTTCCTGCTGATCAACCATCCGCTCGACTGTCCGATCTGCGACCAGGGCGGCGAGTGCGACCTGCAGGATCAGGCGATGGCGTACGGCTTCGATCGCAGCCGCTACCACGAGAACAAGCGGGCGGTGCCCGACAAGGAGCTTGGGCCGCTCGTCAAGACCTCGATGAACCGCTGCATTCATTGCACGCGCTGCATCCGTTTCGCGACCGAGGTCGCTGGAGTCGAGGAGCTGGGCGCCACCGGTCGCGGCGAGAGCATGGAAGTCACGACCTACGTCGAGCACGCTCTCACCACCGAGCTCGCCGGCAACGTGGTCGATCTCTGCCCGGTCGGCGCGCTGACTGCCAAGCCGTACGCCTTCGAGGCACGATCTTGGGAGATGCGCAAGACCGAGTCGGTCGACGTGATGGATGCGCTGGGTTCGAACATCCGCGTCGACACGCGCGGCGGCCAGGTGATGCGCGTCCTGCCGCGGCTCAACGAGGATCTCAACGAAGAGTGGATCTCCGACAAGACGCGCCATGCCGTGGATGGGCTGCGCTTCCAGCGCCTCGACCGGCCCTACGTCCGCAAGGCCGGCAAGCTCGTCGAAGCGAGCTGGGATCAGGCGTTCGAAACCATCGCCGCGAAGCTCAATGGTCTCGATGGCGCCAAGATCGCGGCCATCGCGGGCGACCAGTGCGATGCCGAGTCGATGGTGGCGCTGAAGGACCTGATGTCGGCATTGGGTTCGCCCAACATCGATTGCCGGCAGGACGGTGCGAAACTCGAAGCAGGTCCGCGTGGCGGCTACATCTTCAATCCGGGTGTGCGCAGCATCGACCAGGCGGACGCCATCCTGCTGATCGGCACCAATCCACGCTGGGAATCGCCGGTGCTGAACGCACGCATCCGCAAGCGCTACCTGCATGGCCGTTGCGCCATTGCCAGCATCGGCCCCGCCGTCGATCTGACCTACCCGGTGGAGCGTCTCGGCGCCGGCCCGGCGACCTTGAGTGCCCTGGCGGAAGGCAAGCTCGGCTTTGCGGAGACGTGGAAGGCGGCGAAGAACCCGCTGATCATCGTCGGCATGGGAGCGCTCGCGCGGGGCGACGGTGCGGCGATCCTGGCGCTGGCGCGCAGTCTCGCGACCGTGCGCGACGACTGGAACGGCTTTGCGGTTCTGCACACGGCGGCAGCCCGCGTCGGCGGACTCGACCTCGGCTTGATACCGGGGCCGGGAGGCCGCGACGTCGCCGGCATCCTGGCCGGCTGCGAGAAGCGCGAGATCGAGGCGGTTTACCTGCTGGCCGCCGACGAGATCGACATGGCGAAGCTCGGCAAGGCCTTTGTCATCTATCAGGGACATCATGGCGATGCCGGCGCACACCGTGCCGACGTGATCCTTCCCGGCGCGGCCTACACCGAAAAGCCGGGCACCTACGTCAACACCGAGGGCCGCGTCCAGCTCGGGATGCGAGCCAACTATCCGCCGGGCGACGCGCGCGAGGATTGGGCGATCCTGCGCGCCCTGTCGGATCGCCTGGGCAAGACCCTGCCGTACGATACCATCGACCAGGTCCGGTCGCGGCTGGTGGTGGTGAACAGGAGCTTTGCTGCCCTCGACCAGCAGTCGGCTGGCGCCTGGGGCGAATTCGGCAAGGCGGGTGCCGTCGCGGAGGCGCCGTTCGCCTCGCCGATCGCGACCTTCTACATGACCTGCCCGATCAGCCGGGCGTCGCGGACCATGGCCGAGTGTGTTGCCTCGCGTCAGCACCAGATGGCGGCGGAGTAGGGCATGGTTGCCGACATCGTGACCTTCTTTACCGTCGATCCGATCGGTCGGGCGATCCTGCGGGCCGTCATCATCCTGCTCGAGTGCCTGGCCGTCACGGTGCCGCTTCTGGTGGCGGTGGCCTACATGACCTATGTCGACCGAAAGGTGTGGGCGTCGATTCAGCTGCGCCGCGGTCCCAATGTCGTCGGGCCGTTCGGCCTGCTGCAACCCTTTGCCGATGGCCTGAAGCTGGTGCTGAAGGAAACCATCGTCCCGTCGAGCGCCAACAAGGTGCTGTTCATCATCGCGCCGATGATCACCTTCATCACGGCCCTGATCGCCTGGGCCGTGGTGCCGTTCAACGACGGCTGGGTCATTGCCGACATCAATGTCGGCATCCTCTACCTCTTCGCCATCTCCTCGCTCGGCGTCTACGGCATCATCATCGCCGGCTGGGCCTCGAACTCGAAATACGCCTTCCTCGGCGCCCTGCGCTCGGCGGCGCAGATGGTGTCGTACGAGGTTTCGATCGGTTTCGTGCTGATCACCGTCCTGCTCTGCGTCGGCTCACTGAACCTGACCAAGGTCGTGATGGCGCAGTCGGGCTGGTTCTGGAACTGGTTCTGGCTGCCGCTCCTGCCGATGTTCGTGATCTTCTTCGTGTCTTCCCTGGCGGAGACGGCACGCACGCCGTTCGACCTGCCGATGTCGGAAGCCGAGCTCGTCCAGGGCTTCCAGACCGAATACTCGTCGATGCCGTTCGCGCTGTTCTTCCTCGGCGAATACGCGAACATGATCCTGCTGTCGGCGATGGCCGCCGTGCTGTTTCTGGGCGGCTGGATGTCGCCCATTCCCTATCCGCCGTTCACCTACGTCCCCGGCGTGATCTGGTTCGCGCTCAAGATCGCGTTTCTGCTGTTCGTCTTCAGCTGGACCAAGGGAACGCTGCCTCGTTACCGCTATGACCAGCTGATGCGGCTGGGCTGGAAGGTGTTCCTGCCGGTCTCGCTCGCCTGGGTCGTCCTCACCGCTGCCGTGCTCCAGTTTGGCGGCTTGGTTCCGAAGCTTTAGGGAGAACGCACATGGCCTCTCTCGACCGCACCGCGCGCTCCTTCCTGCTCACCGAGATCGTGGCGGGCTTCGCGCTCACCTTGAAATACATGTTCAAGCCCAAGGTGACGGTGAACTATCCGCACGAGAAGGGACCGCTCGGGCCGCGGTTTCGCGGCGAGCACGCGCTGCGTCGCTATCCCAACGGCGAGGAACGCTGCATTGCCTGCAAGCTCTGCGAGGCGGTATGTCCGGCGCAGGCCATCACGATCGAGGCCGAGCCGCGCGACGACGGCAGCCGGCGCACGACGGTCTACGACATCGACATGACCAAATGCATCTATTGCGGGCTGTGCCAGGAGGCCTGTCCGGTCGATGCGATCGTCGAGGGCCCGAATTTCGAATTCTCGACCGAGACGCGCGAAGAGCTGATGTACAACAAGGAGAAGCTGCTCGCGAACGGTGACCGCTGGGAAGCCGAGATCGCCGCGAATCTCCAGGCCGACGCGGCGTTTCGCTGAGCCGGGCCCGGGGAAGGGGAGAAGATGCTGCTTCAGGCCATAGCCTTCTGGGTGTTTGCGACCGTCACGGTCGCTTCGGCGGCGATGGTCGTCACGTCGCGCAACCCCGTCTATTCGGTGCTGTTCCTCATCCTGGCATTCTTCAACACCGCCGCGCTGTTCGTGCTGATCGGCGCGGAGTTCATCGCGATGATCCTGGTCATCGTCTATGTCGGCGCGGTGGCGGTGCTGTTCCTGTTCGTCGTCATGATGCTCGACATCAATCTCACCCGGCTGCGCGAAGGATTTCTCGAGTATCTGCCGGTCGGCGTGATGATCGGTGCTGCGCTGCTGGCCGAGATCCTGTTCGCCCTGGGCGTTCTCTGGGGCAAGTCCGACTCGATGGCTCTCCTGAGCAAGGCCGGCGCCCAGGTCGGCGCAATCGACAATACGCGGGCGATCGGCCGGGTCCTCTACACCCAGTATTTCTACCTCTTCCAGGTGGCGGGGCTGGTCCTGCTGGTCGCCATGATCGGGGCCATCGTGCTGACCCTGCGCCGTCGCCCCGGCGTCCGGCGGCAGAGGATCTCCGACCAGCTGTACCGGCCCAAGGACCAGGTCGTGACCACCGTGAAGGTGCCCACCGGGGAAGGCGTGTCATGACGATCGGACTGGGCCACTACCTCGGACTTGCCGCATTGCTGTTCACCTTCGGCATCCTGGGCATCTTCTTGAACCGCAAGAACGTCATCGTCATCCTGATGTGCGTCGAGCTGATGCTGCTCGCGGTGAACATCAATCTCGTCGCCTTCTCGGTCTTCCAGGGCAACATCGTGGGCCAGGTCTTCGCCATGCTGGTGCTTACCGTGGCCGCCGCGGAGGCTGCCATCGGCCTGGCGATCCTGGTGGTGTATTTCCGCAATCGCGGCACCATCGAAGTCGAAGACATCAGTGCGATGAAGGGCTAGGGGCGCCGAACGATCATGGATCTCGCCATCAAGCTCATCGTCTTGCTGCCCGTGCTCGCCGCTGCGATCGCCGGGCTGTTCTGCCGCGTCATCGGCGACAGGCCGGCGCAGATCGTCACTTGCGCGGCGCTGCTCTGCGCGGCGGCCCTGTCGATCTTCGTCTTCGTGCGCATCGGGTTCGGCCCCGAAAACGCCAAGCTGGTCGTCGTCCAGCTCTTTTCATGGATCGATTCGGGGACGCTCGACATCAACTGGTCGCTGCGCGTCGACACGCTTACCGCGGTCATGCTCATCGTGGTCACCGGCGTGTCGTCGATGGTTCACGTCTATTCGATCGGCTACATGGCCGAGGACCCCTCGATCCCGCGTTTCATGGCCTACCTCAGCCTGTTTACCTTCTTCATGCTGATGCTGGTGACCGCGGACAACCTGGTGCAGCTCTTCTTCGGCTGGGAGGGCGTCGGCCTCGCCTCGTATCTGCTGATCGGATTCTGGTACGATCGGCCTTCGGCCAATGCCGCGGCCATCAAGGCCTTCATCGTCAACCGGGTCGGCGATTTCGGCTTCGCACTCGGCATCTTCGCAATCTGGATGCTGTCCGGCTCGGTCGGGTTCGAGGAGATCTTCGCCAAGGGCCCGGACATGGCGAAGATGCGCATCCACTTCCTCTGGATGGACCTGCCGGCGCTCGAGACCGCCTGTGTGCTGCTGTTCGTGGGCGCCATGGGCAAGTCGGCGCAACTCGGGTTGCACACCTGGCTGCCGGACGCCATGGAAGGTCCGACCCCGGTCTCCGCGCTGATTCATGCGGCGACCATGGTGACGGCGGGTGTGTTCATGGTTTGCCGGCTGTCGCCCGTGTTCGAGTTGGCGCCGACGGCGTCGGCGATCGTCACCCTGGTCGGCGGCGTAACGTGTTTCTTTGCCGCCACCATCGGTCTCACGCAGTTCGACATCAAGCGCGTGGTTGCCTATTCGACCTGCTCGCAGCTCGGTTACATGTTCCTCGCCGCGGGTGTTGGCGCCTATTCGGCCGCGATGTTCCACCTGATGACCCACGCATTCTTCAAGGCGCTCTTGTTCCTGGGCTCGGGCTCGGTGATCAACTGTCTGCATCATGAGCAGGACATGCGGAAGATGGGCGGGGTGAAGGAGAAGGCGCCCCAGACCTTCTGGCTGATGTGGGTCGGCACCCTGTCTCTATCGGCCATCGGCGTACCCTTCATCATGGGCCACGGCGTGGGCTTCTCGGGCTTCGTCTCCAAGGATGCCATCCTCGAGGCGGCGTTTGGCGTCCACATCCGGGTTGGCATCATCGCCTATTGGCTCGGGACCGCCGCTGCCTTCATGACGGCCTTCTATTCGACGCGTGTGATGTTCCTGACCTTCTACGGCAGGTATCGCGGCGACCATCACACCTGGGAACACGCCCACGAATCACCAGCGGTGATGCTGATCCCGCTTTATGTGTTGGCCATCGGGGCCGCTTTTGCCGGCATGGTTGCCTACAACTGGTTCGTCGGTGAGGGCTGGGAACGCTTCTGGGGTCATTCGATCGCGGTGAAGTCGACCGAACACGTCATCCATGCGATGCACGAGGCGCCAGTGTGGGCGAAAGTGCTACCGCTGGCGATGGGACTGGGCGGCATTGCGCTCAGTTACGTCTACTACTTCGCGGTGCCGTCGCTGCCCGATCGCACGGCCAGGGCGCTGGGCGGTCTCTACACCTTCGTTTTCAACAAATGGTACTTCGACGAACTCTACGACGCGGTATTCGTCCAGCCGTCGCTCGCCATCGGCCGGATGTTCTGGAAGAAGGGCGATGGTGCGACGATCGACGGGCTGGGGCCGGACGGCATTGCGGCGCGCTCGCAGGATATCGCCGGCGTCCTGAGCCGCTTCCAGAGCGGGTATCTCTATCACTATGCGTTCGTGATGCTGATCGGCGTGGCGTGCCTCGTCAGCTACTTCATGCTGTTCGTGAGATAGGCGATGGCGAGCTGGCCCATTCTATCCGTCATCACGTTCCTGCCGCTGGTCGGAGCGCTGTTCTGCCTGGTCGTCAACGGTCCGAAGGAGGCGGTCGAGCGCAACTGCCGCAGCGCGGCGCTGATTACCTCGCTCGCGACGTTCCTGATCTCGCTTGTCCTGTGGATACGGTTCGACCCGACAAAGGCGGGTTTCCAGTTCGAGGAAAAGCTCGCCTGGGTGCCTGCGCTCAACATCGGCTACCACATGGGCATCGACGGCATCTCGCTGTTCTTTGTGCTCCTGTCGACGCTGCTGACCCCGATCTGCATCCTGGCAAGCTGGGAATCCGTCCATACCCGGGTCAAGGAATACATGATCGCGTTCCTTGTGCTCGAGACCTTCATGGTCGGCATGTTCTGTGCGCTCGATCTCGTCCTGTTCTACGTCTTCTTCGAAGGCGTGCTGATCCCGATGTTCCTGATC
Organism: uncultured Reyranella sp.; assembly: GCA_964533955.1. Taxonomy (GTDB): domain Bacteria; phylum Pseudomonadota; class Alphaproteobacteria; order Reyranellales; family Reyranellaceae; genus Reyranella. Next base: position 391 of record CAZHQA010000271.1, on the reverse strand, counting down.
ATCGGCGTGTGGGGCGGCCCGCGGCGCGTCTATGCCGCCTTCAAGTTCTTCCTTTACACGCTGCTCGGCTCCGTCCTGATGCTGCTGGCGATCATCGCGATCTACTGGCAGATCGGCACGACGGACCTGCCGACGGCGTTCGAGAAGCTCAACCTGCCGTTCCAGTGGCAGTTCTGGCTGTGGCTCGCCTTCTTCGCCTCGTTCGCGGTCAAGGTGCCGATGTGGCCGGTTCACACTTGGCTGCCCGACGCCCACGTCGAGGCGCCGACGGCCGGCTCGGTGATCTTGGCCGGCGTACTTCTGAAAATGGGTGGCTACGGCTTCGTGCGCTTCTCGGTGACCCTGATGCCCGAGGCGACGCAATACTTCGCCCCGCTGGTGTTCGGCCTCT
>CAZHQA010000270.1:0-7221 GCA_964533955.1 uncultured Reyranella sp. | reverse complement strand
ATCACCCCGCCTCGATCCTGGCGCCGAGCCCGTTCATGAGGGCGGCAAAGCCGGGAAACGAGGTGTCGATCGGCGAGCCGTCGTCGACCGCCACCGCCTCGCGCGCGGCAAGCCCCAGGACCAGAAAGGACATGGCGATGCGATGATCGAGATGGGTCTTTACGAGGCCTCCGCCCGCCGGCGACTTGCCGTCGCCTTGCACGGTAAGACTGTCGGCGCCCATCTCGTGCTTCACCCCGTTGGCGGCAAGGCCGGCAGCGACGCTCGACAGCCGGTCGCTCTCCTTGGCGCGGAGCTCGGCCAGTCCCAGCATCCGGGTGGTACCGCGTGCGCAGGCGGCGGCCACCGCCAATACCGGGTACTCGTCGATCATGGTCGGCGCGCGTTCGGGCGGCACGTCGACACCTTTGAGCTCCGATCCCTTGACCTGCAGGTCGGCGACCGGCTCGCCACCGACCTCGCGCTCGTTCTTGTAGACAAGGTCGGCGCCCATTTCCTTGAGGGTGGTGTAAAGCCCGGCGCGCAAGGGATTGATGCCGACATTCTCGACCAGCACGTCGCTGCCCGGCCGGTTGGCAGCCGCCACCACCGCGAATGCGGCCGACGAGGGATCGCCCGGCACGTCGATGTCGCGCGCTCGGAGTTCGGGCCAGCCGACGACGGTGATGCGCTTGCCGCCGCCTTCCGCCGGCGCGACCCGCACCTCGGCTCCGAAATGACGCAGCATGCGCTCGGTGTGATCGCGCGTGGCCTCGGGCTCAATGACCGTGGTCTCCCCGGCGGTATTGAGCCCGGCCAGCAGCACGCAGCTCTTCACCTGGGCCGAGGCCATGGGCAGCCGGTATTCGATCGGCACCATCTCGTCCGTGCCGACGATCGCCAAGGGCATGCGGCCGCCTTCGCGGGCCTCGAAGCGGGCGCCCATGCGGGTCAGCGGATCGATCACCCGCTTCATCGGCCGGCTGCGCAGCGAGGCATCGCCGGTCATGAATGAGGTAAAGGGGTGACTGGCCAGGATGCCGGTCAGCAGGCGCGCCGCGGTGCCGGAATTGCCGAGGTCGAGCACCTCGGAGGGCTCCTGGCCGCCGCCGACACCGAAGCCGCGAACCCGCCACACGCCATTTTCGTGGCTGATATGGGCGCCAAGCGCACGCAGGGCCGCCGCGGTACACAGCACGTCCTCGCCCGTGAGCAGCCCGGTGATCGCCGTCTCGCCAAGCGCCAGGGCGCCGAACATCAGCGCCCGGTGCGACACCGACTTGTCGCCGGGCGCACGGGCGCGACCCTTGAGCCGGACGACCGGATGGGCGATCAGTTTCTGCGGATGGGCGGATGCGGACAGGGCAGGCTCCTGCGAAGAACGGCAAAACTGCGGCACAACGGGCGGCGAAGGCCCCTCCTACCATGCCCGAATTTAGTTTTGACAGGGTGAAAGGCGCGTGACATACGCCCTCCCTCGCGGGCCAGAGGCCCTATCCAGCGAAATTTCCGGGAGATCCAGAGTGGTCAAGGCGTCCTGGGGCACGAAGCGGACCTGCCAGAACTGTGCAGCGCGCTTTTACGACCTGAACAAGAGTCCGATCAAATGCCCCAAGTGCGGCCGCGAGCACGACCGCGAGGACTTCGTGAAGGTTCGCCGCGGACGCGCGACCGCGGCGGTGACGGCGGCGGCCGCAGCGGCGGCTGCGGCAGCGGCGGCCAAGGCGGCGCTGGCCAAGAGCAAGAAGGTCGAGGATGCCGCTCTCGACGATGTCGCGGCCGACGACCCAGAGGCCGATGACGCGGCGCTGGAAGATACGGACGATCTGGCCGACGAGGCCGAGGAGATCGAAGTCGAAGTCGAGGACGACAAAGGAGAAGGCGACCGCTAGCCGACCGTAACGGTGGCGGTGCTTGGGTTGCAACGCCGCGAGGCAGGAATTATACCTCGCGGCCGCCGAAGGATCTTTTGAGAATTCGGGGCCATAGCTCAGCTGGGAGAGCGCTACAATGGCATTGTAGAGGTCGACGGTTCGATCCCGTCTGGCTCCACCAAACAATCAGGGGGTTGGCTCTCGCGGGCCGACCCCTTTTGGTTTCTTGCGGACATCCAGGGCACACAGGCGCATAAGCGTGCCACAGCTACGCGGGGACGCTTCTCGGGGCACGTCGCGACGAACCTGGTTCCATGGCGAAAAAGCGCAAACCGACAAGCCGCGGCAACAAACGCCGACCTGCACCCCGACCGTCGCCCTCGCGCGGGCAACCGCGTGCCGCCATGGAAATACCTCTCCAGCAGGGACTGCAGGAGATGGCGGCGATCGGCGCGCGGTCCGTTCTCTGGGTCATCGTCGCTGCGGCGATCGTTGTTCTGCTCGCGGCCCTGGCGTTTGCGGCATGGTCTCTGCGTCCAGTTCCAGCGTACACGTCGGACGGCGTCGAGACCGGGACGCCGTTCGACGTCACTTTCCGGATCGAGAACACAAGTCAGTGGTTTCCCCTCTCGCACTTGGGCATCGGCTGCGTCCTGAGGCGCGCCGGAGTGGCGGACATGCCTCCGATCGCAGCAAGCGACGTGCAGATGCCCGCGGGAAGTTCCTCGCACCTGGGACCAAACGAGTCTGCGACGTTCAAGTGCCCATTTCGTGCGGTTCTTCGCGGCACGGCCAACGATGAACTTGGCATCGCGCTGAGGTCCGAGCTTTATTTCCGCGCCACCTACGACCTGCCGCTCATCGGCTCATTCCGTTTGACCGACAACCGCGGCCCGTTCGTTTTGAATTCGAAGGTCCTTCCTCCCCGCTGGACCGGCAAGCCTCAAGGTCAGCCCTGAATAGGCGTAGCGAGCGGATAGATCGGAACGACACTATTCATTACTTCGAATGGGAAAGGCATCCGTCCGGCACCGAACTGTTGATCGGGCCTGTCGGCCCTACAGTCGCTCGCCACACAGCTATGCATATGGGGGGCGAACTTGGCCGGAAGAGTTCCGCAGACGAACGACTATGGCGCCTTGCTGACCGTCATGCGCGAGGCCTATTCCCGCCGCCACTTTGAGGAAACGCTTGCCGCGTTCGAGCAATTGGCGGCAATCGGCAGGATACCGCGGAACATGAGGATCGAGGCGACGTGCCTTGCCGCCCGCGCGTTGATTGCCAGCAAGAACCGGCCGGCGGCCCGCGCCCTGCTGAAGCCCCTCCTCGGCGAGGACTACACCAAGCCCATTCACTACGATTTTCTGGCGCACGCCTTCCTCGATCTCAGGAACTACCGGGAAGCCGCACGCCTGTGCGAACGGGCCGATGCCCTTATCGAGGCGCAGAAGCGGGGCTAGGCCCATTCGCGCACACTGGCGAGGCGACGGGAACAGGCAATTGAGCGCGCTGAACGGCGGCCCTCACGAACGTGCCCTCTCCGCGCCCAGGCTGGGAAGTTTGTGCTCCTCGGCGAAGATGTGGGAGTAAAGGTTGGCGACCCAGAGCTTGCCCTCCTGCGTCATACGCAGGTTGTTCAGCGCATCGGCAATGTAGGGCGTCACCATCGACCAGAAGAACTTCGGATACGTGGCGCGCAGGTCGCTGGCGCTCTTGTAGCCGAGCTTGCCGCTCATGCCGGTTTCCGCGAACTCCGCGAACAACATGGACACCTTTCGCATGTAGTTCGGATCGGCGAGCTGGCCGATCAGGTCCGACGCCCGCAACAGCGCCGGGTAGCTGGCGAGCGCCGCGCTCTCGTTTTCCGCCGGTACCGGGAATTTCGTGTACTCGATATTGGCGCACAGCACTTCGACGTCGATGTGGCGGTTGCGGGCAAAGCGCTCGCGCACGAACAGCTTGCCGCGCTCGACATGATAAGGCGTCAGCGCCGCATCGGTCGCACCCTCGGGCAGCTCGACGGTCTCCGTCCCCTCGGGCGTGACCTTGCCGGTGACGTAGCGACCCTGGCCGTCGTTCTGGCAGATGCCGCGCACGTAGCCGATGTCGTGGCAAAGCAGCGAGATGATGAAATGCAGCCAGTCGCGCGGGCTCACACCGCCTTCGCGCAAATGCTTGCCGCGGATCACCTCCTGGCCGACCAGCGTGACGCAGATGGTGTGGTTGAGATCGTGATAGGGCGCATCGCTGTTGGCGATCAGCTCGAGCGCCATGTGGCCGACATAGTCGATCATGCCGGGGAAGTCGGGCTCGAGGTTGGTGTAGGTGCCGACGTACCCCTTGTGCAGTTCTTCGACGAACGCGTCGATCACCACCGCCGTGGAATTGAACATGATCGGCTCCCCCTTTTCCCGTGACGTCGGGGTGGCATATTCTTCCCGCCCGAGCCGCCAACTGCAACTTCGACCAGCGCCTCAACGCGGCGCGCCCATGCCGGCAATGGCCTGTTGCTGGTGCTCCCAGTGGGCGACCGCCGCCGCCCGGCGCTGCTGCAGCTCGAGAAGGTGGCTCTCGGCAAGGTCGCGATTGACCTGCTCCCCTGCCGCACTGAAGGCCTGCATGAAGGCCAGACGCCTTCGCTGCGAGGCGTGGGCATGGTCGCCCCAACTCTCCTCGCCTCGAACCAGGCGGACGTATTCGGTGTCAGCCTCGGCAAAGCTGCTGGCGGCCACCGTGGCGAAGGCGGGATTGATGGTGCCGAGCCGCTCCACAATCAACCGTCGACAGGGTGTGATGTATTCACCATGCAGCTCGACCAGCAGCGCCGCCTCCGCCGCCGTCGGCCGCGATGTGTCGGCCAGCAGCGCGGGCGACGGCGGTGAGCCGTCGGTCGGCGGCAGCCTGGGCTTGAGCTGGCGAAACGGCCCGGCCTCCTCGGCGCGCGCGCCGCAGGCGCTTATCGCGGCAAGCCCGCTGTCCGTCACCCGGTTCATGCGCGCCACTTCCCGCTCGGCCTGCGTGGAGCACGCCGTCAGTGCGGACAACAGCACGAACCCCCATCCGGCGCGCATGCGCCCCACTACACCACTTCGGCCGGCGCAAGCACGCAGGGATGCGCAGGGTCGCCCGACTCGACCTGCAGGGTCGCGTGCGCGATGCCGAAGCGGTGCGAGAGCTCGTGACACGCCTCGGACAGCAGCTGGTCGTCGAGCCCGGCACCGGGCCGCACCAGGTGGGCGGTCAGCGCCACTTCGGTCGTGCTCATGGCCCAGATGTGAAGGTCGTGCACCTCGCTGACGCCGGGCAGGCCGAGCAGGTAGCTGTTGATCGCCGAGCGGTCGATGTTGCCCGGCACTGCATCGAGCGCAAGATTGACCGAATCCTTCAGGAGCGACCAGGTGCCGGCGACGATCACGATGGCGATGGTCACGCTGACCGCAGGATCGACCCATTGCCAGCCGGTGGCGAGCACGACCAGGCCGCTCACGACGACGCCGAGCGACACCAGTGCGTCGGTCATCATGTGCAGGAAGGCGCCGCGGATGTTGAGGTCGCTCTTGCGGCCCGCCATGAAACCCAGCGCCGTGCCGCCATTGATGGCGATGCCGAGCAGCGCCACCCAGATCACCGTGATCTCGGCGACGGGCTGCGGTGCGTCGAAGCGACGGACCGCCTCGAGAATGATCGCGCCCGATGCCACGAGCAGCAACATGGCGTTGGCAAGCGAGGCCAGGATGGAGGTGCGCTTCAGTCCATAGGTGTAGCGCGCCGAGGGCTGGCGCTTGACCAGCGAGGCGGCCGCCCAGGCCAGCACCAGACCCAGCACGTCGCTCAAATTGTGACCGGCGTCCGCGATCAGGGCGAGCGAATTGGCGAAGAAGCCGTAGGTAGCCTCGGCAACGACGAAGCCACCGTTCAGCAGGATGCCGACCAGGAAGGCCCGCCCGAACGAAGCCGGCGCATGAGTGTGAGCGTGGCCGCCGTGTGTGTGTCCACCATGGCCTTGGCCCTGATGGTTATGGCCCGGTTGGTCGTGCCCCGCTTGCTCATGGTCGTTCATGGCGGTCAGCCTAGGGCGCGCCTGCGCCATGCCGCAAGTTCCCTGGAGCGGCCCATTCGTCGTGGGAGGCGGCCCGCGCGACGAATCTGTGGCAAGCCAATCTGGCGGGTGACCTTCACGGTGCCTGCGGCGTTACGCAAGCATGCGTACATCAGGCTTTGCAGCACTCGCCGTTCTGATCCTGCTCATCGCCGCGACAGTCCTCGTTTTCACCTCGTCAGGCGCGCGCCACGAGGTCGCAAACGAGTCGCCGCTTGCCTTCACATTTGGGCGCTGAAGCACGTCGACCGAAATGTTCCGGAAACAACACCGGCCGCGGAAGTCCGCGGCCGGTGGGTCGTCGCAAGAGGTCCCAGACTATTGGTGCGAGCGGGTCGATTGTGTACCGCCGATTGCCGTCGACGTCGTCGAGCTGGCTGGAGTGGGAAGCGCCGAGCCGACGGCATTTCCGCCGTTCGATCCCGGAGTCGAGATCTGCGCCTGCGTATCGGCGCCTGCGCCCGTGCTGGGCGCTGGCGTCGACGGTGGAGCGAACGCGCCTCCCACGGCGTTGCCGCCATTCGACCCCGGGGTCGAGATCTGTGCCGCCGAGGGCGACGCGTTCGCACCGGCGCCCGTGCCCGGTCCCGGCGATGTGAACGCGCCTCCCACCGCATTGCCGCCGTTCGATCCCGGGGTCGAGATCTGTGCCTGTGCCCAGGCCGCGGGTGCCACCGCAATCAGCGCGGCGGCAATTAGAAATGGCCTCGTCATGACGTACCTCCAAAGAACCAGAATGGTCGCGATGGGTAAGTTTCAGCGAACGGCGTCCCTTGCCCAATCACACCTGCGCAAACAACGACGGCAAGGTCTCACGCGCGCGTGTTTTGCTGTCGGTGCAAAGCTGCCAACGAAAAGCGCGCAGCCCGTTGCTCAGCCGCACGCCTGGTTCGGGTCAAGGTATTTGCAATGCGGCTCAGCACGTTGCCGATCTGGCCGTCCACAAGCTCCGCAGCGGCGGCGGCGTGCGTCAACGAGATGCTGTTCACCGCACTTGGCGTGGTCACATCACGGTGCGGAGGTGCACCCCCACCTCGCGCAAAGTTGTATTCGCGGCAACGCGAGGTAACGGACGTGACCGGCTCGGCCGCTAGAGCATGATAGGTTCGGCTGGAATCAGCCGACCCCATCATGCCCTGTGAAACCACTATCTTCGGTGCGCGCGAATGGGATGAGGTGGAACTGCACGCGGTTCCACCTCATCCCATTCCGCTCTAGGCCAGCTTCTTCAGGATGTCCGGGGACAGCGGGCCCTTGTTCACCGCAGCG
>CAZHQA010000269.1:0-7254 GCA_964533955.1 uncultured Reyranella sp. | reverse complement strand
TGAAGCTCCTGGACGAGGTGCACCGCTATCCCCTGTCGGCCCTCAAGCGGGGTCCGCTCCAAGCCAAGTAGAGAACCGCAAAGCGGTTCCATCTCATCCGATTCGCGCGCACAGAAGATCGTGTTTCAAAGGGCATGATTGGTTCGGCTGATTCCCCGAACCAATCATGCTCTAGTGGCACAGCAATTGCGTTTTGCCTCCCGAACGACCGGGAGGCACAACCATGACAATGACGCGATATCGCTTGTCCCGCCGTGCTGCCCTGGGGTTCGCCGGTGCCGCGGCGAGTTCGGTGCTGGCGAAGCTGCCGGGCAGTTCGGCCAGTGCCCAGGTGCTCGACAAGGTGAGCTACCAGACCAACTGGCGCGCCCAGGCCGAGCATGGCGGCTTCTACCTGGCGCTCGCCGCCGGCCTCTACAAGAAATATGGCATCGACTGCGACCTGCGCATGGGCGGCCCACAGATCAACAACTCGCAGCTGCTGATGGGCGGCCGTGTCGACCTTATCATGTCGGGCGGTCTCGAGGCGCTGAACTACGCCAAGGAAGACCTGCCGTTCCATTGCGTCGCCGCCATCTTCCAGAAGGATCCGCAGGTGCTGATCGCCCACAAGAGCTCGGGCATCGACAGCTTCGAGAAGCTCAAGGGCAAGACCATCCTGGTCGGCGCCGGCGGGCGGGTCACCTACTGGCCCTTCCTCAAGGCCAAGTACGGCCTGACCGACGAGCAGATGAAGCCCTATACCTTCAACCTCGCCCCGTTCCTTGCCGACAAGAACCTCGTCCAGCAGGGCTTCGTCTCGTCGGAACCATACGCCATGCGCCAGGCCGGGGCCGACCCCGTGCCGATGCTGATTGCCGATGCCGGCTTCGACAATTACAACACCACCATCGCCACCTCGAAGAAGTTCAGCAGCGAAAAGAAGGACCTGGTGCAACGCTTCGTCAATGCAAGCCTCGAAGGCTGGGCCCTGTACCTCAAGGGCGGACCGGCGATCGAGGCGGCGAACGCGCTGATCAAGAGGGACAACCCCGACATGACCGATGACAAGATCGCCTATGCGATCGGGGTCATGAAAGAAAACGGCATCGTCATGTCGGGCGACGCACTCACGCTCGGGATCGGCGCCATGACCGACGCCCGCTGGTCGCGCTTCTACAAGTCGATGGCCGAGGTCGGCGTGCTGCCCCCAGGCGTCGATCCGCAAAAGGGCTACAGCCTCGAATTCGTCAACAAGGGCGTAGGCAAGGCCTGATGTCGAGCGCGGTCGGCACCGCGACGAGAACGTCGACGCCCGCCCCCGAGGGCCGGCCCGTGGTCGAGCTGCGCGGTGTCAGCAAGCGCTATTCCAACGGCACGCTGGCCGTCAGCGGCGTCGACCTCGATCTGCGGGCCGGCGAGTTCGTGAGCCTGCTGGGACCGTCAGGCTGCGGCAAGAGCACCGTGCTGCGCATGATCGCAGGCCTGGGCGAGGTCAGCGCCGGCCGCATCGACTGGCCGACCTCGGCGCAGGACTGGCGTGGCCAGCCGCTGCGCGACGTCGGCTTCGTGTTCCAGGAAGCGACCCTGATGCCGTGGGCCACGGCCCTCGACAATGTGATGCTGCCGCTCAAGCTCAAGCACATCGCCGCTCGCGAGGCCACCGAGCGGGCGGCGGCGGCGCTCGCCGCGGTCGGGCTCGGTTCGTTCGAGCACGCCTATCCGCGCGAGCTCTCGGGCGGCATGAAGATGCGCGTGTCGATCGCGCGCGCGCTGGTGACCGAGCCCAAGGTCCTTCTCATGGACGAGCCGTTCGCCGCCCTCGACGAGATCACGCGGCACAAGCTGAACGACGACCTCCTGGATCTGTGGGCCAAGGACCACTTCACGGTGGTCTTCGTGACCCACTCGGTCTTCGAGTCGGTCTATCTGTCCGAGCGCATCGTCGTCATGGCGGCGCGGCCCGGCAGGATCATCGCCGATCTCAGGACGGAAGCGCCCTTCCCGCGCGACGGCTCGTTCCGAACTTCGCCCGAATATGGCGCCGCCTGCCGGGTGGTCTCGGCCAAGCTCCTGGATGCGATTGCGGCATGACGGACATGATCGCCCGCACAGCCTCGCCGCCCGCGGCGGGCACCGACGCCGAGGCCCGGCCGGTGATCGTCGACGAACGTCGCTTCCTCGGCCTCACCCTCGAGGGTTGGCAGAAGGTGATCGCGCCCCTGGTGATCGGCGTGTTCGTGCTCGGCCTGTGGGAAGCCATCGTGCGCCACGCCGGCATCCCGCCCTACATCCTGCCCGGCCCCCTTCTCATCCTGCGTACCCTGGTCAGCGACTGGGGCACCCTGTCGGGCTCGCTCTGGATCACGCTCCAGATCACCGGACTGGCGCTGCTGGCTGCGGTGCTGGTGGGCGGCTTGCTGTCGATCCTGTTCACCCAGTCCAAGTGGCTGGAGCTCTCACTCTTCCCCTACGCCATCATCCTGCAGGTGACGCCGATCGTGGCGATCGCGCCGCTGATCATCATCTGGGTCGACAACACGCTCCTGTCATTGTTGATCTGCGCCTGGATCGTCGCCTTCTTCCCGATTCTGTCGAACACCATCCTCGGCCTGAACTCGGCCGACCACAACCTGATCAACCTCTTCCAGCTCTATGGCGCGAGCCGCTGGCAGACCCTGCGCTATCTGCGGCTGCCGGCTGCTCTTCCCTACTTCCTGGGCGGGCTCCGCATCTCCGGCGGCCTCGCCCTGATCGGCGCGGTGGTCGCCGAATTCGTCGCCGGCTCGGGCGGCACCGCATCGGGTCTCGCCTTCCGGATCCTCGAGGCGGGCTACCAGCTCAAGATCCCGCGCATGTTCGCCGCCCTGGTCATGGTGTCGATGAGCGGCGTCCTGATCTTCCTCGTGCTCAGTCTCATCTCCCACCTGCTGCTGCGGCGCTGGCACGAAAGCGCTCTGCGGCGGGAGAACTAGCGTGAAGCGGGCGGGCTTCACCACGATTTCGGCGCAGCCGCACTACTGGCTGGCCGACGGACGCGCGCAGGCCTCCCTGGTCGACGGCGAAGCGCCGGGCACGCCGGACTTCGAGGGCCTGGTGCGACTCGATATCGAGATTCGCGACGGGCGGATCGCCCGTCTGGCGCCGCGAGGCTCTGCGCCAGACGGCGCCATCGACCTGAGGGGCGGCCTGGTCTGGCCGGGCTTCGTCGACATCCACACCCATCTCGACAAGGGTCACATCTGGCCGCGCTCGCCCAACCCGGACGGCAGCTTCCTCGGCGCCGCCAGCATGACCTCGAGCGATCGCGCCGCACGCTGGACCAAGGAAGACGTCCGCCAGCGCATGGAGTTCGGCCTGCATTGCGCCTGGGCGCAGGGCTCGGTCGCGCTGCGGACCCATCTCGACAGCCACGCGCCGCAAGCCGATATCTCCTGGCCCGTTTTCATGGCCCTGCGCGAGGCCTGGACTGGCCGCATCGAGCTACAGGCGGCAAGCCTGATGCCGATGGACGCCTTCGCAGAGCCCCAGGGCGAGCGACTGGCCGACATCGTCGCCAGGTGCGGCGGCATCCTCGGCACGGTGACGCGGCTGAGCGGCGGCGGGCACGATGCGCTGCCGCCGCAGTTCCTCGATCTGCTGCAACACATCTTCCAGCTGGCCATCGACCGCGGCCTCGATCTGGACCTGCACGTCGACGAGAGCGGCGATACCGGCGCGCAGGCGCTCATCGAGATCGCCCGCATGGCCCAGCGGCTCGGCTTCAAGGGCCGCCTGCAGTGCGGCCATTGCTGCTCGCTCGCGGTGCAGGAGGACGGCTTCGTCGAGCAGACCATGCGCGCCGTCGCCGACGCCGGCATCGCGATCGTGAGCCTGCCGATGTGCAACATGTATTTGCAGGGCCGACAAGCCAAACGCACGCCTCGCTGGCGCGGCGTCACCCTGCTGCACGAGCTCAAGGACGCCGGCATCGATGTCTCGATCGCCTCGGACAACTGCCGCGACCCGTTTTACGCCTTCGGCGACCACGACATGCTCGAGGTCATGACCCAGGCCACGCGCATCGCCCATCTCGATCATCCGTTCGGCGACTGGCCGAAGGCGTTCACCTCGGTGCCGGCGTCGGTCATGGGTCTGCCTCGCTACGGCCGCCTGGCTGCCGGCGCGCCGGCCGATCTGGTGCTGCTGTCGGCCCGCTTCATGTCGGAGCTGCTGTCGCGCAGCCAGGCCGACCGCATCGTGCTGCGGGCCGGCAGGCCTATCGACACCTCGCTGCCGGATTATCGCGCGCTCGATCCGCTGCTGGGAACGCCTGCGTGACGACCGCCGCCGCGCCTGCCTTTCGCGCCGCGCTCGCCGGACTGGAACTCATCGATTCGCCCGTCCTGCTGCGCCAGAAGAGCCGCGACTTCTACTGGTACTCGCCGATCCTGAAGCGCGAACTCGACGGCAAGGCGGCCGACCTGATCGCCGTGCCGCACTCGATCGACGAGGTCGTGCGCGTTGCCGCCGCCTGCGCACGCTTCTCGGTGCCGTTGGTGGTGCGCGGCGGCGCCACCGGCAACTACGGGCAGATGGTGCCCCTGGAGGGCGGCGTGCTGCTCGACATGGCCAGGCTCGACCGTACGCTGTGGATCGAGCGCGACCGCGCGCGCTTCGAGGCGGGCGTGCGTCTGGGCGAAGCCGACCAGCAATGCCAGGCGACGGGATGGGAACTGCGCATGTTTCCCTCGACGCGGCGCCAGGCCACGGTCGGCGGCTATGTCAGCGGCGGCGCGGCCGGCGTGGGCTCGATCCGCTACGGGCAGTTGCGCGATCAGGGCTCGGTGCTGGCCATGAAGGTCGTGACCTGCGAGCCGACGCCGCGCATCGTCGAGCTGCGTGGCGGCGACATCGGCAAGGCGTTGCACGCCTACGGCACCACCTGCATCGTGGTCGAGGTCGAACTCGCCCTGGCGCCGGCCTACCCCTGGGTCGAGATGGTAGCGGCGTTCGACGACTTCGCCGCCACCGCAAACTTTGCCCAGACACTGGGCGAATCCGACGGCATCTTCCTCAAGCTCGACAGCCTGATGGCCTGGCCGCTGCCAAGCTACTTCCGCGGCCTCGACGATGCGCTGCCCGACGGCCGGCACGTCGTCATGATCATGGTCGCGGCATCCGATGTGGCCGCCGTGCAGAGCCTGGTGCACGAACGGGGTGGAGCCGTGACGCTCGAGCGGCGTCATGCCGACGGCGGCGGACCGTCGCCGCTCTACGAATACACCTGGAACCACACGACCCTGCAGGCCCTCAAGATCGACAAGACCGTCACCTACCTGCAGACCATCTTCCCGCTCGGCGCCAACGTCGAGGCGCTGATCGCCAGCCACGAGATGTTCGGCGAGGAGGTCATGGCGCACGCCGAGTTCCAGCGCCGCCAGGGCCGCACCAACTGCTCGTCGCTGCAGGTCGTGCGCTATACGAGCGACGAGCGGCTGTGGGAGATCGTGCGCGGCCTCGACACACTCGGCATCAAGCTTTCCAATCCGCACAGCTACATCCTCGAGGACAAGGGCGCGCGCGTGCTGTCGGCCGACCTGCAGCTCGCCTTCAAGCGGGAGGCCGATCCGCAGGGCCTGCTCAACCCCGGAAAGATGAGCCGATGGACGGCGGCGTGAAGGACATCGACTGGGCCAGGATCGCAGCCGAGCTCGCGCCGATCGAGTGCATCTCGGATCGCGCCCTGGTCCGCCAGAAGAGTCGCGACTTCTTCTGGTATTCGCCGGTGCTGAACGAGAAGCTCAAAAGCGTGTGCGGCGATCTGGTGGTCTGCCCGGCCAACGAGGACGAGGTCGTGCGCACGTTGGCCTGTTGTCACGCCCATCGCATTCCCGTGACGCCGCGCGGCGCCGGCACCGGCAACTATGGCCAGGCGATGCCGCTCCAAGGCGGCGTCGTGCTCGATCTCGGCCGGCTCGACCGTTTCCTGTGGCTGAAGAACGGCGTGGCGCGCGTGCAGGCCGGGTTGAAGCTGATCGACCTCGAGAGCGAAAGCCTGCCGCAGGGCTGGGAGCTGCGCTTCCATCCCTCGACCCGCCGCACCGCGACCATCGGCGGCTTCGTCGCCGGTGGTTCGGGCGGTGTCGGCTCGATCCAGTTCGGGGGCTTGCGCAATCGCGGCAACGTGCTGGGCCTGCGCGTGATCACCATGGAAGCCCAGCCGCGCATCCTCGAACTGAGCGGCGACGACGTGATGCCGGCGGTCCACGCCTACGGCACCAACGGCATCATCACCGAACTCGAGATGCCGCTCGCGCGCGCCTGGCCCTGGCGGGAAGTGCTGGTGGCCTTCCCCGACATCGGCCGAGCCGCGGCATTCGGCAACGCGTTGGGCGAAGCCGACGGCGTGACCAAGAAGCTGGTCACGGCGTTCGACGGGAGCACGGCGCAATACTTCAAGCCGCTGCTGCCGTACCTGCCGCACGGTCAGGCGATCGTGCTGTGCATGATCGCCGACAGCTCGCGCGAGCCCTTCATCGGTTTGGCGGCCGACATGGGCGGCACGATCGTGTTCGAGCGTGCCTACGGCCAGGAAACCGAGGACATCCCGCCGCTCTACGAGTTCACCTGGAACCACACCACGCTTTGGGCACTGAAGGCGGATCGCACGATCACCTACCTGCAATGCCTGTTCAATGGAGCGGACTATCTCGACAAGATCGCGCGCACCGTCGCAACCTTCGGCGACGAGACTCCGATGCACCTGGAGTTCACGCGCTTCGACGGCCACGTCGCGGCCTTCGGGCTGCAGCTGGTGCGCTTCAAGAGCACCGAGCGACTCTACGAAATCATCCGCTGGCTGGAGGCCAACGGCGTGTCCGTAGCCGATCCGCATACTTTCATCCTGGAGGATGGCGGCATGAAGACGGTCGATCCGGCGCAGCTCGCCTTCAAGCGACGGAACGACCCGCAAGGCCTGCTCAACCCGGGGAAAATGAAGGCCTGGGTCCCGGAATCTCACGACCAATAAGCAGTTTTGCCCAATTTATGGGCAAGCCTAAAACGGCATCAAAACTGCTAGAAGGAAGCGTCCGATGCTAGTCACTCAGCAAAAGATCCTGCGCCGCTTCTGGTATCCGGTGATCCCGGCCGACCGGCTGGCCGATCAGCCCGTCCCCTTCACCCTGCTTGGCACCTCGCTCGTCCTGTTTCGCGACACTGACGGCAAGGCATCGGCGCTGATCGATCGCTGCTGCCACCGCACGGCCAGGCTCAGCAAAGGCTGGCTCGAGG
>CAZHQA010000268.1:0-7257 GCA_964533955.1 uncultured Reyranella sp. | reverse complement strand
CGGCACGTCGTGCAATTTGCCTGCTGCCATCGCTCGCCTTGGCAGCCTGCATGGTCGGACCGGACTTCACCACGCCGGATGCACCGGTCGCCCAGCAATGGCTCGAGGCAGGCGACCCGTCGGTGCGGACCGATCACCAGGACTACGCCGCCTGGTGGTCGGCATTCAACGACCCGACGCTGACCGGCCTGGTCGAGCGGGCCTACAGCCAGAACCTCACCCTGATGGCCGCCGGCGCCCGCGTGATCGAGGCGCGGGCCTCTCTCGGCATTGCGATCGGCCAGTTTTATCCCCAGCAGCAGCAGCTCGGCGGCGGCGTCACCTACAACCAGTTCAGCAAGTCGGACGCCGCGACCAATCCCTTGGGCTCGCTCGACAACAACATCTGGCGCGCCAACATGGCGGCGCAGGTCGGCTGGGAGCTGGATTTCTGGGGCAAGTTCCGGCGCGGCGTCGAATCGGCCAGCGCCACGTACCTCGCGTCGATCGCGACCTATGACGACGTGCTCGTCACCCTGGCCGGCGACGTCGCCACGACCTACATCGGCATCCGCACCCTACAGGTGCAGATTGCCATCGCCCGCGAGAACGTCGTCAAGCAGCAGACCGCCCTGCGGATCGCCCGCGACCGTTATGCCGGCGGCGCATCGACGCTGCTCGACGTCTATCAGGCGCAGAACGTCCTGGCCCAGACCGAGGCCTCGATCCCGCAGCTCACCGGCCAGTTGCAGCAGGGAGAGGCCGCTCTGCGCGTGCTGCTCGGCATGACGCCGGAGTCGCTCGATTCGCTGCTCGGCGGGCCCGGCATCATTCCGGTGCCGCCGGCCGAGGTCGCCGTCGGCATTCCGGCCGACCTGGTGCGCCGGCGGCCCGACATCCGCGCCGCTGAGCTGAGGGCGGCCGCGCAAAGCTCCAAGATCGGCATGACCAAGGCCCAGCTCTTCCCGGCCTTCACGCTGGGCGGCGTGTTCGGCGGCAATGCCTCGTCGTTCAACGAGATTCCCGTCGGCCAGGTCTTCCTGCCCAGCGCCATCACCTTCGCCTTCGGCCCGAGCTTCAGCTGGCCGATCCTCAACTACGGCCAGATCACCAACCAGGTCCGCGTCCAGGATGCCCGCCTGCAGGCGCTCCTGCTCGAGTACCAGAACGCCGTGCTCAAGGCGCAGAAAGAGGTCGAATCCGGCCTGGCCGGCTTCCTCAACGGGCGCCGGCAGATCGACTTGCTGCGCCAGAGCGTGCGCGCCGCCACGGACGCTCTGAGCATCGCCATGGACCAGTACACGCTCGGCACGCGCGATTTTACCACCGTGCTGACCGCCGAGCAGAATCTCTACCAGGCACAGACCAACCTGGCCTCCGCCGAGGGCTCGCTGTCGACCAGCCTGGCCAACATCTATCGCGCGCTGGGCGGCGGCTGGCAGATCCGCACCGACCGCGAGTTCGTCAACGACCAGGTGCGCCGGCAGATGCGCGAGCGCACCGGCTGGGGGACCGTGCTTCCGCCCGCCGGCGCGCCGCCCAGCCCGGTGCCGCCGGGCCTGCCCGGTCCCGAGGATCGCGGCCCGACCGTACGTCCCCCGCAATGGTGAATGCGATGACAAGGTACATCCCCTCCAAGCGAATCATCGTGGCCGCCGTCGCCGTCGTGCTGGGCGCCGCCGCGTTCGGCCTCGGGCTCGACCGTCTGCGCGGCGACATCCCCGCCGCCGCCGCGCCTGCTGGCGGCTCGACCGAAGCGACGTCGATCGCCCAGGCGCCGGCGTCCGCCCCGGTTCCTGTCGCCAAGCCGAAGGTGCAATCGGTCAGCGACACCATGGTGGTCACCGGAAACGCGGCGTCGGTCGCCGTCGTGAAGCTGATCGCCCGCGTCGTCGGCTATCTCGAACAGATCCATTTCGAGGATGGCCAGCTGGTCCGCAAGGGCGACCGGCTGTTCACGGTGCAGCAGGATCAGTACAAGGCACAGCTCCAGCAGGCCCAGGCGCAGCTCCAGTTGGCGCAGGCGCAGCTCACCCACGCCAAGCTCGAGGTCACGCGTTACACGGCCCTGGTCAAGAAGGGCGCGGCGACCCAGGTCGACGTCGATCACTGGAATTACGAGCAGGCAGCCGCCGAGGCCAGTATCTTCGGCGCCCAGGCGAACATCGCCATCGCCCAGCTCAATCTCGACTACACCCTGGTTACCGCTCCGTTCGACGGCCAGATGGGCAAACATCTGATCGACCCCGGCAATGTCGTGGGCGGGGTGGGCCAGCCGTCGGCGCTCGCCGAGATCACGCAACTCGACCCCATCTACGTCGAAGCCAATCTCAGCTCGCAGCAGGCCCTGCAGGTGCGCGCCAACCTCGATCAGCGACGGCTGACGCTCGAGCAGATCCGCCAGATCCCGGTCGAGGTCGCGCTATCGAACGAGACCGGCTATCCCCATCACGGCACGCTGCAGTACGTGGCGCCGGTGATCGACCCGCAAACCGGCACGCTGTTCGTGCGCGCCATCCTGCGCAACTCCGACCGAACGCTGTTGCCCGGCATATTCGTCAAGATGCGCCTGCCGATGGAAAAGTCTGCAGCGAACGCCCTGCTCGTTCCCAACAACTGCCTGCAGGAAGACCAGGGCGGCCGCTACGTCCTGGTGCTCGACAAGGACAACGTCACCCAGCAGCGCTACGTGCAGCTCGGCCAGCAGGTCGGCGCGCTGCGCGTCATCACCAGTGGGCTCACGGCGGACGACCGCGTCGTGATCGGCGAGCTGTGGCGCTCATCACCGGGAACCAAGGTCACGCCCGACCTCAAGACGATCAACTAGGGCCCCATTCGCGATGTCGAAATATTTCATCGAGCATCCGGTCCTTGCCAATGTGCTGGCGATCGTGCTCGTCCTGCTCGGTGCGGTCTGCCTGTTCCGGCTGCCCATCTCCGAGTATCCCAACGTGGTGCCAGTCACCGTGCAGGTGACGGCAAGCTACCCGGGTGCCAGCCCGCAGACCGTGATTGATCAGGTAGCGCTGCCGATCGAGCTGCAAGTCAACGGCGTCGACCGCATGCTCTACATGCAGTCGACCAGCGCCGCCGACGGCACCTACACGCTGACCGTGACCTTCGAGATCGGCACCGATCCCGACATCGACCAGGTGCTCGTGCAGAACCGGGTGCAGCTGGCGCTCGCTTCGCTGCCCCAGCCGGTCCAGGCGCAGGGCGTCAACGTGCAGAAGAAGAGCACCGCGATCCTGCAGATCGTCAACCTTCATTCGGCCGACGATCGCTTCACCGGCCTGTTCCTCAGCAACTATGCCACCATCAACCTGACCAACATCCTGGCCCGCATTCCCGGCGTCGGCCAGGTCAAGGTCATTGGTGCCGGCGAGTACTCGATGCGCGTCTGGATGGACCCGGAGAAGCTCTACAGCTTCAATCTGCAGCCCAGCGACGTGATCACCGCCATCCGGCAGCAGAGCTCGCGCGTCGCCGCCGGCCAGATCGGCATGCCTCCGGCACCGTCGACGGCGGGCTTCCAGTACACCGTCGACATCCAGTCGCGCCTCGACGAGCCCGAGCAGTTCGCCAACATCATCGTCAAGGACCGCACCAAAGAGGGCGGCGAGCTGGTCCTGGTCAAGGACATCGGCCGCGTCGAGCTGGGGGCTCAGACCTACTCGGAGGACTACCACTTCGACGGACGGCCGGCCGCCGGCATCGCGGTCTATCAGACTCCGGAAGCCAACGCTTTGCAGGTCGGCAACCTGGTGAAAGCCAAGATGACGGAGCTCGCCAAGCGCTTTCCCGACGGCATGCAGTGGAGCGTCCCCTACGACACCACGCTGTTCGTCACCGCCTCGATCAACGAAGTCTACTCGACGCTCTACCAGGCCGGCATCCTGGTGCTGATCGTCATCCTGATCTTCCTGCAGAACTTCCGCGCCACCGCGGTTCCGGCAACCACCGTGCCGGTCACCATCATCGGCGCGTTCGCCGGCATGGCGGCGCTCGGATTCTCCGTCAACCTGTCGACCCTGTTCGGCATCGTGTTGGCGATCGGCATCGTCGTCGACGACGCCATCGTGATCGTCGAGGGCGTGACCAAGCACATCGAAGAGGGCATGTCGGGCCACGACGCCGCCATCAAGGCGATGGGCGAGCTGTTCGGCCCGATCATCGGCATCACCCTGGTCCTGATGTCGGTGTTCCTGCCCGCCGCCTTCGTGCCCGGCCTGACCGGCCAGATGTTCGCCCAGTTCGCCCTGGTGATCGCCGCCACCGCTCTGATCAGCGCCGTCAATGCCGCGACGCTGAAGCCGACCCAGTGCGCGCAATGGCTTCGCGCGCCGGTGCCGCCGGAGAAGCGCAACTTCTTCTACCGTGGCTTCAATCGCATCTACGACCGCACGGAAGCAGGGTACACGCGATTCATCGGCTTCACGGTGCGCCACGCCGGCTACATGATCGCGCTCGGTCTGGTACTCGCGGGCGTGGCGGGCTGGGGCATCGCGCGTCTGCCCACGGCGTTCATCCCGGTCGACGACCAGGGCTATCTCATCGCCGCCGTACAGTTGCCCGACGGCGCCTCGCTCAACCGCACCAGCGCGTCGCTGAAGCAGGTGCACGAGCGGTTGAAGGACATTCCGGGCGTCCAGAACGTGATCGCGATCTCGGGCCTGTCGGTGCTCGACAACAGCGCCGATCTCGCCAATGCCGGCGTCGCCTACATCATACTGAAGCCGTTCGGCGAGCGCGTGAAGGCCGACGGAGAGGACCTGCTCACGATCTACGGACGGGCGCAGAAGGCGCTGGCAACGCTCGACGACGGCCAGCCCACCGTCCTGCCACCGCCCGCCATCCAGGGCATCGGCAATGCCGGCGGCTTCCAGATGCAGCTCGAGATGCTGGGCGGCAGCTTCGACTACCGCAAGCTGGATGCACTCGCCCGCGAGGTGGTCAAGCAGGCCGAGGCCGAGCCCAGCATACGCAACGTCGTCACGACCTTTCACGTCAACGCCCCGCAGGTCGTCATGACGGTCGACCGCGCCCGCGCCGAGACGCTGGAAGTCTCGCTCGGCGACGTGTTCTCCACCCTGACCGACTATGTCGGCTCGACCTATGTCAACCAGTTCAACAAATTCGGCCTGTCGCTGCAGGTCTACGTGCAGGCCGATTCGAAATATCGCCTCCAACCCGACGACCTGTTGAACCTCCGCGTGCGCAGCCGCAACGGCAACATGGTGCCGCTGGGCTCGATCGCCAGCCTGGGGCCGACCACCGCGCCCCCCATGATCACGCTCTACAACCTCTTCGCTTCGGCAACCATCGTCGGCGGCTCGGCACCTGGTTTCAGCTCGGGCCAGTCGATGGACGCCATGGAACGCATCGCCAAGCGCGTGCTGCCGTCCGATGTCACCTTCGAATGGACGGCGATGTCCTACCAGGAGAAGATTACCGGCAACCAGCTCTACTATGTCTTCGCGCTGTCGCTGCTGCTGGTCTATCTCTGCCTTGCCGGCCAGTACGAGAGCTGGATCCTGCCGCTTGCCGTCCTGTCGGCGGTGCCGCTGGCCCTCTTGGGGCCGGTGATAGCGCTGACCAGCCTGGGCGCGGCGAACAACCTCTACACCCAAATCGGCTTGCTGCTGCTGATCGCGCTGTCGGCGAAGAACGGCATTTTGATCGTCGAGGTCGCGCGAGAGAACCGGCTGGACCACGGCAAGCCGCTCCTGGAGTCGGCGATCGAGGCCTCGCGCATGCGCTTCCGGCCGATCCTGATGACGTCGTTCGCCTTCATCCTGGGTGTGCTGCCGCTCGTCACCGCCGTCGGCGCGGGCGCCAATGCCCGCCGCTCGCTCGGTATCAGCGTGTTCAGCGGCATGATCGCCTCGACTTGCCTGGCGGTCCTGTTCGTGCCGAGCTTCTTCGTTGTGCTGCAGCGCTTCGAGGAATGGCGCAAAGGCCGCAAGCACGGCACCCCTGGCCCGGTCGAGGCGGCCCCCGCCCCACCGGCCCCGGCCGAGCCGCCAGGCCGCGAGCCGGGGCCTGAGGCTTCTGGCCCCTCCGTCGCGGTATGATCGCGACACCTCCCCACCAGGATGGGGAGGAAAGGGCCGACGTTCAGAACATCTCCGGCGTGATGACGTTCTGCGGGCGCGGGCCGACCAGGGCGGCGCGCATGGTTTCGGCGGCCTTGAGGCGGGTGTCGTCCCACGCCTCGGGCGTGAAGAAGGCCGAGTGCGGCGTGATGATCAGGCGGCCCTCGCACCACGGCTCGCGCGCGCGGTAGGCGCGCAGCAATTCGGGAATTGGCTCGACCGGCGGCTCGACCGGCAGGACGTCGAGGCCGACGCCGGCGAGATGGCCACGCTTCAGGAGGTCGGCCAGCGCATCGACATCGACGATCGGCCCGCGCGCGGTGTTCACCACCACGCCGCCCTTGGGCATGCGTTCCAGCATGGGCCGCGAGATCATGCCGCGCGTCTCCGGCGTCAGCGGCGCGTGGATCGACAGCGTGTCGGTCTGCTCCATCAGCGCCTCGAGCGAGCGCACCCGTTCGACGCCGACGCCCAGTTCGGTGCCGTTCGGCATGTAGGGATCGTAGGCGATGACGCGGAACTGGAAGGCCTTGGCGCGCAACGCCGCCGCCGTGCCGATGCGGCCAAGGCCGACAATGCCGAAGGTCTGCACGCCGTTCCGCCTCAGCAGCAGGTCGCGCGCGTAGCTCCATGGCGCCGGCTGCGGCCGCCGTTGCGCCTCGAGATGGAGCGCGATGCCGCGGCGCAGCGACAGGGCCAGCGCCAGCGCATGGTCGGCCACCTCGGTGGTGCCGTAGTCCGGCACGTTGCACACCATCACCTTGCGCTGGGCCGCCGCCTTGCGGTCGATCTTGTCGTAGCCCACGCCCATGCGCACCACGCAGGCGAGCTTGGGGAACCGGGCGAGATGCTCGGCGGTCACCGCGTGCCGCATCACCATCAGCCCGTCGACCTCGGCGCAATCGCCCGCCTCGAGCTGCGCGAGGTTGGCGACGTTGCGCCAGACCACGCGCACGTCCGATCCGAACACCTCGCGCTCGACCTTGTCGTTGTCGTACAGCTTTTCCGCGTATAGGACCGTCTTGACCATTGTTGGGCGTCTCCTCTCGACGAGAGGCATCCTAGCATGGCCTGTCGACGAGCTTGGCGGCTCGCCCGCCGCCCCGTCCACCCTGAGAAAGCCCGCCTACTCCGGCGCGCGGTCGAGGATCGCCTGCAGCGTCTTGGCGCCGTGCGCCTCGGG
>CAZHQA010000267.1:0-7311 GCA_964533955.1 uncultured Reyranella sp. | reverse complement strand
TGTGCGGAAACAGATTGAACTGCTGGAACACCATGCCGATGCGCTGGCGCACCTGCGTGAGCTCGCTTTCGCGACGGCCGATCGCATGGCCGTCCAGCGTCACCGTGCCGGCATCCGGCATTTCCATGAAGTTGAGGCAGCGCAGCAGCGTCGACTTGCCCGAACCCGAGGCGCCAAGGATGGCGAGGCGCTCGCCCTTCGCCACATCGAGGTCGATGCCGCGGATCACGACGTTGCCGGAGAAGCCCTTGGTCAGGCCGCGGACCGAAAGGAGGGTCATTCGTCCCTCTTCAGCCGGCGCTCCAGCAGATAGGTCAGCTGCACCATCGGCCACAGCAGGACGAAGAAGATCACCGCCACCGTCGTGTAGGCCTCGATCGGATTATAGTTCAGCGAGGCGATCAGCTTGGCCTGCTGCAGCAGCTCGACATAAGCGACCGCCGAGGCGAGGGTCGACATCTTGAAGATCTCGATTGCGCGGTTGGTGAGCGCCGGCATCATCCGCTTGATCGCCTGCGGCAGGATGATGCGCCGCATCGCCTGGCCGAAGGTCATGCCGAGGGCGCGTGCGCCGTCCCATTGGCCGCGCTCGATCGACTGGATGCCGCCGCGATAGATCTCGGCCGAAAATGCCGCCGAGTTGAGCGAGATGCCGAGCGCCGCCGCGGCCAGCGGGCTGATCGCGAAGGGCAGCAGGATCGGCATGGCGAAATAGAACCACAGGATCTGCACGAGCACCGGCGTGTTGCGGAAGAACTCGACGAAGGCCGTGGCCGGCCAGTAGAGCCAGCGCGTGCGCGCGTACCGCCCCAGCCCGACGAGGAGGCCGAGGCTCAGCCCCAGCACCAGGCAGATCGCGAAGATGCGCAGCGTGCCGGCGAGGCCGACCAGCAGCGCATCGGCATTGCCGAGGACGGAAGCGAAGTCCCATTTCATCAATGCACCGTCGACTCGCCGCTGACGGCGAGCCGTCGCTCGAAGGCGCGCGCCACCACGCTGAAGGCCGTGATGACCACGAAATAGATCAGCGCCGCGACGGTGAAGGTCTCGAGCGGGCGAAAGGTCTTCTGTGCGATCTCGTTGGCGGCAAACAGCAGGTCGGCGTAGGCGATGGTGGCGACCAGCGTCGTGGTCTTCATCAGCTCGATGGCGCGCTCGAGGAAGGCCGGGATCATGCGCCTGACGGCCTGCGGCAGGACGATGCGATGCAGCGCCTGGCGCCGCGACATGCCGATGGCCAGCGCGCCGTCCCATTGGCCGCGTTCGATCGAGACGATGCCGCCCCGGAATACCTCGGCGAAGAACGCCGCCGACTGGATCGAGAAGGTGACGGCGGCGGCGAGGAACGGTGTCATCTCGATGCCGACGATCAGCGGGAGGGCGAAGAAGAACCAGAACAGCTGGACCAGGGGCGGCGTGGTGCGGAAGACCTCGATGACGAAGCCCGCCGGCCAGCCAAGCCAGTGGCGCGGCGACAGCCGCATCAGCGCTAGGCCAAGCCCCAGCACCAGGCCGCAGGCGAGCGACGTGCCCGTCACCTTGAGTGTGTTCACCAGGCCCTGTGCCAGCAGCGGTGCATTGGCGACGACCGGCGCGAAATCCCACTGATAACTCATCGTCTTGCCGGACCGCGGGCCTCCGGCCCGCTCATGAAAGCGCTCCGGCGGACATGAGGCAGGCCGGCAAGAGCATGAGAGCGCCGCCTATTTCAGCATTTCCTTCATGATGGGCGGGGCGATCTTCGGGTCGAGGCCGAAGTCGGTCAGTGCCTGCTCGTACCATTTCTGCGTCTGACCGCTCTTGTAGTACTCGGCGAGCTGCTTATCGACCCAGGCGACGAACTCGGTGTCCCCCTTGCGCAGCGCCGTGCTCGAGGCCTGCGACTGGGCTGGCGTCGGCACGACCAGCTTGCCCTTGCCGAGCTTCTGGCGCGCCGCCAGCAGCGGCGGATGGAACAGGCACACCGCGTCGACGCGGCCCGACTGGAAGGCGGCGATCGCTGCGGCGTTGTCGGGGAAACGCTGGATGTCGGCCTTGGGCGCATGCTCGCTGACGAAGCGATCCATCGACGAGGCCTGCGGCACGGCGATCTTCACGCCCGGCTTGTCGAGGTCCGACCACGCCTCCACCGGCAGGTCGTCCTTCGCCAGCACGGCGAGCGAGTAGTAGAGCAGCGGCGATTCCGGGAAATCGACGGCCTGCTTGCGCTCGGGCGTGGCGTCGATGGTGAACATGATGTCGATCTTGTCGGCCTGCAGCGCGGCGATCGAATTGCCCCAGCTCACTTCGACGGTTTCCATCTTGGCGCCGAGCGACTTGGCCATCGCCTGGCCCATGAAGATGCCGAGGCCGGTCGACCATTCGTTGGTCTTGGGGTCCTTCGAGAACCACGGCGGCGCCTGGGTGACGCCGACGCGGAACGTGCCGCGCTTCTTGACCTCTTCGAGCGTACCCGCGGCGCGCGCCGCGAACGGCAGCGCCAGGAGGCCGCCGCCAGCGGCCAGAACGGCAATGAATGAACGACGATCGACGGCCATGCGCGCCCCCAGTTCTTCCCCGGGGGCGAGTATGTCCTCTCTGCCGGCCGCGGTCAGTACGTCTTATAGGAGAGGAACTTGCCCGACATGCCGATCTTCACCCGGTCCCCCTTCTGGTCGGGCTGGCGCTCCATGGTCATGTCGAAATCGATGGCCGACATGATGCCGTCGCCGAATTCCTCCTGGATCAGCTCCTTCCAGGTCGTGCCGTAGACCTGCACCAGCTCGTAGAAGCGGTAGATCAGCGGATCGGTCGGCGGCACCTGGGGCAGCGAGCCGCGATAGGGGACCTCCTGCAGCAGCAGGGTCTCCTCCTTGCCGAGTCCGAACAGCTTGGCGGCCTTGGTCGCCTGCTCCTTGGTCATCCTCATCTGGCCCATGCAGGCGGCTGTGACGATGATCTTGGAGGCGCCGCCGATCTTCTTGGCGATCTCTTCCCAGCTCAGCTCCTTCATGCGCTTGGCACTCAGGATCTTCTCGGTCACGTCGGCCCTGTTCATTGTCTTCTCCCGGTTGTCGTCAAAGGCACCACTTCCGCGGGCGGGTTCACCGCCGCGAGACCCGGCTTCACCAGTCTCGGTCGGCGCGGGTCGTAGCCGTGTTCGGCGATCTCCTGGTCGAATGCCTTCGAGCGATTGACCAGAAACTCCACCAGATGGTTGCGGATGGCGTAGTACTGCGGATGGCGATGCAGGTCGTTCCGATGCCGTTCGCCGCGCGGCATGGTGTTGACCACGATCTCGCCCACCTTGGCCCGCGGACCGTTGGTCATCAGCACGATCCTGTCGGCGAGCAGGATCGCCTCGTCGACGTCGTGCGTGATCATGAAGACGGTCTGGTTGGTGTCGGCGCAGATGCGCAGCACCTCGTCCTGCAGCATGCCGCGGGTCAGCGCGTCGAGGGCGCTGAACGGCTCGTCCATCAGCAGCATCTTGGGCTGGATCGACAGCGCGCGGGCGATGCCGACCCGCTGCTTCATGCCGCCCGAAAGCTGGGCCGGCCGCTTGGTCTCCGCGCCGGTCAACCCGACCAGCTCGATGAACTTCCGCGCATGGTCCTGCACCTTCGCCTTGGCCCACGACGGCCAGCGCGAGGAGACGGCGAAGGCGATGTTGCCCATCACGGTGAGCCAGGGCAGCAGCGCATGGCCCTGGAAGATGACGGCACGATCGAGGCTCGGCCCGTCGATCTCGCGGTTGTCGACGATGACGGCGCCGTCGCTCGGCCGGTCGAGCCCGGCCAGCACGTTCAGGATCGTGGTCTTGCCGCAGCCGGAATGGCCGATCAGGCAGACGAACTCGCCGCGCTCGACGCCGAACCACAGGTTCTCGAACACCGGCGGACCGGCCTCGCCGAAGCGCCGGGCCAGGCCCTCGACGCTGATCAGGGGGCGCCGCTCCATCGGCCTATTCCGGATAGGTCACGAGCCGGGCGAGCCAGCCCAGCGCCTGGTCGAGAGCCAGGCCGACCAGGCCGATCAGCAGGATCGCCGTCACGATGTTGGCGATCGACAGGTTGTTCCACTCGTTCCACACGAAATAGCCGATGCCGGTGCCGCCCACGAGCATCTCGGCCGCCACGATCACCAGCCAGGCGATGCCGATCGAGATGCGCATCCCCGTCATGATGGTGGGCGCCGCCGCCGGCAGGATCACCTTGAAGGCGGTGCGCAGCGGCCCGACCTCCAGCGTGCGGGCGACGTTCAGCCACTCCCTGCGCACGCTGCCGACGCCAAAGGCGGTGTTGATCAGCATCGGCCACACCGAGCAGATGAAGATCACGAAGATCGAAGAGATGGCCGAATCCTTGATGGTGTAGAGCGCGAGCGGCATCCAGGCGAGCGGCGACACCGGCTTCAGCACCTGGATGAACGGGTCGAGCGCGCGATAGACCAGCGGCGACATGCCGATCAGGAAGCCCAGCGGCACCGCGACCAGGGCCGCGAGGCCGAAGCCCAGCAGCACGCGGCCGAGCGAATAGGCGAGCTGGATGCCGATGCCCTTGTCGTTGGAGCCGCGCACGTAGAACGGATCCCTGAGCTGTTTCCAGAAGGTGGCGGCGATGTCGGCCGGCGTCGGCATGGCCGACTTCTGGCCGGTGGCGGCGGCGGCCCCCACCAGCTTGGCGTATTCCGGATCGACCGTGGCGGTGACGCCCGCCGTCGGCTGGGCGGCGACCTGCCAGATCAGCACGATGGCGCCGAAGATCAGCAGCGACAGCGCCGCCGCGCGCAGGCCGAGCGGGGCCTTGAGCGTCGTCACGCCTCGTCGCCCCTACCCAAGCGAAGCGGAGTGGAAGGACCTCGTCTCCACAAGTCGTCGCTCATTGTTGAAGCGGGGTCCCTCCGCTGTGCCCCGCGTTGCGCGGCTTCGGTCGGGACGACGGGTCCGGCTGAAGTCGGCATGCTTCAGGTGCGCTTGATGGCGAAGCCGTCGACGTAATCGGCGGGCTTGGACGGATTGAACGCCTTGCCCATCACCACGATGGTCTTCTTCGACGGATCGGGCGGCGTGAAGCCCATCTCCTTCATCATGTTGGCGGTGTCGGTGGCGAGGAACACGTCGGCCGCGACCTTGGCATAATCGACATCGGCCTTGAGCTGACCCCAGCGCTTCATCTGGGTCAGGATCCAGATCGCGAACTGATTCCACGGGAAGGGATCGAAGTCGATCCGGTTGGGATCCTTCTTCACCGCGCCCAGCCCGTCGGCGTAGGTGCCCGTCAGGATCTGTTCCAGCACCGTCTCCGGCTGGTTCAGGTAGTTCTGGGGCGCGATCGCCTTGGCGATCTCCTTGCGGTTCTCGGGCTTGGAGGCGTAGGCGGTCGCATCGATGATCGCCTTCAGCATGGCGCGATAGGCGTTGGGGTTCTGGCTCGCGAACTCCTTGCTGACGGCGAAGGCGCAGCACGGATGGCCGTCCCACAGTTCCTTGGTCAGGAGATGAATGAAGCCCACGCCGTCATAGACTGCCCGCTGGTTGAACGGATCGGGCCCGAGGAAGCCGTCGATATTGTCCGCCCGCAGATTGGCCACCATCTCCGGCGGCGGCACCGAGCGGATCGAGATGTCCTTGTCGGGATCGAGCCCGTGCTCGGCCACGTAGTAGCGCAGCAGGTAGTTGTGCATCGAGTAGTCGAAGGGCACGGCGAACTTGAAGCCCTTCCACTCCTTGGGATCGCGCTTGTCCTTGTGCTTGGTGGCCAGGGTGATCGCCTGGCCGTTGATGTTCTCGATCGCCGGCATGGTCCACGGCGTCGCGGCCGAGCCGACGCCGAGCGAGATGGCGAGCGGCATGGGCGAGAGCATGTGGGCGGCGTCGTATTCCTTGGCCAGCGACTTGTCGCGGATCACCGCCCAGCCGGCCGTCTTCACGACCTCCACGTTCAGCCCGTGCTTGGAATAGAAGCCCATCGGATGGGCCATGATGATGGGCGTGGCGCAGGTGATGGGGATGAAGCCGATCTTGAGGTCCTTCTTTTCCGGCGCCCCGCCCTGCGCGAAGGCCTCGCGCGCCGTGCCGAGCGGCAGCGCCGAGGACAGGGCGGCCATCGCCGTCGCCGCGCCGACCGTCCTCAGGAACAGCCGGCGCTGGGCATCGACCGGAAAGACCGCCCGCAGGACGGCAGCGTCGACCACCCGATCCCAGCGCGCATCCTCCGCGGACGGAACCGCGGCCGCCGACAGGCGCCCATGGTCCGCCTCCCGGTGATCGCCGCCGCAGCCGCATCGCCGGCCCAGCAAGCTTTCGGGATCGAATGGATCCTTGAACATCGACAAATTAGCCTCCCCCCAAGCTTCGTTGGGCTTGGGAGCGATTCAGGCAAGCTGCATGCCAAGGGGTTTTCGGATGGATTTGGGACCGAACATGCCCGTCCGCTGGGCATTTGGCGGGCCTGAATCCCGGTGCGAAACTTTGTGACCGGAGTCTTAGCGCTGGGGATTAAATCGATGGAATCACTGACTCTTTTCCAATTTCAAGTCTGATTTCTTATTGCATGGAGAGTTACGCTTATGGCAGGCTAGGGCTTGTGGGTAGTTGGGTGCCCACCACGATATGTCGACCACCGGCCTAAGGAATGGCTCAATACGAGCCGCAAGGCGGAATGGTTGGGGAGTGGGTCGATGGCGTTGTCGCGACACGAGCGGACCAGACAAAAACCAGACATCAACCCGCTCGAGATGATCGAAAAGGTCGTGTCCGCGAACGACTGGCCGTTCGACCGGACCTCCGACCGGGAGATCGCCGTCGAAGTTGCCGGCCGCTGGTGCGACTACCGCATGTTCTTCTCCTGGCGCGACGACGTGGAAGCCCTGCACTTCACCTGTGCCTACGACGTGCGCATCCCGAGCGAGCGCCATCCCGACATCCATGGCCTGCTGGCGCTGATCAACGAAAAGCTGTGGCTTGGCCACTTCGACCTGTGGACCGAGGAAGGCCTGCCGATGTTCCGGCACGCCATTCCGCTCAGGGGCACCGAAGGCCTCAAGCCCGAGCAGCTCAACGACCTCGTCGAGGTCGCGATCAGCGAAAGCGAGCGCTTCTACCCCGCCTTTCAGTACGTCGTGTGGGCCGGCAAGTCGCCTGCCGACGCGTTGACGGCCTCGATCCTCGAGACGGTCGGCGAAGCCTGAGCAAACAGGCCACTGAACAAGAAGGACGGTCCGACGCCCCCTCTCCAAGCAAGATCAAAAATCGCTCAAGTTGGATTGTCCCCAGCGGCGCCGGGCACCCAGACCGGCGCCGCGACAAATAATGAGACACCCGACGGAAGG
>CAZHQA010000266.1:0-7351 GCA_964533955.1 uncultured Reyranella sp. | reverse complement strand
TCTAGTCGCGCAGCGGTTCCCGGCGGGCCGGCTGTGGGCCAGCGGGGGCTTGCAACCGCCTGAAAAAACCCGACATTCGCGGGATGAGCGACCCCTATTCAGTGCTCGGCGTAGCAAAGACCGCCTCGGAGGATGAAATCCGGCAGGCGTTTCGCAAGCTCGCCAAGAAGCACCATCCCGACCTCAATCCGGGCAACAAGCAAGCCGAGGCCAAGTTCAAGGAGATCAGCCAGGCCAACGAGATCCTGTCGGACCCCGAAAAGCGGC
Organism: uncultured Reyranella sp.; assembly: GCA_964533955.1. GTDB lineage: Bacteria > Pseudomonadota > Alphaproteobacteria > Reyranellales > Reyranellaceae > Reyranella. The sequence goes on along the minus strand of CAZHQA010000266.1, from coordinate 7,084 downwards.
GGCGCTTCGATGCCGGTGAGATCGACGCCAGCGGGCAGGAAGTGCCGCCGCGCGGCTTCTATCGCGACCAGGCGGGCGGTCCACAGGGCCGCAAGTACCAGCGCGCCGGCGGCCATGAGGAGTTCGTCGACATGGGCGGCGTTTTCTCCGAGATGTTCGGCGACCGCCGCGGGTTCGGGTTTGGTGGCGCGGAAGGCTTCGACATGGGCGGGTTGCCGCTGAGCTATACGCTGAGCGTGCCGTTTCTGGTGGCGGCGCGCGGCGGAAAGCAGCGTGTCGGCCTGCCCGACGGGCGGACGCTCGACATCGATGTGCCCGAGGGCACCGCCGACGGCACGACCCTGCGGCTCAAGGGCCAGGGCATGCCCGGAGCGAAGGGCCAGCCGCCGGGCGATGCCTATGTCGAGATTCGCGTCCAGCCGCATGCCTTCTTCGAGGCGCGCGACAACGACATCCATGTCGAGGTGCCGGTGACGCTCGGCGAGGCGGTGCTCGGCGGCCGGATCAAGGTGCCGACGGTCGGCGGTTCGGTGATGTTGGGTGTCCCGGCAGGATCCAACGCCGGCGCAACACTGCGCCTGAAGGGCAGGGGCCTGCTCGACCGCAAGTCCGGCCAGCGCGGCGACCAGTACGTCAAGCTCAAGGTCGTGCTGCCCGACAAGCCCGACGACAAGCTGAAAGCCTTCCTCGAATCCTGGGAGGCGGGCAAGGCCCACGATCCGCGCCAGGCGATGGAGCAGTTCACATGACCACTCTCGACGAACTGCTGCACCTTCACCGCAGGCTCACCACCATGCATGTCGAGCGTTGGGTGGCGCGCGGACTGCTGCGTCCATCCGGTCAGGCCGATGCCTGGACCTTCGAGCAGGTCGACGTGGCCCGGGTGCGCCTGCTCAGCGAGCTCGTCGACGACATCGGCCTCGACGACGATACGGTGGAGGCCGTGGTCGGCCTGGTCGACGAGGTGCATACCCTGCGCGGTCAGCTCGGCCTGCTTGCCCAGGCAATCGCCGAGCAGCCGGCCGAAACCCGCGAGGCCATTGCCACAGTGCTACGCCGGCTCGGCGGGCGATAGAGCATGATGGGTTCGGCTGGAATCGGCCGGACCCATCATGCCCTGTGAAGCCACTATCTTTTGTGCGCGCGAATGGGATGAGCTGGAACCGCACGCGGTTCCAGCTCATCCCATTCCGCTTTAGATCTTGCCGGACCGCGGCCCGGCAAGAGCCTGCCAGATCTTTTGCGCCGTAATCGGCATGTCGAGATGGCGCACGCCCCGTGGACGCAACGCGTCCAGGATGGCATTGGCCACCGCGGCCGGCGCGCCGTTGGTCGGCAGCTCGCCGACGCCTTTCAGGCCCATGAAGTTGTTGGGCGAGGGCGTGGCGATGGTCTCGATTGCCATCGCCGGCAGGTCGTCGGCACGCGGCAGGGCGTAGTCCATCAAGGTCGCGGTCAGGAGCTGCCCGGTCTCTTCGTCATACCTCGCCTCCTCCATCAGCGCGTTGCCGACGCCGTGAGCGATGCCGCCATGAAGCTGCCCGGCCAGCAGCCGCGGATTGATCACCACGCCGCAGTCCGCGACCTCGGTCAGGCGGTCGAGCGTCACTGCGCCGGTGTCGGGATCGATCTCGACCTCGCAGACCATCACGCCGGTCGGAAAGCTGTCGATCTTGTCGGCAAACGTGGCGCCGCCTTCGAACGGCTTCCAGGCCGCGAGCTCGAACAGGCCGACGCGCCGGTCGGTGCCGACGATTTCAAACTGCCCGTCGCGATAGGCGATGTCGGCCGGCGCCGTCTCCAGTCGCTCGGCGGCGAGGTCGCGGCCGCGCTGGATCACCATGTCGGCCGCGCGCTTCAAGGTCGTGCCGCTGATGATGGTAGAGGACGATCCGACCGTGCCGCCGCCGTGCGGGATGGCACGGCTGTCACCCTGGCGGATCTCGATGCGCTCGAGGGGCACACCCAGCACCGAGGCGACGATCTGGCCGAATACCGTCTCATGGCCTTGCCCCTGGCTTTGCGTGCCGGCATGGGCAATCAGCCGCTCCGGCGTCACCTGGATCACGGCATGTTCGTCGGCGATGCCGCCGGTGCCGTGCAAATGGCAGGCGAAGCCGAGGCCACGCAGCCTGCCGTTGGCTTCGCTGCCCGCGCGCCGCGCGGCAAAGCCTCCCTGGTCGGCGGTCTTCAGCGCCGTCTCGAACAGGCGCGGCGCATCGGCCGCGTCGTAGGTGTAGCCGCTCGCCGCCTGGTACGGCATGTCGCTCGCCTGCAGCAGGTTGATGCGCCGCAGGTCGGCCGGCGTGCGGCCGATCTCGTGCGCGGCAATGTCGATCAGCCGCTCGAGCAGGAACAGCGCCTCGGGCTTGCCGGCGCCGCGGATGGCATCGACCGGCACGGTGTTGGTGAAGGCGCAGTCGAACAGGATGTGCATCGCCGGAATGCGGTAGAGGCCCGACATCACCTTGGCGAGCCCGGTGGTCGGGATCGACGGCGCGAACATCGAGAGATAGGCACCGAAGTTCGCTTCGGCCTTGACCCGCAATCCGAGGAACCGGCCGTCGGTGTCGAGCGCCAGTTCGGCCGCGGCGATCAGATCGCGGGCATGGCTGTCGGACAGGGCATGCTCGGTGCGGTCGGCGCTCCAGCGAAGGCTGCGCTGGAGCTTGCGCGTCGCCCAGGCGATCAGGGCCGACTCCGCCGAGACCGGGTACTTCGGACCGAAGCCGCCGCCGACGTCCTGTGTGATCAGCCGCAGCTTGTCTTTCGGCAAGTCGAGCACCTTTTCGCACATCAGCCGGTGCGGGATCTGTACACCCTGGGAGGCCAGGGTGACGGTGACGAGGTCCTCGGCCGCGTCGTAGGTCGACCACGCCGCGCGTGTCTCCATATAGTGCACGACCTGGCGCGGCGAGCGGATCGACAACTGCGAGACATGCGCGGCCCAGGTGAACGCGGCGTCCGTCGCGGCCGCATCGCCGCGCGACCACCGGCACATCAGGTTGCCGGGCGCCTCGTCGTGCAGCAGCGGAGCGCCGGGCGCCAGCGCCTGCGCCACGGTGACGACGGCGGGCAGCGGATCGTAGTCGATCACCAGCGCCTCGGCGGCGTCGCGCGCCTGGTCGAGCGTCCCGGCCACGATCATGGCCGCGATGTCGCCGACATGGCGCACCTTGCCGATCGGCATCGGCAGATGCGGCGGTTCGCGATGGCGGTTGCCCGCGGCGTCCTTGATCTCGCTGATGGCCGGCAGATGGCCGAGCGTGTCGGCCGCCGTGTCCTCGGCGGTGTAGATCGCTGCCACGCCGGGGAGCGCGAGGGCCGCGACCTTGTCGATCCTCCCGATCCGGGCGTGCGCATGCGGCGAACGCACGAACAGCACGGCAAGCGCATCCGCCGGCGCCGTGTTGTCGGTGTAGCGGCCCCTGCCGGTGAGGAAACGCGGGTCTTCGCGCCGCAACACCGGTTGGCCGAGTTTGGCGGAAGCGTTCATGGCACGGCGCCGGCCAGGCCGAAGCAACGCTTCAACGACATGGCCCCCGGGGGTTGGGACAATCCGCTGCGAATTGCCACTTCGCCTATGCCGCCATCACATCGTTGATGGCCTTGAGCGCGGCGTCGATGTCGGCGCGGTTGACGTCGAGATGGGTCACGGCGCGGATGCGCGTGGTGCTGCCGGCGCTGGTGCCCATGCCGACACCGCGCTGCCGACAGGCCTCGACGAACTGGGCACCCGTCATGCCGGACTTCCTCACTTCGAAGAAGACGAGGTTGGTCTGCATCTTGTCGACCTCGCACTCGAGGCCCTTGATGTTGGCGATGCCTGCGGCGAGGTGATGGGCGTTGTCGTGGTCTTCGGCCAGGCGGTCCCAATTGTGCTCGAGGGCGTAGAGCGCCGCTGCGGCGATCACGCCGGACTGGCGCATCGAGCCGCCCAGCATCTGCTTCTGTCGCCACGCTTCCTTGATGAAGTCCTTCGAACCGGCCAGGCTCGCCCCGACCGGTGCGCCCAGGCCCTTGGTGTAGTCGAGCCACAGCGAGTCGACGCACGCGGCATAGTCCCTGGCCCTGGTGCCGGATTTGACCGACGCGTTGCACAGCCGCGCGCCGTCCATGTGGACCGCCAGGCCTGAGTCGTGCGCGACCCTGGACACGCCCTGGAGTGTTGCCAGCGGCCACACCGTGCCGAAGCCGCCGTTGGAGGTGTTCTCGACCGAGACCAGCCGCGAGCGCGGTGCATTGCGGCTGTTGGGATCGCGCAGGGCCGCCTTGACCTGTTCGGCGCTGAAGATGCCGTTGGGGCCATCCAGCATGCGGATCATCACGCCCGAATTGGCGGCGGTGCCGCCGGTCTCGGCATTGATGATGTGGGCGGTCCTGTCGGCAATCACCTCGTCGCCCAGGCGGCAGTGGACGCGGATCGCAGCCTGGTTGCACATCGTGCCGCTCGGCATGAAGACCGCATCCTCCTTGCCCAGGATCTCGCAGATCCGCTCACGCAACCGCTCGACGGTCGGGTCTTCGTACTTCTGCTCGTCACCCACCTCGGCCTCGGCCATGGCCTTCCGCATGCCGGGAGAGGGCTTCGTCTTGGTATCGCTGTAGAGATCGATGAAACGGTTTTGCATGGCGTCGATTGTTCTCCTGCGCCACCATACCAGCACCGCCCGCCCCATTCATATGGGGAGGAAGGTAGCGGAGGAGCGCCAATGAAATTCACCTGGTTTCACCTGATGCCCTGGCCGCACATGCCGGACGATTTTCGGCAGAAGCACCGCTCGGTCTGGGTCGACCTGCCCAGCAGCATGTACGAGCCCGAGCTGGGCCACATCGCCTACCACCAGTATCTCGACCAGCTCGAATATGCCGAGAAGGTAGGCTTCGACGGCATCGGCGTGAACGAGCACCACGCCAATGCCTACGGCCTGATGCCGTCTCCCAACATCATGGCTGCGACCCTGACGCGCCGTACCTCGAAGGCGGCGCTGGTCGTGCTGGGCAACTCGATCGCGCTCTACAACCCGCCGCTGCGCGTGGCCGAGGAATTCGCCATGCTCGACGTGCTGTCGGGCGGCCGGTTGGTGGCCGGGTTCCCTGTCGGCACCTCGATGGACACCAACTATGCCTACGGCACGATCCCGGCGCTGACCCGCGAGAAGTATGCCGAGGCGCACGAGCTGATCCGCAAGGCATGGGCGGCCGACAAGCCGTTCGCCTTCAACGGCCGCTACACCAAGTTGCGCTACGTCAACTGCTGGCCCAAGCCGATACAGAATCCGCCGCCGATCTTCATTCCGGGCGGCGGCTCGGTCGAGACCTACGACTTCTGTCTCGACAACACCTACTCCTACTCATACCTGAGCTATTCAGGCTACCTGCGCGCCAAGCTGCTGATGGAGGGCTACTGGAAGCGCGTGGCCGAGCGAAAAATGGACGAGTCTCCTTATCGCGCCGGCTTCGCCCAGGTGATCTGCGTTGCCGACACCGATACCGAAGCCGAGCGCCTCTACGGCAGCCACGTCAGCTACTTCTACAATCGCTGCCTGCACGTCTATCCGGGCTTCGCCGATGCGCCGGGCTACCGGACCATCAAGACCATCCAGACCGGCGCGCTGTCGCAGTTCGCGCCGGGCTCGGGTCGCGACTATCCCAGCATGAGCTGGAAGGACCTGACCGAGGGCCGTTACATCGTCGCCGGTTCGCCTGAGACGGTGCGCCAGCAGATGGAGGAACTGATCAAGACCTTGCGCGTCGGCAACGTCTTCTGCCTGTTGCACATCGGCGACATGCCGGACGACAAGGTGCGGCACTCGACCAGGCTGTTCGCCGAGAAAGTCATGCCGCACCTGCGCAACCTGTGGCCCGACTGGAACAACCACGACGACCGTTTCTGGTGCCATCCGATGCACGAGCCGGTGCCGACCAGGATTGCCGCGGAATGAAGTCGACACTCCTGAGGCTGAAGTCGCTGCCCGGCCGCATCGAGGTCGTTCAGGCCGGAAAGGGCCGTGACCTGCTGTTCCTGCATGGCGCCGGCGGTCATATGCCGAACGATCCGTTGCTTGCCGCGCTCGCCACCAAGTACCGCGTCGTGGCGCCGTTGCTGCCGGGTTACGGCCGCTCGGATGGCGAGGACGGGCTGCGCGACATGCTCGACGTCGCGCTGCACGTGCTCGACGTGAAGGACAGGCTGAAGCTCCGCGCGCCGATCGTGGTCGGGCATTCGATGGGTGGGATGATCGCCGCCGAGATGGCGGCAATCGCCCATACCGAGATCGAGAAGCTCTGCCTGCTGGCGCCGGCCGGCCTGTGGTTCGACGATCACCCGATCGTCGATATCTTCGCCAAGCTGCCTTACGAGTTGCCGGCATTGCTGTTCCACGACGCCGACGAAGGCCGCCGGCTGATGACGGCGGGCGGCGGCGACATGGGCGACCCTGAATTCCTCAAGCAATTCCTGGTCATGAACGCCCGTCGGCTCGGCATGGCGGGGAAGCTCCTGTTCCCGATCCCGGACCGGGGATTGTCGCAGCGCCTGCGTCGTATAACCGCAAGGACACTGATCGTATGGGGCCGCGAAGATGTGCTGATCCCGCCCGTCTATGGAGAAGCCTTCAAAAAGGCCGTTTCCGGGGCAAGGCTGGTCAGGATCGCCAAGGCAGGCCATGCGGTTGGCCAGGAAAAGCCGACGGCGGTGCTGAAGGCGATCCGGGATTTCTTCTGACGAGGAGAGTTATCGATGATGAGGATTTTGGCGACGGGGATGATCGCGGCGCTCGCGGTTAGCGGTGCGGCAATGGCCCAGACACCTGTTGTCTACACCTGGACCGGCTTGGGCGTGAACGTGCCGGGCAGCTCCAAGTGCCCGACCTACAAGATGAACATCGAGGTCACGGTGACGGGCAAGGCCGTCAAGGGCACCTTCCAGCAGGAAGGCCGCGACCAGCGCCATTTCGAGACGACCCTCGACAAGAACGGCAAGATCAAGACTGCCGCGATGGTCGGCGGCGGCAACATGATGGACGTCATCGGCGAGATCAGCGACTCGGGCGGCAAGATCAAGCTCGACGGCTACTGCAAG
>CAZHQA010000265.1:0-7437 GCA_964533955.1 uncultured Reyranella sp. | reverse complement strand
TCGACCAGGCACATGCGGCAATTGCCGGCGATCGACAGCCGCTCGTGATAGCAGAAGCGCGGAATCTCGATGCCGGCCATCTCACAGGCCTGCAGGACGGTGATGCCGGCCGGCACCTCCATCTCCTTGCCGTCGATCTTGATCGTGGGCATTGCGTGCTCCCCGCCCTACTCGGCTGCCAGTTTCTGGGTGCGCTCGCCGATGCGGCGCTCCAGTTCCGGCCGGAAGTGGCGGATCAGTCCCTGGATCGGCCAGGCGGCGGCGTCACCCAGCGCGCAGATGGTGTGTCCTTCGACCTGCTTGGTCACGTCATACAAGGCGTCGATCTCCTCGATGCGCGCCTTGCCGAGCACGAGGCGTTCCATGACGCGCCACATCCAGCCGGTGCCCTCGCGGCACGGCGTACACTGGCCGCAACTCTCGTGCTTGTAGAAATACGACAGTCGCGCGATCGCCTTCACCACGTCCGTCGACTTGTCCATGACAATCACGGCTGCCGTTCCGAGTCCGCTCTGCTGGTCCTTGAGCGAATCGAAGTCCATCAGGACGGTGTCGCAGATCGACTTGGGCAGGAGCGGCACCGAGGCGCCGCCGGGAATAACGGCGAGAAGATTGTCCCAGCCGCCGCGTACGCCGCCGGCGTGGCGGTCGATCAGCTCACGCAGAGGAATGCCCATTTCCTCCTCGACGTTGCACGGCTTGTTCACATGGCCAGAGATACAGAAGAGCTTGGTGCCGGTGTTGTTCGGCCGGCCGATGCCGGCAAACCAGGCGGCGCCACGGCGCAGGATGGTCGGCGCCACGGCGATCGATTCCACGTTGTTGACCGTCGAGGGGCAGCCATAGAGGCCGGAGCCGGCCGGGAACGGTGGCTTCAGCCGCGGCATCCCCTTCTTGCCCTCGAGACTCTCGAGCAGCGCCGTTTCCTCGCCGCAGATATAGGCGCCGGCGCCGCGATGGACGTAGACGTCGAATTTCCAACCCGAACCACAGGCGCTCTCGCCGAGCAGGCCCGCGTCATAGGCCTCGCGGATGGCGGCCATCAGGTTCTGGGCTTCGTTGTAGAACTCGCCCCGCACGTAGATGTAGGCGGCATGCGCGCGCATGGCGAAGCCGGCGATCAGGCAACCTTCGACCAGCAGATGCGGATCGTGGCGCATGATGTCGCGATCCTTGCACGTGCCGGGCTCGGATTCGTCAGCGTTGACCACGAGATAGTGCGGCCGGTCCTTCACTTCCTTGGGCATGAACGACCACTTGAGGCCTGTCGGGAATCCCGCGCCGCCGCGGCCGCGCAGGCCGGACTTCTTCATCTCGTCGACGATGGCATCCGGCCCCTTGTCGAGGATCGCCTTGGTGTTGTCCCAGGCACCGCGCGCCCGAGCGCCGGCCAGCCGCCAGTCGTGGAGGCCGTAGAGATTGGTGAAGATGCGGTCCTTGTCGGCAAGCATGGCGTCACGCCCCCTTCAGGGTGGTCGGGCCGCCGACCGGCGCCGAAGTCTGGCGATCGACCTGGGGACCGGGCCTGGGGTTCTCGCCACGGCGCAGTGCCTCGAGCACCTTCGTCATCGAAGCACCATCGAGGTCCTCGAAAAAGTCGTCGTTGATCTGCACCACGGGGGCATTCACGCATCCGCCCAGGCACTCGACCTCCTGGACGCTGAAGGTCTCGCCGTCGGCCGCCTGCTCGCAGACCTTCATCACTGCCTCCGAGCCGCGCAGCCAGCACGGCGTCGTAGTGCAGACCTGCAGCAGGTACTTACCCTTCGGCTTGAGCTGAAACATCGTATAGAAGGTCGCGATCTCATAGACGCGGATCGGCGCCATATCGAGAAGCCTTGCCACCTCGTTCATCGCCACCCGCGGCAGCCAGCCCTGCTGGCGCTGCGCAAGGTCAAGCACGCCGATCACGGCACTCGCCTGACGGCCCGGCGGGTAGTTCGAGATCAGGGCCTTGGCCTTGGCCAGATTCTCCGGCGTGAAGGCAAAGCTCGCGACCTGAGGTACATCCTTGGGATCGGCGGTGATCATCGCCATCGCATCCGTCTCCTAGCGGTCGATCTCGCCGAACACGATGTCGAGCGAACCGATGTTCGCCGACATGTCGGCGAGCTGGTGGCCCTTGGTCATCATGTCGAGCGCCTGCAGATGCGCGAACCCGGGAGCGCGGATCTTGCAGCGATAGGGCTTGTTGGTGCCGTCCGCCACAAGGTAAACGCCGAACTCGCCCTTCGGCGCCTCGACCGCCGTGTAGGTCTCGCCAGCCGGCACCTTGTAGCCTTCGGTGTAGAGCTTGAAGTGATGGATCAGCGCTTCCATCGAACCCTTCATCTCGGCGCGGCGCGGCGGCGAGATCTTGCGGTCGTCGACCCGGACCGGCCCCTTCACGGTGCGCAGCGCCTTGACGCACTGATCCATGATGCGCGCGCTCTGGTACATCTCCTCGACGCGGACTAGGAAGCGCGCAAAGCAGTCGCCGGTCTTGCCGATCGGAATGTCGAAATCCATGCGGTCGTAGACGTCGTAAGGCTGCGACTTGCGCAGATCCCATGGAACGCCCGACGCGCGGATCAGCGGACCGGTGAAGCCCCAGTCGATCGCCTGCTCCTTCGACACGACGCCGATATCGACCATGCGCTGCCGGAAGATGCGATTGTCGTTCAGCAGGTTCTCGATGTCCTTGAGGAACGGATGGAACTGCTTGAGCCAGCCTTCCATCGAATCAAGCATGCCGTCGGGCAGGTCCTGGTGAACGCCACCCGGCCGGAAGTAGTTGGCGTGCATGCGCGAGCCCGATACGCCCTCGTAGTACTCCATTAGCAGCTCGCGCTGCTCGAAGCCCCACAGCGGCGGGGTCAGCGCGCCGACGTCCATTGCAAAGGTCGTGACGTTGAGCAGATGATTGAGGATGCGGGTGATCTCGGAGAACAGCACCCGAATGTACTGGCCGCGCTCCGGCGGCGTGATGCCCAGCAGCTTCTCGACCGCGAGCGCGAAGGCATGCTCCTGGTTCATCGGCGACACGTAGTCGAGCCGGTCGAAATAGGGCACCGCCTGCAGGTAGGTCTTGTACTCGATCAGCTTCTCTGTGCCGCGGTGCAGCAGGCCGATGTGCGGGTCGCAGCGCTCGACGATCTCGCCGTCCATCTCGACCACCAGGCGCAACACGCCGTGGGCCGCCGGGTGCTGCGGCCCGAAGTTCATCGTCAGGGTCTTGATCTCGACGTCGGACATGTCAGCTCTTGGTCGCCTTCTCGTCGCCCGGCAGCGCGTACTTGGCGCCTTCCCAGGGACTTAGGAAGTCGAAGCGCCGGAACTCCTGGGCAAGCTTCACCGGCTCATAGACCACGCGCTTTTGCACGTCGTCCCAGCGCAACTCGACGAAGCCGGTCAGCGGAAAATCCTTGCGCATCGGGTGGCCTTCGAAGCCGTAGTCGGTGAGGATGCGCCGAAGGTCGGGATGGTCGGAGAACCACACGCCGTAAAGATCGTAGGTTTCGCGCTCGAACCAGCCGGCCGAGCTGTAGAGCGGCGCAGCGGACGGCACCGGGGTTCCCTCGTCGGTCGCCACCTTGACGCGAACACGCTGGTTGTTCCTGAGGCTCAGCAGATTGTAGACGACGTCGAAGCGCTTCTCGCGCTCGGGCCAGTCGACGCCGCAGACATCGATCAGCTGGCTGAACAAGCACTTGGCATCGTCGCGCAGGAATTTCAGCAGCGCCAGAAGCTTGCCCGGCGTCGTCTCGAGCATCAGCTCGCCCAGCCGCACGGACATTGCCGTCGTTGCGCCGCTTGCCTGTACGATGTGGTTGCCGAGCGCTTCCATCGACTCGTCTTTCACCGGACCAGTGTTCCGGTGCGGCGGATCTTCTTCTGCAGCTGCAGGATGCCGTAGAGCAGCGCCTCCGCCGTCGGTGGGCAGCCGGGCACATAGACATCGACCGGAACGATCCGGTCGCAGCCGCGCACCACCGAATAGCTGTAGTGATAGTAGCCACCGCCGTTGGCGCAGGAACCCATCGAGATCACGTAGCGCGGCTCGGCCATCTGGTCGTAGACCTTGCGCAATGCCGGCGCCATCTTGTTGGTCAGCGTGCCGGCCACGATCATGACGTCGGCCGAGCGCGGGCTCGGCATCGGCGCGAAGCCGAAACGGTCGAGATCGTAGCGACTCATCCAGGCGTGGATCATCTCGACGCCGCAGCAGGCGAGACCGAAAGTCAGGCCCCACAGCGACCCGGTCCGGGCCCAGGTGATCAGCTTGTCGAGTTGGGCGACGACGAAGCCCTTGTCGGCCAGCTCGTCGCTCAAGGCGCGTGACAGGGCAGCTTGCGCCGCCGCGCTCGGACCGGGGCCCGGCTTGGATTGGATCACTCCCATTCCAACGCTCCCTTGCGCCACTCGTAGATGAACCCGACCGTCAGCACGGCCAGAAACAGCATCATCGACCAGAAGCCGAAGACGCCGATGTCGCCCAGGGCCACCGCCCAGGGGAACAGAAACGCCACCTCGAGGTCGAAAATGATGAAGAGGATGGCAACGAGATAGAAACGCACGTCGAACTGCCCGCGGGCATCGTCGAAGGGCGCGAAGCCGCACTCGAAGGGCGACAGTTTCTCGGAGTTCGGATTCTGGCGGGCAACCAGGTAGGAGCCGCCCAGCATCACGCAGCAGATGACGACGGCAAGACCAAGGAAGATGAGGATCGGAAGATATTCCGTCAGAAGAGCTTCCATCGTCACTCCTTCGCCCCCCTGCCTACTGCGCTTGGGATGCCAGCCTGGGGCTGGCGCGAGCGACGGGACTCGAACCCGCGACCTCCGGCGTGACAGGCCGGCGTTCTAACCAACTGAACTACGCCCGCAAAAGCCCCAAACGGCGCGCGGAGAGATAAAGGACACCCCATAGTGAGTCAAGCTTACCGCACTCGCGAAGAAGTGCGTAAGTGCCCGGGAATCAAGCAAATTTCGGCGCGCAAAGTCATCTCTTCTGCATCGGCCGGATTACCATAGGCGCTTACGAGCAAAAGCATGCCCAGAGCCCGATTTCAGGTACCGCTCAAAGAGGTCGGCTTTGCCCGTGCTGGAAAAGGCCAAGTAAGGGACCACCCTCCAAGGTCGGTACTTCGACGTATGTGTCGACTTGCCGGAGTTGTGGTCTGACAAGCGCTTTCGAAGGTCGGAAGTGGACCCAACATATCGCTGGCCGGGCGCTGACTCGCTTTGCAGCAGGTACACCGGGCAGCCCTCCTCCGCATGGCTTCGGAGGGCATCCTGCTTCGCGCGCTGTGAGGAGACAAATCCTGCGAAGCGCGCAGCGCGAAGCAGGATGGTGGGCGATGACGGGATCGAACCGCCGACCTGTCCCGTGTAAAGGGAATGCTCTACCGCTGAGCTAATCGCCCGACGCGCTTCCTACCACAGCTCAGTTCAGGGCGTCCTTCAGTGCCTTGCTCGCCTTGAAGCGCGGCACGGTTGCGGCGGGGATCTTGATCTTCTCGCCGGTCTGCGGATTGCGCCCCTCGAGCGCCTTGCGGCGGGACACCTGGAACGTGCCGAAGCCGACCAGCAGGACCTTTTCCTTCTTCTTGAGCGATTTGGTGATCACCGTGAGGATCGCATCGACGGCGTTAGCGGCATCGACCTTCGAGAGGTTGGTTGAGGCGGCAACGGCGGCGATCAGATCGTGCTTGTTCACGGGTCGAGGCCTCTCAAAGGAGTCGGGGCAATTCCAAGTGTAAGGGCGGGTGCAAAACCGCGTCAACGTTGAATACCATATTTGGTAGAAATGGCCGCCCACGAGAGGCACAGATTGCGGCCCAAGCAACAAAAAGCCCCGGATTGCTCCGGGGCTTTTCCGTTGCCTGGCGTACCCGCCTAGTGGGCGACGACGCTCTGCTCGCTGCCCTCGGGCTTCTTGGCCGGCGCCTCGAGGTCATTCGGCCATTCGATCGCCGTCAGCGGCTTGACCAGCGCGCGGGCCAGAACCTCATCCACGGTCGAAACCGAGATGATCTCCAGGCCCTTCTTCACGTTGTCGGGGATCTCGGGCAGATCACGCTCGTTTTCCTTGGGAATGAGGACGGTCTTGAGACCGCCGCGCAGCGCGGCCAGCAGCTTCTCCTTGAGGCCGCCGATCGGCATGACCCGGCCGCGCAGGCTGATCTCGCCGGTCATCGCCACTTCCTTGCGAACCGCCACCCCGGTGAGCGCCGAGACGATCGACGTGATCATCCCCACGCCGGCCGACGGTCCATCCTTCGGTGTCGCACCTTCCGGCACGTGCACGTGGATGTCGCGCTTTTCCATGACGCTCTGCTTGATGCCGAACATCGCCGCACGGGAGCGGACGTAGGCGTTGGCCGCCTGCACCGACTCCTGCATGACGTCGCCCAGCTTGCCGGTGACGGTCACGCGGCCGCGGCCGGGAACCAGCACCGCCTCGATCTGCAGCAGCTCGCCGCCGACCTCGGTCCACGCCAGGCCCGTCGTGATGCCGACCAGATCCTCGAGTTCGGCCTCGCCGTAGCGGAAGCGACGGACGCCGGCATACTTGTCGAGGTTCTTGGCGCGCACCTTCACCTTGGACGTCCCCTTCATGAGGATATCCTTGACGCCCTTGCGGGCGAGGTTGGCAATCTCGCGTTCGAGATTACGGACGCCAGCCTCGCGCGTGTAGTAGCGCACGAGATCGCGCACGGCGTCGTCGTGAATCTCGACTTCGCCCTCCTTCAGGCCGTTCGCCTCGAGCTGCTTGGGAATCAGGTGCTTGCGGGCGATCGCCACCTTCTCGTCTTCGGTGTAGCCCGCCAGCCGGATGATCTCCATGCGGTCCATCAGCGGCTGCGCCATGCGCAGCGAGTTCGCCGTGGTGATGAACATGACGTTCGACAGGTCGTAATCGACCTCGAGGTAATGATCGTTGAACGTCGCGTTCTGCTCGGGGTCGAGCACCTCGAGCAAGGCCGACGACGGATCGCCGCGGAAATCCGCGCCGAGCTTGTCGATCTCGTCGAGCAGGAACAACGGGTTCGACGACTTCACCTTCTTCATGCTCTGGATGACCTTGCCCGGCATCGAGCCGATATAGGTCCGGCGGTGGCCGCGGATCTCCGCCTCGTCGCGCACGCCGCCCAGCGACATGCGCACGAAGTTGCGGCCGGTCGCCTTGGCGATCGACTTGCCGAGCGACGTCTTGCCGACACCCGGCGGGCCGACCAGGCAGAGGATCGGGCCCTTCATCTTGTCGACGCGTTGCTGGACCGCGAGATACTCGAGGATGCGCTCCTTGACCTTCTCCAGGCCATGGTGATCGGCATTGAGCACGTCCTCGGCGTACTTCAGGTCCTTGATGATCTTGGTCGGTTTGCGCCAGGGGATCGACAGCAGCCAGTCGAGGTAGTTGCGCACCACCGTCGCCTCGGCGGACATCGGGCTC
>CAZHQA010000264.1:0-7461 GCA_964533955.1 uncultured Reyranella sp. | reverse complement strand
TCGACGGCGCGAGCGAAGGACGGCCGGCGCAGCAGGCGCCGGCGGTAGGCCCGCAGCTCGGCGAATTCGGTGCCGATCTCGTGCACCCAGTCGGCGTAGAACAGCGCCGGCGCTGCAGCGCAGTCGGCCAGCGTAAAGTCCTCTCCAGCCGCCCATTTGCGATCCTTGAGCGTGCGCTCGAGCCACGCATAGGAGATGTCGAGGCGCTGGCGGACCTCGGCGACTCCATAGGCATCGCGCTTGCCCTCCGGGCGCAGCTCGTTGCTCACCACCTTCTGCATCGGGCCCATGACGTAATTGTCGAAGAAGCGGTCGAGGAAGCGCACCTCGAGCGCGGCCTTGGGGTCGCGCGGGAGCAGCGGCACCGGCCCGGAACGCTTCAGCATCAGGTGCTCGATGATGATGCTCGATTCGATCACCGGCGTGCCGTCGTCGACCAGCACCGGCATCAGGCGGAGCGGCCACAGCTTGGCCAGTTCCTCGAACGCCGGCGGGCCGTGCAGCACGCTCCACGCGAAGGGCGTGGCGTTCTCGTAGAGCGCCACCAGCACCTTCTGCGTATAGGACGAGAAGGGGTGGCCGTGCAGAACCAGCGACATCAGACCCTCACCGCGCGCTTGCCGCGGTTGTTGCCCTCGAAGAGCCCGATCAGCGCCTCGGGCGCACGTTCGAGCCCATCGAAGATGTCGAGCTCGGCCTTGATGTTTCCGTCGGCGATCCAGCGCGCCAGGCGAGTCTCGGCCTCGGCGCGGCGGTCGAAGAAATCGGTGACGATGAAGCCTTCGAGTCGCAGCCGCTTGACGACGACCAGGCCCGGCACCCCCATCGGACCGGGGGCGGGCTTCTCGACGTCGTATTGCGAGACGTTGCCGCAACAGACGATGCGGCCGCGCAGGTTCATCAGCGTCAGCGCCGCGTCGAGCACCGGCCCGCCGGTATTGTCGAAATAGACGTCGATCCCGTTGGGGCACGCCGACCGCAAGGCCCGAAACATGCCGCCGGCCTTGTAGTCGACCGCCGCATCGAAGCCGAGCTCGCGCACCAGCCAGTCGCACTTGTCCTGGCCACCCGCCGTGCCGACCACGCGACAACCGGCAATCCTGGCGATCTGCCCGACCATCGAGCCGACCGCACCGGCTGCGGCCGACACCAGAATCGTGTCCCCTGGCCTGGGTTGGCCGACCTCGAGCAGGCCGAAATACGCCGTCAGGCCGGTGACGCTGAGCGGCCCGATCAGCAGCTCGAGCGGCGCATCGATCGTGCGCTTGGTGAGACGTCGCGCCGGCAGCGCCGCATAGTCCTGCCAGCCCCAGTCTCCTTCGACGATGTCGCCCTCAGCGAGGCCCGGTGCCTTCGACTTGACGACCTCGCCGATCGTGAAGCCGCTCATCACATCGCCGGGCTCCAGCGCATCGCGGTAGGTCTTGCCCATCATCCAGGCGCGGTTGGCGGGATCGAGCGACAGCATGCGCGTGCGCACCAGCGCCTCGCCGTCGCGCGGCTCGGGAATCGCCACCTCCCGCCATTCGAATGTATCCTTGCCGATCTTGCCGACCGGCTGCCTGGCGTAGAGCCATTGGCGGTTCATGGTGTTTCCTCTTCCTGGGAGCGCGCCACTCACGCGCTTGCAATCAAGCGCGCGGTGGCGCGCTTCGACGAGTTCAGTCCCTATAATTCGCCGCGCGCTTCTGCAGGTTGGACATCACCGCTTCGAGCTGGTTGGGCGAGCCGATCAGCTTCTGCTGTTCCTCCGACTCGAGAAGCAGACCGTGCGCGGCGTCGACCGCCACGGCATCGTTCAGCAGCCGCTTGGCCGCGCGCATGGCGTCGGGGCTCTTGCCCGCGATCTCCCGCGCCGTCTCCAGCGCCGCAGCGCGCGGATCGGCCACGATCCGGGTGACGAAGCCGAGTCGCTGCGCCTCCTCACCATTGAAGACGCGCCCGGTGAAGGTGAGCTCGCGCACCACATCTTCGCGCGCCAGGTGACGCATCAGCTGCGTGCCAGCGAGGTCGGGCACCAGGCCCCACTTGATCTCCATCACCGAGAAGCGGGTGTCTGCCGTGGCGTAGCGGATATCGGCGCCGAGCGCGATCTGGAAGCCGCCGCCGAAAGCCACGCCGTGCACTGCGGCAACCACCGGCACGGGGAGGGTGCGCCACAGCCAGGCGCAATGCTGCGGGATGTTGGCGATGCCGTGGGTACGCCTGGTGAGATCGCGCGCACCCGGCACGCCGCCCGGATCTTTGTTCTGGGCACGATCCTTCATCGCCGCGAAGGAGGCCATGTCGAGGCCGGCACAGAAGGCCTTGCCTTCGCCCGACAGCACCACGCATCGCAGGCCCTTCATCGTCGTGAGCTTCTCGCCCGCCTCGATGATGCCATCGAACATGGCGGGATCGAGCGCGTTCATCTTGTCGGCGCGGATCAGGCGGACGTCGGCGACGCCGTCCTTGAGCTCGATCGAAACGCGGTCCTTCATTGGTCTTTCTCCGATTTCAGCCATTCGCGCAGACGGCGCTTCACTTCTTCCGGCGCCAGGCGCTCCGGCGGCTTCAGGTTGCCGTCCTGCGTCTTGGGCCACATCAGCACGGCGATGGCGCGCTGTATGTCGGCAAAGCCCGCATCGTCGGGCAGCCGGTCGAGCAGCTCGCGCACCTGTTGCTTGTCGCTCTTGTCTACCATCTCGCAGCCACCTGCCAGACGCCCTGCGCGATGTAAACCACGCCGATCGCCAGGATGATCCGGCGCGTCCAATAATAGAACTGCCTGTCGGAGAGGCGATCGAGGAATCGCCGCGACAGATTGGTGCCCAGCACGGCAAACGCGCAAGCATATGCCATGACCAGCCACTGCTCGAGTCCGCGGCCGCCGGGATCGGCAACCAGGGCGCCAAAATAGGCCACCTTGACGAGATGGCCCATGACCTGGGCGGCGGCCTTGGTCGAGACATTGACCTGCCGGCTCATGCCGGTGCGGACATAGAAGAGATCGAGGATCGGCCCGGTCACGCCCGCCACCAGCTGCAGGGCCCCGCCGATCGCCCCGGCCAGGAAAGCCTGGCCGCGGCGCTCGATGTTGGGGGCGATGGTCTGAGGCACCGACAGTGCGACGAACGGCGTGAGACCGACCGCCAGCAGTACCGCCCATTTGGGCGGCACGAAAGCGAACGAGGAGAACACGATCAGCGAGAAGATCGAACCCAGCCCGAATTCGAGCACGACGGACCAGTTGATGTGACGCCGCCACAGGTAGGAGCGCCAGCTGTTGGCGGCGATCTGGATCACGCCGTGGAACACCATGGCGACCGGTACCGGCAGCATGAGCAGCAGGAAGCCAATCAGCAGCATGCCGCCCGCCATGCCGAAGATTCCGGAGATGAACGACGTCGCCACTGCCACGACGGCCAGCGCGGCGAGGACCGGCAGGGAAAACATGCGCAAGCCGACTAGCACAGAAGGGGCAACACGACGACGTTGCTGTGGTCTTCCCCCTCCCTGCCCTCCCCCGTAGGACGGAGGAGGAGTATGAAAGACCATGACTGATCTTCTGTTCATGCCGGCGGTCAGAGCCGCTGCCCTCATCCGATCGCGCAAGCTCTCGCCCGTCGAATATGTCGACACCGTCCTCAAGGCGATCGATCGCGCCCAGCCCAAGCTCAACTGCTTTCGCGTGGTGATGGCCGAGGAGGCACGGCGCGAGGCCGAGGCGGCGGAGAAGGCGGTGAGCGATGGCGCGCCGCTCGGACCGCTGCACGGTGTGCCCGTCAGCATCAAGGACCTGGTCGACGTCAAGGATGTGCCGACTCGGCACGGCTCGGCGATCTTCGACGACAACCCGCCCGCTGCCGCCGACGACGTGCTGGTGCGGCGCCTGCGGGCCGCCGGCGCCATCGTGATCGGCAAGGCGACGTCACCCGAATTTGGCGTCAAGGGGCTGACCGACGGTCCCTCTTTCGGCGTCACGCGCAATCCCTGGAATCTCGAACGTACGCCCGGCGGATCGAGCGGCGGCGGCGCGGCAGCGGTCGCGGCGGGCCTGGGGCCGTTGTCGCTCGGCACCGACGGTGCAGGCTCGATCCGCGGACCCGCGTCGTGCAGCGGCCTGGTCGGCCTGAAGCCGACGCTGGGCGCGGTGCCGATCGACGGCTCGCGCGATGCATTCGGCAGCAACGTCTATGCCGGGCCGCTGGCACGCAGCGTGACCGATGCCGCAGTGATGCACTCGGTCCTGCTCGGCCCGAGCGAGAAGGATCCCTGGAGCCTGGGCGGCGACGCGCAGCGGCCGCTATCGCCCAAGCTGTCGGGCACGGACATGTCCGGCGTGCGCATCGGCTACATCGAGCTCACCGCCAATCCGCGGATCGCCGCCGACGTGCGCGCCAATACCCGCGCCAGCCTCGCCGCGTGGGAGGCCATGGGCGCCGCCGTCGAAGAGATCACCCAACCGATCGACTGGATCGAATACGAGGGCCGCGTGCTCTACCAGGCGAACTTCGCCGTGTTCTGCGCGCAATACCTGCCCAAATGGCAGAACCAGATGGATCCGGTCACGCTCGCCTTCATGGAGCGCGGCGCCAGGTTCACCCTGGCCGACTTCCGCAACGCGCAGTACGCGCGCACCGGCCTGTTCCGCCGCATCCAGTCGCTCTTCGAACGCTACGACTTCCTGGTAACACCGACCAACTCGCGCACCGCCCTCGACGTGACGCACGACGCCGCCAACGACGAAGTTGTCGTCGATGGCGTGAAGTGTGGCATCACCCGCCAGGGCTGGACCTCCTACCAGTACCCTTTCAACCTGACCGGCCATCCGGCCATGGCGATCCCGTCGGGCTTCGGCACGGACGGCCTGCCGACATCGGTCCAGATCGTCGGCAAATGGGGCTGCGAGACCGACGTGCTGCGGCTGGGTGCCCTGCTGGAAGAGGCACGGCCCTGGGCGCAACGTCAGCCAACGTTCTGATGGAGAATCTCACCATGCGTCCAGCAATCGCCCTGTTCGGCCTGCTGCTTGCCATCGCAAGCCCTGCCGCCGCCGAATATCCTGATCGGCCGATCAGGGTCATCGCCCCCTATGCACCGGGCGGGAACATCGACGTCACGGCGCGCATCGTTGCCGACAAGCTCAGGGACGTGCTGGGCGTGTCGGTAATCGTCGAAAACAAGGCCGGGGCCTCGGGCATGATCGGCAGTGACGTGGTCGCGCGCTCGGCGCCCGACGGTTACACGCTGATGGTCTCGGCCAACTCGCTGGTCGCCGTGCCGGTGATCTACGGCAACGCGCCGTACGACTGGCACACGGCTTTCACCCCGATCAGTCACATCCAGGCAGTGCCGGCGACGGTGGTCGTCACGCCCACCTCGCCGATCAAGGACCTGGCGGAGTTCATCAGGATCGGCCGCGACACGCCGGGCAAGCTGTCGGTCGCCGACTCAGGCGTCGGCACCACCAACCATCTCTGCATCGAGTTGATGAGCGAGGCGACCGGCGCCAGGTACACGCTCGTGCACTACAAGGGCAGCGGGGCGGGCGTGGCCGATGTGATCGCGGGCCAGGTGCCGGCCCAACTTGACCAGATCAACAGCGCGCTGGGCTACGTCAAGGGCGGCAAGCTGCGTGCGCTCGCGGTGTCGTCGACCCGGCGCCTGGCCGAGCTGCCGGACGTTCCGACGATGCAGGAATCCGGCGTGAAAGGGCTCGAGGCTTTCACTTTCTCGACCTGGACCGGACTCTACGGTCCCGCCAGGCTGCCGCCTGACGTGCTTGCCAAGCTCAACGCCGCGATGGTCAAGGTGCTGGCCGATCCGGGGGTCATCAAGCGCTTCTCCGACCTCACCGCGGAGACGCGGTCCAGCACGCCGCAGGAGCTCGCGGCAATGCTCGCCAAGGAAGAGGCGACAATCGTCCCGCTCATCAAGAAACTCGGCATCAAACCGGAGTAGTCCCAAGATGACCTGGCTTCCCCCCGCCATCACGCCAATCGTCCTGCTGCTGTGCTCCAACGTGTTCATGACCTTCGCCTGGTACGGGCATCTCAAATTCACCGACCGCCCGTTGTGGTTGGTAATCGTGGCCAGCTGGGGCATCGCCTTCATCGAATATTGCTTCGCCGTTCCGGCCAACCGCTGGGGCCACGTCGTCTACTCGGCAGCCGAGCTCAAGACCATGCAGGAGGTGATCACGCTCACCGTGTTCGCCGCCTTCTCGGTGCTCTACCTGGGCGAGCGGATCACCCTCAACCACTTGGTGGGCTTCGCCTTCATCTGCCTCGGCGCCTTCTTCGTCTTCCGGGGCCCGCTACCGGGCTGAAAATGGCGCGGGATGCCGGCCAGCCTTCCTGCGTACAGCAATGACATGGGGGACGTCCGGACCCGACGGCGGATCGAATACACCTGCCTCGCCTCAATCCTGCTGCTTACGGCCTTTCTGAGGCTGTGGAGGCTCGAGGATAACGGCTATGGCACGGCCTACTACGCGGCCGGCGTGCGCAGCCTGCTGCAGGGCGGCGCGCTGTTTTTCTACAACTCCTTTGACCCGGCCGGCTTCGTTTCCCTCGACAAGCCTCCGCTCGCCTTTTGGATCCAGGCGGCCTTCGCCTCGGTACTGGGCTTCAGCGGATGGACCATCCATCTGCCGCAGGCGCTGGCCGGCGTGGGCTCCGTGGCGATCCTCTATCGCCTGGTGCGCAAGCCATTCGGCGGCGCGGCGGGCCTGATCGCCGCCCTCCTGATGGCCATCACGCCGGTCATGGTGGCGATCGATCGGTCGAACAACACCGACTCCTGGCTGGTGTTCTTCCTGCTGCTGGCCGCCTGGGCGGCGATGCGCGGGCGCGGGCTCGCGCTGGTGATCGCCATGGCGCTGCTGGGCGTGGCCTTCAACGTCAAGATGCTGGCGGCGCTGGTCTGCGGCCCGGCGCTTCTGCTGGGCTGGCTGGTCGCCAGCGGCGGTCTCGACTGGAAGCGGCGACTGGGCTGGATGTCGGGCGCAGGCGTCACGCTCGCCGTCGTGGCGCTGTCCTGGTCCATCGCCTTCGATCTCACGCCCAAGGACTCGCGGCCCTATGCCGGCAGCACGACCGGCAACTCCATGCTCGAGCTGGTGGTCGTGCACAACGGCCTTGAACGCTTCGTGCGCAATCGACCGGACCGGCCAGCACAGACGCCGGCGCAACTCACGATCGGGGCTCAGCGCTTCGAGCTCTACGACGCAGTGCCGGTGGGCCCGCTGCGTCTCGCGCAACCCACCCTCGCCAGCCAGTTCGCCTGGTTCCTGCCGCTCGCGGTGCTCGGGTTGGTCCTGGTCCGTCGCCGGGACCGCACCTGGCCGTCGCTTACGCTGTGGGGCGTCTGGGCGCTGACCTACGGCATCGTCTACAGCGCAGCAGGCGGCATCTTCCACGTCTACTATCTCTCGACCCTGGCGCCGCCCTTCGCCGCACTCGGGGGAATCGGCGCCGT
>CAZHQA010000263.1:0-7538 GCA_964533955.1 uncultured Reyranella sp. | reverse complement strand
CGTTCCGCGTCTCAGCACTTGCAGCCGCAATCCGGTTGTGCGACCTCGGCCTGTGGCTAAACTTTGGCCCAATCAAAGAGCATGATTCGGGAGGGATCGATGGATCTCGCATTCACCCCTGAAGAACAGAAATTCGCCGCCGACGTGCGCGCTTTCGTGAAGGCCAATTTGCCGGCCGACGTGCGCGACAAGGTCAGGAACGGCAAGCACCTCGGCCGCGACGACTACATGCGCTGGCAGCAGGCGCTCGGGAAGAAGGGCTGGCTGGTCTACACTTGGCCCAAGAAGTACGGCGGCCCCGGTTTCACCCCGGCCGAGCGCTACATCTTCGAGAACATCTGCGCCGAGGAATATGCGCCGGGCATCATCCCGTTCGGCACCAAGATGGTCGGGCCGGTGATCTACACCTTCGGGAGCGACGAGCAGAAGCAGAAGTACCTGCCGGCGATCCGCGAAAGCACCGTGTGGTGGTGCCAGGGCTACTCCGAGCCGGGCTCGGGCTCGGACCTGGCGTCGCTGCGCACCAAGGCCGAGAAGAACGGCGACCACTACGTCGTCAACGGCTCGAAGACCTGGAACACCATGGGCCATTGGGCCGACTGGATCTTCTGCCTGGTGCGGACCGATTCGAAGGCCAAGCCGCAGGAGGGTATTTCCTTCCTGCTGATCGACATGAAGACTCCGGGCATCACCGTGAAGCCGATCATCATGATGGATGGCGGCCACGAAGTGAACGAAGTGTTCTTCGACAACGTCAAGGTCCCGGTCGCCAATCTGGTCGGCAAGGAGAATGAGGGCTGGACCTGTGCGAAGTTCCTGCTCGCCAACGAGCGGTTGGGCATCGCCGCCGTGCCGCAGTCGAAGCGCGGCGTCGAGGCGCTGAAGGACATCGCGCGCGCCGAGCAGGACAACGGCAAGCCCCTGATCCAGAACCAGAGCTTCGCCGAAAAGATCGCCGATCTCGAGATCCAGGTGACGGCGCTGGAATTCACCGAGCTGCGCGTGCTGTCCTCGATGGCGCATGGCGGTCAGCCGGGTCCCGAAGTGTCGGGCCTGAAGATCCGCGGCTCGGAGATCCAGCAGCGCATCACTGAGCTCACCCTGGAGGCGGTCGGCGAATATTCGGCGCCCTACCTGCCGGGCCTCTTGTGGCATGGCAGCAACGAGGAGCCGGTCGGGCCCGAGTACGCCCACCTTGCCGCCCCGCGCTATTTCAACACGCGCAAGACCACGATCTACGGCGGCAGCAATGAGATCCAGAAGGGCATCATCTCCAAGATGGTGCTGGGGCTGTGAGTCATCGGAGCGCGCCACTCCAGTGGCGCTCATGAGCGCCACTGGAGTGGCGCGCTCCCTTGAGTCCGAGGAGACCTGACGATGCATCTTTCCCTCAGCCCCGAACACCAGGCCTTCGCCGACGAAGTGCGCGCCTTCACGCGGGCAACGCTGTCGGCCGCCACCAAGGAGAAAACCTTCTCCGGCAAGCACTACAGTCGCGACGATCACGTCGTCTGGCAGCAGGCGCTCGGCCGCAAGGGTTGGCTGCCCTACACCTGGCCGAAGAAGCACGGCGGGCCGGGCTTCGACGTCACCCAACGCTTCCTGTTCGAGAACGTGCTGGCCGAGGAGGGCGCGCCGCGCATCATTCCGTTCGGCGTCAAGATGGTCGGGCCGGTGATCTACACCTTCGGCAACGACGAGCAGAAGGGGCGCTTCCTGCCCGGCATCCGCAGCTCCGACGTGCAGTGGTGCCAGGGCTATTCCGAGCCGGGTGCCGGTTCGGACCTCGCCAACCTGCGCACGCGTGCGGTGCGCCGAAAGGACGAGAGTGGCGACCACTACATCGTCAATGGGCAGAAGACCTGGACCTCGTTCGCCCATTGGGCCGACTGGATCTTCTGCCTGGTGCGTACCGATCCTGATGCCAAGCCGCAGGAGGGCATTTCCTTCCTGTTGATCGACATGAAGACGCCGGGGATCACCGTGCGGCCGATCATAATGGTCGACGGCGCACACCACGTTAACGATGTGTTCTTCGACAACGTCAAGGTTCCCGTCGCCAACCTGATCGGCAAGGAGAACGCGGGCTGGACCTGCGCCAAGTTCCTGCTCGCCAACGAGCGCCTGGGCATCGCCGAGGTGCCGGCCTCCAAGCGCGGCGTGCGCTCCCTGCGCGAGCTCAGCGACGATCCCTCGCTCGTCGAGAAGATCGCCGATGTCGATTTGCAGGTGCAGGCGCTGGAAATGAGCGAGCTGCGCGCGCTGTCGACCATGCTGCTCGGCGGCGCGCCGGGGCCGGAGGCATCGATCCTCAAGGTGCGCGGCTCGGAGATCCAGCAACGCATCGCCGAGCTCGCCATGGAGGCGGTCGGCGAGTACGCGGCGCCCTACCAGCCCGACCTTCTGTTCCGCGACACCAACGAGACGCCGATCGGCCCCGACCACGCGCCGCCCGCCGCGCCGCGCTATTTCAACATGCGCAAGACGACGATCTATGGCGGCAGCACGGAGATCCAGAAGAACATCGTTTCGAAGGCCATATTGGGGCTATAAGAAATGGCCCTCCCCCGTCTTCGGGGGAGGTGCCCGAGTCTGCGCGGGCGGAGAGGCTCAGGACCCCTCCGTCGTCGTGAGACGCCGACACCTCCCATCGGAATGGGGAGGGACATGTGAGCGGAGGAAGACGAGATGGACCTGAGCCTGTCCGACGAACAGAAGCAGTTGCAGGACGCAGCGGAACGCTTCGTGCGCGACAAATACACCTTCGAGAACCGACGCAAGATCGCGGCGACGGAGAAGGGCTTCCTGCCGGAGAACTGGGCGCAGATGGCCGAGCTCGGCTGGCTCGGCATGTCGTTCTCGGAAGAGGATGGCGG
The DNA here is from genome assembly GCA_964533955.1 of uncultured Reyranella sp. Lineage (GTDB taxonomy): Bacteria > Pseudomonadota > Alphaproteobacteria > Reyranellales > Reyranellaceae > Reyranella. The sequence continues at coordinate 4,662 of CAZHQA010000263.1, read as the reverse complement.
TTACGGCGGCGGGCCGATCGAGACCATGATCGTCATGGAGCAGTTCGGCAAAGGTCTGGTGCTGGAACCCTTCCTGCCGACCGTCGTGCTGGGTGGCGGCCTGCTCGCCGCGGCCGGCTCGAAGGCGCAGAAGGAGCAGCTGTTGGCCCCGATGATCGAGGGCAAGAAGCAGTTCGCCTTCGCCTGGCTCGAGCGCCAGAGCCGCTACAATCTGGCCGACGTCTCGCTCACTGCAGCCAAGGAAGGCTCGGGCTACACGCTGTCCGGCCACAAGGGCGTGGTCTACAACGCCCCGTCGGCCGACACGATTGTCGTGTTGGCCCGCACGTCGGGCGGTGCGCGCGAGCAGAAGGGCCTGACGCTCTTCCTGGTCGACGGCAAGGCCAAGGGCCTGACGCGCCGCGACTACCCCACCCAAGATGCGTTGCGTGCCTCCGAGCTCACCTTTGACAAGGTATCGGTCGGCGCCGACTCTGTACTCGGCCAGGTCGATGGCGCTTTCCCGCTGACCGAGGCGGCGGTTGATCGCGCTATTGTGGCGCTTTGCGCCGAGGCGACCGGATGCATGGACGCGATCAACGCGGCGACCCTGGAATACATCAAAACTCGCAAGCAGTTCGGCGTGCCGATCGGCAAGTTCCAGGTGCTGCAGCATCGCATGGTCGATTGCTTCACCAACGCCCAGGAAGCGCGCTCGATGACCCTGATGGCCACGCTCAAGATCGACGACAAGGATCACGTCGTGCGGGCCAAGGCGGCGTCCGGGGCCAAGGTGCAGATCGGCAAATCGGGCAAGTTCTGCGGTCAGAGCGCGGTGCAGATGCATGGCGGCATGGGCGTCACCGACGAACTCTCGGTCAGCCACTATTTCAAGCGGCTGACCATGATCGACCTGATGTTCGGCAACCAGCAGCATCACCTGACGCGCTACAGCAACCTCGCCATGGCGGCTTGAGCTTTTGCCCAAGGAACACCTCCCTCGAAGACGGGGAGGGGATAGGGTTCTCGAGAGGAGCAGCCGATGACTTACGAAGCGATCGAAGTGCGCAAGCTTACCGGTGGCTGCGGCGCCGAGGTGCTGGGCGTCGATCTCAAGGTGCTCAGCAACAGCCAATGGGGCGAGGTGCAGCGTGCCTTCGCCGAGCACGGCGTCATCTTCTTCCGGGACCAGGCGCTGACGCCCGAACAGCACCTCGACTTCGCGCGGCGCTGGGCGCCGATCGACGTGAACCGCTTCTTCACGCCGGTCGCGGGCTATCCCGAGATCGCCGAGGTGCGCAAGGAACCCGAACAGACGACCAACATCGGGGGCGGTTGGCACACCGACCACAGCTACGACCAGATCCCGGCCATGGGCTCGATCCTGCTGGCGCGCGAGCTGCCGGAGGAGGGCGGCGACACGCTGTTCGCCAACATGTACCGCGCCTTCGAGACGCTCTCGCCTGGATTGCAGCGCACGCTGGAGGGAATGCGCGCCGTGCACGGCTCGGCGCATGTCTTCGGAGCCAAGGGCGTGAACGCGCAGAATCCCGAATCGGCCGGCCGCTACTCCAACCATGACAAGGTTGGCGCCGACATTGTTCATCCGGTCGTGATCCGCCATCCGCTGAGCGGCCGCAAGTCGCTTTACGTCAACCCGGGCTTCACGCTCCGCTTCGAGAACTGGTCGGCCGAGGACAGCCGGCCGCTGCTCGAGCATCTCTACCGGCACGCCGCGCGGCCGGAGTTCACGTGCCGCTTCCGCTGGCGCGAGGGTTCGATCGCCTTCTGGGACAACCGCGCCACCTGGCACTATGCCGCCAACGATTACAATGGCGAGCGGCGCCTGATGCACCGCATCACGATCGCCGGCTGCGCCCTCTCGGCTGCGGCGTAGTCTGCCTGCCCACGCGCAGGAGCTTCAGTGCCGCCCGGGCCGCGGCAGCGGCGTAGCTGCGATCGCCGTGCACCAGGATCGAGGAGATCGCGCCTTCCGACAGAAGCCATATCTCCCGTGCGCACTCGCGTGGCCGCGTCACGCCGGCGTTCTCGAGCAGCCGGGCGAGCTCGTCCTCTAGGGTCGCCTTGTGTCGGCGCGCGATCGCCCGCGCCGGATGGCCCGGCAGGTCGGCGAGCTCGACGACGAGGCGCGTGAATCCAGAGCCGGCCCAGCGCGGCCGGTCCGACCACACGGCGAGGTCGCGGAACATCGCCTCGACCATGGCCTCGGGCGAACCCGACAGGCGATCGCCGAAGGTCCGGAACGCCGCCACGGCGAGCGCGTGCTGCGCCTCGAGCACCGCGGCGAGAAGGCGGTCCTTGCTCTCGAAGTGGTAGTAGAGCGTGCGTTTGGTCACGCGCGTCGCGGCGGCGATCTCGTCCATGCTGACGCGCGAGAAGCCGCTGCGACGAAACAGGCCGTAGGCTGCGTCGAGGATCTTCTGGCGGGTCGCTTCGCCCGAGCGAGGCACAGCACGATCCTCCATCGTATGTATACCGATCAGTGAATTTACAATCGCCTCGCCCGCCCTTGAAATGAAAACGCAGCAAGGGAGGCGGCCCGATGGCTTTCGAGAAGCTCACCATGAGGTCCGTGGCGGTGCGCCCCGTGCTGGTGCCCCTGCGCCGTCCAGTCGTGTCCAAGGTCGGGCTGTTCGACGCCTGGCCGATGATCCTGATCGATCTCGTGACCGAAGAGGGCATCGTCGGCCGCAGCTACCTCGAGCCCTATCTCAGGCAGGCCATGCCGGCCATCGCGTCTCTGATCGGCGACCTCGCCGGCCAGCGCATCGGCCGACCGGTCCGTCCGTTCGACGATTTCCAGCAGGGCCGGCGCTCTCTCAATCTCGTCGGCAACGAGGGCCTGACCATGATCGCCATCTCCGGACTCGACATGGCGGCCTGGGACGCGCTCGCCAGGGCAGCCGGACTGCCGCTGGCGGAATTCCTCGGCGGCTCGCTGGCGCCCGTGCCGGCCTACAACAGCAATGGTCTGTGGCTCATCGACCCGGCGAAGGTCGGCGACGAAGCGGCGGCGCTGGTCGCCGAGGGCGGCTTCGGTGCGCTCAAGCTCCGGCTCGGCCGCGAGCGGCGGGCCGACGATCTCGCCGCGATCGAGGCTGCGCGTGCGGCCGCCGGCGCCGAGGTCAAGCTGATGGTCGATTTCAACCAGGGCCTTAGCCTGGGCGATGCGTTGCTGCGCTGCCACGCGCTCGACGGGCAGGGGCTCTACTGGCTGGAGGAGCCGATCGCCTACGACGATCTCGCGGGTTACGCCCGGCTGACGCGCGAGCTCAGGACACCGGTCCAGCTCGGCGAGAATTTCTACGGCCCCCGCGCGCTCGCCCACGCGGTGGCGGCCGGGGCGGGCGACCTGGTGATGCCTGACCTGATGCGCATCGGCGGGGTGAGCGGCTGGCTGCGGGCGGCGGCGATCGCCGGCGCAGCCGGCCTGCCGATGTCGTCACACCTCTATCCGGAATTCTCGGCCCATCTCATGCGCGTCACCGAATCGGCGCATTGGCTCGAATGGCAGGATTGGGCCGATCCGGTCGTGGCCGAGCCGTTTGCCCTCGCCAACGGCCGACTAACGATCCCCCGTCGCCCGGGCGCAGGCATCGACTGGAACGAGGACGCCGTGAGGCGCTACCGCTACGACGGCTAGCGCCCCTCCCCCCGAGAAGACGGTAGATGGAGAGTGGAGGCCTAAGCCGCCCGGACCGCGGCCCAGATGAGCGCGGCGCCAGAGATGGCCATCACGCCGTCGAGCAGGCGCTGGAAGGCGGCGATGCTCAATCGTTCCACGATCAGCCGCGCGGTATAGGTGCCGGCCATCACCGAGGAGCCGGAGATCAGGCCCTTGATCACGATGTCCATCGGCATCGCGCCGAAGCTGCTGAATGTCGCCGCCTTGGAGACGTAGAGCGCGAGCGACCCCGCCGCCTCACTGGCGATGAAGGCGCCCTTGGCCAGGCCATAGGCGGTGAACACCGGTACGCTGATCGGCCCGGTCGACACCACGATGCCGGTCAGGAAGCCGATGGCCGCGCCGGCAGGGATCAGGAGCCACGGCCCGATATGGAACTGGCGCCGCATCAGCCAGCGCCGGCCGGGGATCATCAGCAGGAAGAACGCACCCAGCGCCAGGTCGACGACCTGCGGCGGCAGGACGAGCATGGTGCGCGCACCCAGCGCCGCGCCCGGAACGCCGCCCAGCGCGTAGCAGGCGACGGCACGCCAATCGATCTCCTTCCACCACGACGTGATCTTGGCGAAATTCGACATCAGCGCGACCACCGCCATGATCGGGATCGCCGCTCTCGGTCCGAAGGCGAATACCAGCACTGGCAGCAGGATGATCGTGGCGCCGGTTCCGACGATGCCACTCACCGTGCCGGCGATGAAACCGACGACCAGGACGAGGAGGTAGGTGAGCATTCCGCCAGTGTAACGCGTCTGAAACCTTCGGGCGGCCGCCTTCGGCCGCCGGCAGGAACGGCATTCGGTCCTCGGGACAGCGGCCAATTGCAGCGGCAGCACCGTCCACGGCCGCTCGACAACGGTCGGTTGCGATGCTGTACTGGCCCTGTAACACTGGGTGTTGTTGGGAACCTGGGGGTTTATTGCTCAGCAAATTGTACAGAAAGGTCGAGGCTTTGGATGGCGCCTGCCTGCGCGCCTGGG
>CAZHQA010000262.1:0-7569 GCA_964533955.1 uncultured Reyranella sp. | reverse complement strand
GATCCTCGAGCTGCATCAGCACGGTGATGGTGAAGCTGTCGTAGATCGAGGCGTACTTGATGTCGGACGGCTTGACTCCCGCTTCGGCGAAGGCGGTCGCGCCGGAGAAGCGCGCGCCCGAATAGGTGAGATCGACCTTGCCGCCCATCTGGGTCTTCACGAATTCGCCGGCGCCGATCAGCTTGACCTTGGGACGCTTGAGCTTGGCCGCGATCTCGGGCGCCACCACCACGATGGCGCCGCCGCCGTCGGTGATGACGCAGCAGTCGAGCCGGTGCAGCGGATCGGAGATCATCGGCGAGTTCACCACCTCCTCCACCGTAACCACGTCCTTCAGGAGCGCATGCGGGTTGTATTGCGCGTGATGCGAGGCGGCGACCTTGATCCAGGCGAGCTGCTCGGCGGTCGTGCCGAACTCGTACATGTGGCGCATCGCGCACATGGCGTACATGTTGATCACCGTCGGCCCGTACGGGAATTCGAACGGCTCGTCCGGCGTCGGCGTGCCGCCCCTCGAGCGCGGCACCGTTCCGGTCGCCATGCCTTCGGCGCGCGGCCGGCCCGCCAGGGTGATGAGCGCCACCTTGCACTTGCCGGCGGCGATCGCCTGGGCGGCGTGGCTGACGTGAAGCAGGTAGGACGAGCCGCCGGTGTCGGTCGAATCGACGTGGCGGGGCCGCAGCCCCATGTACTCGACCATCGACATCGGCCCCAGGCCCGGCGCGTCGCCGGCGCAGAAGTAGCCGTCGACATCGTCTTTGCCGAGCCCCGCATCCTCGAGCGCCCCCTTGGCGACCTCGGCATGGATCTGGGCCAGCGACAGGTCCTTGGCGAGCCGTGTCGGATGCTCGTAGATGCCGGCGATGTAGGCCTTCCCCTTGATGCTCATCGGCGCGCCGTCTCCCTTCGAAATGCTGCGCTGCATCGTGGGCGATTAGCTCTTCACGGAAAAGCGACATCTTCCGCCCTGAAGAACCATGTTAGGGTCGAAAAAATTCACGATCGGGAGCGCTTCGATGTTTCTACGACTGCTAACCGCGATTGCGGCCGCTTGCCTGCTGTTGACCACGGGCGCCCATGCGCAGGGCAAGCCCGAACTGCTGTGGTACAGCCAGGCCGCGTTCAAGCTCACGACGCCGGGCGGCAAGGTGATCATGATCGATCCCTGGATCATGGGTGCGCCGCTCACGCCGCCGGAGCTCAAGGATCTCGGCAAGATCGGCAAGGTCGACCTCGTGCTGGTGACGCACGGCCACGGCGATCATCTCGGCGACGCCATGGAAATCTCCAAGACCAACAACGTGCCGATGTGGGGACCGGCCGGCATGAACCAATGGCTGGCGACGCTCGGCAAGATGCCGCCCAACCTCGTGCCGCGCATGAACAAGGGCGGCACCATCGAGCCCTTCCCCGGCGTGAAGATCACCCAGGTCCACGCCGAGCACTCGTCGGAGATGATCCTCAAGGACGAGGCCGGCAAGGACACCAGCTACCCCGCCGGCGAGCCGGTCGGCTACCTGATCGAGCTCGAGAACGGCTTCAAGATCTGGCACATGGGCGACACCGGCGTGTTCGGCGACATGAAGCTGATCGGCGAGCGCTTCAAGCCCGACCTGCTGCTGATCCCGATCGGCGGCCACTTCGTGATGAATCCGGGCGAGGCGGCCTACGCCACCAAGGAACTGATCAAGCCCAAGATGGCCTGGCCGATGCACTACGCGTCCAACCCGCTGCTCAAGGGCACTCCGGCCGAGTACAAGGCGGCGATGGGACAGAGCGCGACGCAGGTCATCGACGCCACGCCGGGCACGAAGAAGACGTTCTGACACGAAGTGTCAGCGCGAGGGCCAAGCCGGAGGGACCCTCAAGGCAGCAGGAAGGTCCCTCGCTACGCGCGGGATGACAGCTGGACTATCGCCTCCCACACTGACTTGGGCTGATCGTATCGCGCGATCACCCTTTCTTCTTGCGAGAGCACGCGCCAGCCGGTGGCGAACAGTCGATCGACGGCAACGCGGTCGAAGAACCGCTTGGGCTGGCCGTCGACGAGATAGTAATTCTCGCCAAGGGCCGAATGCCCGGACGCGCCGTAGTGGTCGTCATTGGTCGAATTGAGCCGACAGAGCAGCAGTCCGTTCGGCGCCAGTGTCCGCCGAATGCACTCGACCAGGGCCACGGTCTCGCCCCACGGAAAATAGTGCAGCGACAGGCTGGCCAGCACCACGCCGGCACGCTCGACCGGAAACGCGGCACGCACATCCTGGCAATGAAACTCCGCTGACGGAACGCGCTCGCGCGCTCTGGCGATGGCCGAGCTCGACAGGTCGACCCCGACCACGCGATGGCCGGCCGCGGCCAGGATCTCGCTGTCGTGTCCGCCGCCGCAGCCCAGCTCAAGAATCGGCAGGCCCGCGGCGCGCTCGGCGATCAGCGGCAACCAGCGTTCAAGCCAACGATCGTCACTCGGCGACATCTCGCGCGCCGACTGTACGCGCGCGGAACTCCTCGGGCACGTCGCGACCGACGTCGGTGAAGGCCTTCTTGACCGCCGCCACCGTGGGACCGAACACCGCCTTGCGGTTCTCGCGCGCCCAGCTGTTCGAGCCGACAATGGTGTCGAGCGAACCCTGGAAGCGCGGCATGACGTAGCGCGCGAAGAGTTCGTAGGAACGCATCGTCTGCTCGCGGTTGGCCCATTCGTGGGCACGGAACAGCACGCCGCCGAAGCCGCCCTTGGAATAGCCGAGCAGCCGCTCGATGCCCTTGGCCACCGTGTCGGGCGAGCCGACCAGCGTGGTGCCCTGCTTGACGCCCTCGCGCAGCGGGTCGTCGGAGCGGCCGGGCGGCCGGCCGAGCGTGTCCTCGAAATAGGTCACCGTCTCGCAGCGCTCTCCGGCATGGACCTCGCGCAGCGCCTGCTCGTCGTCCTCCGCCACGTGGGCGTTGACCACGATGCGCCACTTGCCGCGATCCGCCACCTGGCCGTGCTTGGCCGCGGTCTCCTCGTAGATCGCCCACTGCTTGGCCATCGCCTCCGGCCCGCCCGGCAGGCCGGCGCCGATCGACAGCACGCCGACGCCGTGCTTGCCGGCGGCGATCATGCCCGACGGCGTGATGGTGCTGGCGCAGGCGATCGGGAAATGCGGGAAGCTGTAGGGCGCGAGATGCAGGCGCGCGTCCTTGAGCTCGAACCAGTCGGTCTTCATGGTGACCGGCTCCTCGCATTTCAGCAGCGCCATGATGGCGGCGAGCGACTGCTCCATGCGGTCGCGCTGGGTCGAGGGATCGATGCCCATCATGTAGGCGTCCGACGGCAAGGCGCCCGGGCCGCAGCCCAACATGGTCCGGCCGCGCGACATGTGATCGAGCTGGACGAAGCGGTTCGCCACCATCAGCGGATGATGATACGGCAGGCTGGTCACGCCCGAGCCGAGTCGGATGTAGCGCGTACGCTCGATCAGGGCGCCGATGAAGACTTCCGGCGAAGCGATGGTTTCCCAGCCCGCCGAATGGTGCTCGCCGATCCAGGCCTCGTCGTAGCCCAGCCCGTCGATCCATTCGACCAGCTCCATGTCTCGCGCCATGGAAAGCGTGGGGTTCTCGCCGACCCGGTGGAAGGGCGCGAGAAAGATGCCGAACGTGAGCCCCTTGTGGTTGCCGGTCTGTGCCATCAAATCCTCCGTGGACCGCGACACTAACACAGGCCACGATATCGAAAGCCATTCGATGAGCGAAATCGCCGTCCGTCCGCTGTCCCGCTTCTCGGTCATCGAGGTCAACGATGCGGACATTCCCCTGCCGTTGCGGTTGGCCACGTCGCTCGCCGCGAAAATTGCCGCCGACCTGGGCGCCGACGTGCTCAAGATCGAGCCGCCCGGCGGCGATCCCGTGCGCCGCGCGCCGCCGCATCTGCCGCACGGCGGGTCGGCGCTGTTTCAGTTCCTCAACACCTCGAAGCGGTCGCTGGTGCTCGATCTCGGCGGCGACGAGGGCCGCGCCGCGCTGGCAACCCTGCTCGAGCAGGCCGATGCCTGCCTGTTCGAAGAGCCGGCCCGGGTCGCCGCGCAGATTCGCGCCGGCCAGCTTGGCGCCGGCCCCCTTGACGCCAGAGGGGCGACGCCGATCGAGATCGCAGCCTTCCCCCTCGGGCTCGATGCCGGGCAGCCGTTCAGCGAGCTCACCATCGCCGCCATGGCCGGCCTGCTCCACATGGTGGGAGAGCCGGAGCGCAAGCCACTGAAGATCGGCGGCCACCAGGCCGCGTATGCCGCAGGTCTCACCGCCTTCACCGGATTGAGCGCAGCCCTGGCGGCGCGCGATGCCGGCCGACGGGCGCCGCACGTGCGGGTGTCGTTGGCCGAGGTGCTGCAGTGGGTGAACTGGAAGGCGGCGTCCGGCGCCGAGGCCTCCGGAGTGTCGCCCGGGCGCGAAGGCAGGAACTCGGAGTTCCAGATCGTGCCCTGCGCCGACGGCTACGTTGCCGTGGTCTATACGGTGATGCAGTGGCCGGCGCTGCGCACGCTGATCGGAGATCCACGCCTGCATGACGCGAGGTTCGGCACGCGGGCCGGCCGGCGCCAGCATATCGGCGAGTTCTACTCGATCCTGGCGCCGTGGTTCCAGGGCAAGACGCGCGCCGAGATCCAGGGCACCGCCCAAGCCAAGGGCGTGCCGTTCGGCCCGATCTTCTCGCCGGCCGAGCTCCTGGAGACCGAGCAATACGTGGCGCGCGGCTTCCTCGCCGACATGGAGCACCCCACCCTCGGCAGGCTGCGGCTGCCGCAGCTTCCGGTGCAATGGAACGGCCGCAGCTTCGCGCCGATGCCCGCTCCCTCTCTGTCTTCCTCCCCTCCCCCGTCTTCAACGCCTTTCCCTCCCCCGAAGACGGGGGAGGGAAAGAAAGCGAGGCCGCTCACGGGTATCCGCGTGCTCGACTTTGGCCTGCTCACGGCCGGGGCCAACACGTCGGCCATGCTGGCCGATCTCGGCGCCGAGGTGCTCAAGATCGAATCGGGCGCTTATCTCGATCCGTTCCGCGTCGTCGGCAAACCCGACAACGACGACGGATGGTGGAACCGCTCGCCGCAATTCCTCTTCACCAATCGCAACAAGCGCGGCCTGGCGCTCAACCTCAAGGATCCCGAAGGCCAGCGCGTGATCCGCGCCCTGGCCGGCCAGTGCGATGTCGTGGTCGAGAACTTCCGCCGCGGCGTACTGGATCGGGCGGGACTGGGCTACCGCGAACTCAGCGCCGTCAATCCCGCCATCGTCTTCGCCGCGATCTCGAGCCAGGGCGATACCGGGCCGGAACGCATGAACGTCTCGTTCGGCTCGACGCTCGATGCCACGTCGGGCATTGCCGCCCTGACCGGCTACGAGGGCGAGGAGCCGCGCATCTCCGGCATGGACGTGAACTATCCCGACCAGATCGTCTCGCTGTTCGCCACCGGCATGGTAATCACCGCGATCATGGAGGCACGCCGCACCGGCAAGGGTGCCTTCCTCGATTTCTCCCAGCGCGAGGTCGCATCGTTCACCATCGGCGAGGAGATCCTGGCGGCCGCGGCCGATCCGCGACGCTCGCGGGAGCGGCCGGGCAACGCGCAGGAAGGCATCGCCCATCAGGACACCTATCGCTGCCGCGACGGCCGCTGGATCGCGGCCACCCTGGCGACACCCGATCCGCAGCTCGACGCCTTCTGTGCGGCGCGCGACAGCGCGGACGTGGTAGCGGCCTTGCGGACCCGTGGCATCGCGGCGGCACGATGCAACGACGGCGCCGACCTGCTGGGCGACCGGGCGCTGGCCGGCGTGACTCTGGCGCGCGACGGACGTGGCCAGCTGGTGAAGGGGCTGCCCTACCGCCTCGACGGCCAGGCCATCGCCATCGAGCGCACCGCGCCCGACCTCGGGCAGCACACCGAAGAGGTCTTGCGTGCGATCCTGGGCTACAACGACACCGATCTGGAGAAGCTGGCTGCGGCGGGCGTCATTTCGACGACGCCGACGGTGGGAGAGGTCTGATCATGGCGCGTGCCGAGGTGCAGAAGCTGATCGAACGCATGACGATCCCGGCCATCGCGGCACCGATGTTCCTGGTGTCGAACCCCGCGCTCACCCTCGCCTGCTGCGCCGGGGGCATCATGGGGAGCTTTCCCGCCCACGGCACGCGCAGCCGCGAGGAGTTCCAGGCCTGGCTCGACGAGATGGTCGACGGCACCAGGCGGCTCGAGGATCAGGGCACGAAGCTCGCGCCCTGGGCAGTCAATCTCGTGGTGCACGCGTCCAACCCGCGTTACCTGGGCGATCTCGAGCTGGCCGAGAGGTACAAGGTGCCCGTCGTGCTCACCTCCAAGGGTGCGCCCGGTGAGGCGATCAAGCGCATCCATGACTGGGGCGCGGTGGCGCTGCACGACATCGCCAACCGACGCCATGCCGAGAAGGCGCTCGAGGCGGGTGTCGACGGCGTGATCGCCGTGGCGGGCGGCGCCGGCGGCCACACCGGCACGATCAATCCCTTCGCGCTGATGAACGAGGTACGCCAGCTCGGCGATCACTTCGCCGTGGTCCTTGCGGGCGGGCTCACCACCGGCCGCGACGTGCTGGCGGCGCAGACCATGGGCGCCGACCTCGCCTATATCGGCACGCGCTTCATCGCCACGAAGGAAGCGATGGCGGCCTCCGAGCACAAGAAGATGATCCTCGACACGCGCGCCACCGACATCTTCCTCACTGCCTCGATCGACGGCGCCCCCGCCAACTGGCTGGTGCCGAGCCTGCTCGCCGCCGGCATCGACCTCGACGTGCTGCGCACCACCCTGCCCAGCAAGATCGTGTCGGCCCAGGAGAACAAGAAGCGCTGGAAGGACATCTATACGGCGGGCCATGGCGTGGGAAACATCGACGATGTCCCGACTGCCGCGGAACTCTGCCGCCGCCTCGTCGGCCAATACAAAGAGGCAAAAGCGGAACTGGCCCGCGTCGCAGCATAGACGGTGCCCACTCGCCTGCTCTAGGCTTTGCGTGCAAGCAGGGGAGGATGCGTGAAGAGCAAGGCTGCCGTTTGCTACGAGGCCGGCAAGGAACTCGTGATCGAGACCGTCGATCTCGAGGGGCCGAAATTCGGCGAGGTGCTGGTCGAGATCAAGGCATCGGGCGTCTGCCACACCGACGAATTCACCCGCTCCGGCGGCGATCCCGAAGGCCTCTTCCCGGTGATCTTCGGCCATGAGGGGGCCGGCGTGGTGGTCGATGTCGGCCCGGGCGTGATCTCGCTCAAGAAGGGCGACCACGTGATTCCGCTCTACACGCCCGAATGCCGCGCCTGCAAAAGCTGCCTCTCCGGCAAGACCAACCTCTGCACGGCGATTCGAAGCACGCAAGGCCAGGGCGTGATGCCCGACGGCACCAGCCGCTTCTCGCTCGGCGGCAAGAAGGTCCACCACTACATGGGCTGCTCGACCTTCTCCAACTTCACCGTGCTGCCGGAGATCGCCCTCGCCAGGATCCGGCCCGACGCGCCGTTCGACAAGGTCTGCTACATCGGCTGCGGCGTCACCACCGGCATCG
>CAZHQA010000261.1:0-7572 GCA_964533955.1 uncultured Reyranella sp. | reverse complement strand
CCCGGCGAAATCGGCGGTGAGGTGAAGATCGCCGCCGGCCGGCTTCAGCACCAGCTTTCCCTTGGCTTTCGCCGATCCGCCGATCCCGCTTTGCAGGGCAGCGAGCTTCGGCAAGGCCAACGACAGGTCCATCTCTCCGGCGCGCTCGCGGCCTCGCCCCGACAGTTCGAGCGTGACGGTTTCGCTCGCGACGCGCACGGAATCGAGACGCCACGACTGATCGCGCTGCAGACCGGCGCTGCCGCTCAGCCTCACCTGGGGCCGTGCCAGGCCTTCCGGCAGGCCCGGCAGTCCCACCTCATCGAGCGTGCCTTGCCAGTCGGCACGGTAATCCTCGTTGCGCGCGCCAAGCGAAAGCTCGAGATGGCTGCGGCCCGTCAAAACCACGCCGGCCAAGGACGAGAAGGGTGTCAGGTCCGGCAGGTCGAGCACCAGCTTTCCTTCGCCGCCGCGCGACGACGGCATATAGGCGCCGGCGAGTCTTGCAGTCAGCACATCGGTGCGCACATCCAGGCTGTGCACCGTGAGTCGGCCGTTGGGCTGCAGGGCGAGCTTGGCATCGACTTCGACATGCCCGGGCGGCGGTGCACCCGCGACCACTGTCGCGACCACCACATCGTCGGCCGAGGCGCTCAGGGTGGCAGAGCCTTGCAGCCTGGTGTTGAGGCCTGAAATGTCGGCTTTGACAGTTGCGTGGGCATCGCGCCAGGTGACGCCGTTCGCCAGATCGGCCAACGCCCCCGCTTCGCTGGCCCGCAGATCCACCGTCGCGGCAAGCGTGTCGGCCGTGCTGTCATAGCGCGCCGTCGCATCAAGCGACGCCGGAGCTGCCGTGAGCGTGGCCTTGTGCACCGTCAGGACGCCCGCATCATCGAGCGTCGCTTCCGCCTTGAGCGTTGCCGGCGAGCGCAGCAGGCGGCCGAGCGGCCCGTCCGGCAAGCCGGGAGCGACCAGGCTGAGATCGAGCGAGAGTCCCGTAGTTCCTGCATCGCGCTGCCAGTGCGCCGATCCCCCGGAGGTGACCGCATCGCCCGCCGCCGCGGTGAACTCGCCCGCGCCGGCCAACCGATCTCCCTTGATCGCGAGCTTGAGAGTTACCTTGTCGAGATCGGGACGGCCGATCAGGGTCGCGACCACGCCTCCCTTGCTCGATTCCTCGGCAAGCACCTGGCCATCGACATTGAAGCGATCGAGATCGAAGCGGATGTCGGCGCCAAGATGACCGGCCGGTCCATCGCTGCGACTCATATCGAGCTTGAGGCGGCTTTGCGTGCGATCGGCGGCCAAAAGGGCCGAGCCGGCAACCTTCCAGCGCGAATCGACTCCGCCCAGCGGCGCGCCGACATGCAAGTCGGCCACCGACAAGCTGCGAAGGTCGACGCCCACCGGCAAGTTGATGCCGCTTCCCGATGACTTCGATGGATTCTCTGACGGCACCGGTGGCCGCAACACATCGACGCGCTCGGCGGCCAATTCCTCGATCCTGACCCGCCCCGACAATAGCGAGGCAAATGACCAGCTGAGACGCGCCTCGTCGACGGTGAGCCAGGCGCCGTCGCGATCGGATATCGTCAGCTTGGCGATGCGCAGATCGGTCGGGAAGAAGCCATCCACTCCGGAAACCGCCAATTCCTTGCTGGAGACCACCCAGGCGAGCAAGCGCTGGCCGGGGCCGGTCTGCAACGCCACGAACACCAGCGCGACCAGCCCCAGAAGGCTTGCCGTCATCCGGGCGAGGAGGCGCCTCCAGCGCATCAGAACGCCTGCCCGATGCTCACGTAGATGCCGAATGGCGGGTCGTTCTGCTGGGGATTGAGCGGAATGCCGAAATCCAGCCGGGCCGGACCGAAGTCGGTGTAGTAGCGGACCCCGACGCCGGTGCCGACACGGGGAGCGAACTGCGCGAAGTTGGGCCAGTTGTCGATATAGGCGCCACCGGCGTCGACGAACGCCACGACGCCGAACGATTTGCCGATACGCTGGCGGAACTCGATGCTGCTTTCGACGACGCTGGCGCCGCCCAACGGATTGCCGAAGGCGTCGCGCGGACCGGCATACTGGTAGGCGTAACCGCGCACCGATCCTCCGCCGCCGGCATAGAACAGCTTATCGAAGGGAATATTGGCATTCAGGCCGCCCGGAATCGTGCCGAACGAGGCACGGCCGGCCAGTACGCTCCGACCATCCCCGCTCACGTTGATGTAACCCGTGCCGGTCAGCCGGGTGATCGCGAACAGATCATTGTTGTTACGCAGGTCGGCGTAGGGAGTGACGTCGAGCTTGAGGCGATAACCGTGGGTCGGATCGACGTCGCTGTCGGCTTCGTTCAACGTTGCTTCGATCGGAATGCCGAGCAGCTCGTAGTAATTGGTGAGGCCATATCGCGTGATCTCCGAGACCTCACCGCTCAACCCCACCTTCAGGCGCCAGTGAGGATCGATGGTTCTATCCACTCCCACGGTCAGGTCGACGCCCTTGCGCGTATAGGCGGGAAAGACGTCGCGTGAGGCCACCAGGGAGGCAAGCCCGTCCTGCCCGCTCAACCACCAGTCGGGTTTCTTGAGATCGGCCTTGAAGGCGTAACCGAGATCGCCCGGGAAGGTGCCGTAGCCGATCCGGTTGACCTCCGCCGAGAGTCGCAGGCTCTCCGCCTGGCCGAACAGATTGCGGTGCTGCCAGTAGCCATTGACCGAGAAGCCCAGGACGGTCTCGTAGCCCACGCCGAAGCCGATCGTGCGGGGCGGGCGATCCTGCAGCTCGACGTCGATCGGCAATTCGCCCTTGTCGTTGAGCGTGGCGGCCGGCTTGACGCGCACCACGCTGAAGGTGCCGAGCGAGGTCAGCCGATCTCGCAGCTTGTCGACCTTGTCGAGCCGGTAGGGCTCGCCTTCCTTGAACGGCACGCGGCGCTGCAGGTAGACCGTGTCGACCTTGTCGGTGCCCGAGAAGCTCACCGGACCCATGGTGGCGACCGGACCCGGCTGGATCACGAACGTGACCTGGGCTTCGCGCGTGGCGTGATCGATCAGCACTTCGCGCTTGGCGATCGCGACCAACGCATAGCCCTTGCCCCGCGCCGTGTTGAGGATCTCCTCCTCGGTCGCGAGGATTTTCGCCGAGTCGGCCGGTTGACCGGGGATCAGGCTGAGCTTGCTGCGATCCAGCGGCGGATAATCGATCAGCTCCGGCGGACCCTCAATCTCGAGATTGGCGACGCGATAGACGGGCCCCGTCGCCACATTGAACACGAAGTCCACCTTCTGGAACTCGGGCATGGCTTCGATGGCATCGAGCGCGACAGCATCCTCGATCGGCTGGTTGTTGACGGTCGCCGTCACGCGGGCGTCGTAGAAGCCTTTCGAGCGCAATGCCGACGCAACGCGCGAGCGACGTGCCTGCGCGGCTTGCAGGATCGAAAGGCTGTCGCCGGACAAGGGTTGGTCCTTGTCCAGGTCCTTTGACAGGTCCCTGAGTTCCTCAGCCATGCGCTCATCCCCGATGATGGTGAGCGAAATCTCGGCGGTCCGCGCGTCGGCATTCCCCGCGACGAACAGCACAGCCGCCATCGCGAGCCAAAGACGGCCGAGCCAGAAGGGTCCGGTTCGCCGTCGCATCATCTTCCTTGTTAGGCCCGCGAACATGGCCACATTGTGTTCAACACAACGCGGAAGGAGGCGGATGGATGCCTTCAGCCGACGCGCATCAGCCTCAATCTGGGATCGAGCAGATCGCGCAGCCCGTCACCCAACATGTTGAGGCCGAGCACGGCCAGGGCCACCGCGAGCCCCGGCCACAACGCGAGCTCCGGTGCCTGGAAGATGTAGGTCTGCGCGTCGCGCAGCATGCGGCCCCACGAGGGCACGGGCGGTTGCGTACCCAGTCCCAGATAGGACAGACCCGCTTCCGCCAGGATCGCGACGGCGAACTGGATGGTGGCCTGCACGATCAGCACACTCATGATGTTGGGCAGCACATGCCGCCAGGTGATGCCCAAAGGACCCTGCCCCATCGCCGTCGCGGCCCGCACGAAGTCGCGGCTCCACATGGCGAGCGCGGCACCGCGAGTCACGCGAGCGAACACCGGCACGTTGAAGATGGCTATGGCCAGGATGGCGTTGCGGGCGCTGGCGCCCAGCACCGAGGTGATGAGGATGGCGATCAGCACCGCCGGAAAGGCAAAGATCAGGTCCGAGGTCCGCGACAGCGCCTCGTCGACCCAGCCGCCGCGCGCCGCGGCCCAGGCGCCCAGCGCCACCCCCAGTGACATGCCGAGCGCCACGGCGATCAGCCCGACGGCGATCGAGGTCTGGGCTCCGACCATGATGCGCGAGAGCACGTCGCGGCCGAGATGGTCGGTGCCCAGCAGGTGCTCGGCCGACGAGGGGAGGAGCTTGGCGCGCATCTGCAGCTCCTCCGCCGGATAAGGCGTCCAGAAGAGCGACACCAGGGCCGTGCCGACGAACAGCAGCATCAGCGCGGTGCCGATCTGGAATCCGACATGGCGGCGGGCGCGGGTCAGTAGGGCGCTCACGCCGACACCCTCGGCCTCGGGTCAAGCAGGGCATAGGCGAGATCGACCAGCAGATTGACGATCAGCACCAGGACGGTGAACAGGATCACGACGTTCTTGATCACGACCAGGTCGCGATTGTTGATCGAGTCGTAGACCAGCTGGCCGACACCAGGCAGGCGGAAGACGCTTTCGATGATCACGGCGCCTGCCACCAGGAAGCCCGCTATGAGGCCGGCCACCGTCGTCACGGGGATCAAGGCGTTGCGCAAGGCATGGCTGAACAGCACCGTCCGCTCCGGCGCACCCTTGGCGCGGGCGGTGCGGACATAGTCCTCGCGCAGGGTGTCGAGCATGGCCGAGCGCGTGACCCGGGTGAGAATCGCGATTTCGCCGAGTGACAGCGACAACGCCGGCAGGATCAGCGCATGCACCGACTTGACGGCGTCCTGGCCCCAGCCCGGAAAGCCGCCGGCCGGAAACACCTGCCATGTGACGGCGAACAACAGCACGAGGACGATGCCGAACCAGAAATTCGGAATCGAGATGCCGAGCTGGGTGAAGCCCATGATGCCCCAATCCATCGCCGTGCGGTGCCTCCAGGCGGCAAACACGCCGAGAGGAACGGCGACCAGCAGCGCCCAGCCCAAGGCAAGCGCGCCCAACGGAAGCGTCACCGCGAGGCGATCGCCGATCAGCTTGGCGACCGACGTGCCGTAGGCGTGGCTGGTGCCGAGGTCGAAGCTCAGGAGACCACAGATCCAGCGGAAGTAGCGCACCAGCAACGGCTGGTCGAAGCCATACTGGGCACGCAACTGTGCCAGCGTATCGGGCCGGGCGTCGGTGCCGAGCATGACCAGGGCAGGATCGCCGGGCAGCACCTCGACGACGGCAAACACCACCACCGTCGCCAGAGCCAGAGTCACCAAGGCTGCCGCGAGCCGTCGGGAGAGAAACTCGATCACGCCTTCCAGTAAACGCCGCTGAAATCGGCCGACGGCGACGGGTCGTTCTGCCACATGCCGACCAGTTCCTTCTTCCACACGCCGATCTTGGCGAGCTGGTAGAGGAAACCATTGACCGCATCCCGGGCGACGATGCGCTGGCATTCCTTCAGGAGCTCGTCGCGCTTGGCGAAGTCGGTGGTCGCCACGACCTCGCGCCACTTGGCCTTGAACTCCGGGGAATTGTAGTTCCAGTAGTAGCCGTCGCGCGCGTAGCGATCGAGATCGTTGGCCTCGGTGTGGGCGACCACCGTGAGATCGTAGTTCTTCTCCTTGAACACCTCGGCCAGCCATTGCGGCCATTGCAGCTGGGTGATCGCCACCTTGATACCGATCTTGCCGAGCTGGCTCGCCAGCACTTCGCCGGCCCGCTGGGCATAGCCGACCGGCGGCAGCTTGAGACTCGCCTCGAAGCCGTTGGGATAGCCCGCCTCGGCCAGCAGCGCCTTGCCCTTGGCGATGTCGAACGGATAGGTCTTGGTGAGATCGATATAGGCCTTGTTGTGCGGCGGGAAGTGGCTGCCGATCGGCGTGCCGAAGCCCGATTCGGCCGCGATCAGCTCCTCGCGATTGAGAGCGTGGGCCATCGCCTGGCGCACCTTGAGATTGTCGAACGGCTTCTTGCCGTTATTGGTCGCCATGATGACCTCGCCCTCGGTCGTGCCGACGACCACGGCAAAGCGGGCATCCTTCTTCAGTCGGTCGACCAGCTCGGGGGCCTGGAAGCCGGGGAAGGTATCGACGTCGCCCGCCAGCAGCGCGCTGACCTGCGCCGAGGGATCCTTCACCACCTTGAACACGATGGTCTTGAGCTTGATGTCGCCAAGATCGCGGTAACCGGCGAATCGCTCGATGGTGATCGAATCGCCCTCCTTGCGCTCCTTGAAGGTGAACGGGCCGGTGCCGACCGGCTGCTTGTCGTTGGTCGCCGCCGACTTGGGATGCATGATACCGGCATCGCCGAGCGACAGGTTGTAGAGCAGATAGGAGTTGGGCGACTTCAGCGTCACCTTGACCGTGGCCGGGTCGACCGCCTCGACCTTGTCGATGTCGGTGTAGAGCGACTTTGCGGGAACGGTCGAGTCCGGCGCGAACAGCCGCTCGACCGAGAACTTCACGACCGACGCGTCGAGCACCTCGCCGTCATGGAACTTCACGCCCGGGCGCAGCTTGAAGACGTACTCCTTGCCGTCGTCCGAGATCTTCCAGCTTTGCGCGAGGCCCGGCGTGATCTCGCCGTTGCGGTCGATGCGGCCCAGGCTCTCGAAGATCGACGGGCAGGCGATGCTGCGAATCGCCGCCGCGGCATTCTTGGTCGGATCGAGCACGGGCGGCTCGAGCGACATGCCGATCACCAGCTTGTCCTTGGCCTGCGCCCACACTTCGGGACCGAAGGCGGTGGTGGTCGCAAGGCCGCCGGCCGTGCCAAGAAAATGGCGGCGAGAAAAGCTGATCACGTGAGAGCCCTCCGTTGATGGCCGTACCTTATCAACGGCCGAATACGTCCCGCCAGCCGCGCGCCGAGCCCAGTGTTGCTGCGTTGTAGACACCACGCGCCACCGCGCGCGCCAGACAATCCGCAGCCAGCGTGCCGAGTTCACCCAGCGCCAGCGGATCGGCACCGAGATCGTGCGTGCCCGTCGCCACGGCAAACACCGTGTCCCCGTCCTGCGGCGTATGCACCGGGCGAAGCGAGCGGGCGAGACCGTCTTGGGCCATCATGGCAATTCTTTGGGCTGCGGCCTTGTCGAGCCGGGCATTGGTCGCCACCACGGCGATCGTGGTGTTGGCGCGCGGATCGGCGCGGACGCTGTCGGCCGGGTCGTGCGTGAGGTCGGCGCGGCGGTGCGAAACCGCCAGCTCCAGCGTCTGCCGGGGCGGCGCCAGCGCGCCGAATTCGCCGTTCTGCTCCAACGCCCACGCCCAAAAATGCGGCATGTCGCCCATGGTGGCATAGCCACGGGCATTCACCGCCACCAGCGCCCCAACCTGCAGGCCGCCCTCGGGATCGACGGCCGAGGCACTGCCCAGCCCGCCCTTCAGGTTGCCCGCCTTGGC
>CAZHQA010000260.1:0-7575 GCA_964533955.1 uncultured Reyranella sp. | reverse complement strand
CGCGACGTCGGCACGATGCGCTGGATGTGCATCTTCTCGCGGTCCAGGCAATCCGGCACGCGCGGCGCGATCTTGGTTTTCCAGTAGTCCGTCTCGTACACCGCCTTGTACAGCGCCTCGCGTTCAGCCTCGCTGTTGAAGCGGCGCATCCAGAAATAGGCGGAGTCGTCGGTCTCGCCGCGGAAGCTGCCGCAGATCACCATGCCCTTGGAGACCTGGAACGGTATGATCTCCTCCTCCATGATCTTGACCCACGCGTCCATCTTGCCAGGCCGCACGAAGTACTGGCGAAGTTCGTAGAAGGCCATGCTGTCGTCTCCCCTCGGTTTGCCTTCTGAGCATAGACGGCGGCTCGTCTCATGATCAACACGCCGCGACTTTGGTTGAGCGCCCTTCACGTATCTCACCTGCAGGTCGGCTGACGGGATCGAAGCCCGATGCTAGCGTCCGTCGACTCGCCGCGGACAAGGCTTGCCGAAGCGTCGCGTGTCCTGCGGTTCGTCGGTTCGCGTGTCGGCATCCACTGGGACATCGTCGACGTCCAACTGCTCCCACACTGATTTCCGAAGGAGTCTTCATGACCTACACCATCGTGGCCAGGTGCCCGGAAACGGGCATGCTGGGTATCGCCCAGTGTTCGGTTCCGATTGCCATGGGAGCGCGCTGCCCCTTCATCGAATCCAACGTCGGCGCCGTCTCCACACAAGCCTTCACCGATCCAGGGCTGGGGCCGCTTGCCCTGAAATTGTTGGGCTTAGGGTTTTCGCCCGACAAGGCGATCCAGGAAATCTCGTCGAGTGATAGGCTATTCGAGTTCCGCCAGTTGGCGATCGTCGACCGGTATGGCCGCTCGGCGGTCCACACCGGCTCAAATTGCATGGAGCACAAGGCGCAATACGCGAAGCAGAATCTCGCCGTCGCCGCCAACCACATGAGTACACCCCATGTCGCGCAGCGAATGATGGAGGCGTTCGAAGACTCTGCAAAGGGCGCGCTGGAAGAGCGGCTTATGCTCGCTCTGGAGGCGGGGCGCAATGAAGGAGGCGATCGGGACGGGCAGGTGTCGGCGGTCCTTCGGGTCTTCAACCGGGACCCCTATCCGCGCACCGACCTTCGGGTCGACCTTTGGCAGGATCTGCCGGGCGGACCCAAGGACGCCGTTGCCGATCTTCGGCGCCTCGTCGATGCCTATTCGCCGTTGATCTCCTACTACGAGTTGCGCCCCTTCAATGTCGACACTGTTTCCGTCTACCCGGAGAGCCTTTCCGACCGCAAGGCAGCCGCAGCGCCTCGAACGGCAACATAGCCAACGAGACGCCCCATGGATCTTATCCCGAGCGAGATCCGGGCTTTGGCAACGCGCATGAGAACAATAGGCGTCCTCTGGTGCGGATCGGCACCGCAGCATAGAGGACCCTCATGAACGTTAGGTTCGCCCCGCCATCAAGACCACGATCACCGCTCGCGGTGCCGCGCTTCTGATTCTCGCGCTCAAGCTGCTTTTGGGTACCCTGTAAGTCGGCTTCGGCCCTGGCAGGGCCGGCGCTGCCTCTCAATGGGGAGCGCCATCCGGCCCGGCCGGGTGCCATCCTCGTCAGTGATCCGTCGTATCGAACGCGGCAGGGTGCCGATGCTGTTCGGCAACTGCCGACGCATTCAGCGCGCGGTCGCACGCTCCAAGGCCAACCTCACCGCTTCGCCCCCGGCAAAAAGTCGTCGAGCGGCACGCCGAAGGTGTTGAGCGCCCACGACACCATGTTGTACTGGCCGACGGTGAAGACGGCGTCCATCAACTGCTCGGTCGAGTACTTCTTGGCGAGCTTCTCCCAGGTGGCGTCCGACACCACCGAGTTCTCGTAGAGATCGTCGGCGAGCTGCAGCAGGGCCGCTTCGTCGGCCGTCCAGCCGGGGGCCGTCGGGCCCTGCTTGAGGCGCTCGATGTCGGCGTCGGTGACGCCGCCCCGCTTGGCGATCAGCTCGTGCTGGGCGAATTCATATTCGGCCTGATTCAGCCAGCCGATGCGCAGGATCAGCAGCTCGCGATCCCTGAACGTCAGGGTCTGCTTGGCCAGCACGTGGCCGGCGAACGGCGTCCAGCGCTTCACCAGCTGGGGATGGTGCGCCAGCACCTTGAAGATGTTGAAGAGACGGCCGTTCATGGCGTTCTTCTCGACGTGGCCGCGATCCTCGGCGGACATGGTCGAAAGGTCGCGCATGGGGATGCGCTGCTTGCGCTGGATCATCGTGTTTCCTCCTTATTGTCAGCGTAGCATGCTTCCCCTGCATGTCGTTTCCCATTGCCCGGCGCCGGCTGCTGCTGACCGGCGCCGCCCTCGGCGCGGCGCCCCGCGCCCTCGGCCAACCGGCGCTGGCGCAGGGCCGCGACGGCGACATCGTCGAAATTTCGAGGCACGAGACCGCGACCATCGACGGCCGGCAATGGGACACGCCGATGCCCGGCGGCACGACGGTCGATGCGGCGCACCGTTCGGTCCTGCTGCGCTTCCCGACCGCCGCCGAGGACATCGCCGCGCTGCTGAGCCGCGGCCGCGTGCTGGTGCGCGCCGAGCTGGCGCTCGCCTACGCCGGCTACGAGCTCGTGCCGGACGGCTATCTCTGCCGCGATGGCCTTGGCCGCCGGCAATGGACCGACGATCCGCCGACCTGGCACATCCAGGCCTGGCCGTTGCGCCAGGCCTGGACGGCCGACAAGACCAGCGGCCCGACCTTCAACGCCAGCGTCAACGGCCGGCGCTACTGGGCGCGCTATGGCGCGAGCGATCCGGCGCATGACCGCTTCGCCGACCTGCTCGAGCCGCAGGAGCTGTCGGTCGCGCGGACGGAGGCGCGCATCGACGTCACGCGACTGCTCGCGACGGCGGCGATCGAACGCAACGCCGGCGAGCGCCTGCGCTGGCTGGAGCAGAGCGGTGTCCTGCTCGCCAAGGTCGAGACCTACGATTCGCGCTATCGCGACGCCGGCAACGCCTACGAATGGGCGATGCCGACCGGCGGGCACGGCCTGCGCTTTTCCGCGCCGCGCCTGATCGTCACCTCGCGGCCGGTCGCAGCCGGCGGCACCGTGGCGATCAGCCTGCCCCCGCCCCTCGCTCAATGGCAGCTCGGCACGTCGGACAAATCGAAGCCGACCGCCGTGTTGCCGTCGGCCGCCGAACTTGCCGAGCGCGCCAAGCGCGCCCTGCAGGTGCGCGGTCCGCGACAGGACTGGGAGCTGCGCCGCATCGAGGAGCTGCGCAAGGTGGGCGGCGACAGCGTGAGCGCCTGGGCCGATGTCGAGGGCGAAAAGGGCTACAAGGACTACCAGACCCGCTTGCGCGAGATCCTCGCCATCCCGCCGCGCTACTGGATGGGCTGGGAGATCGAGGATCACCTGCTGGCCTGGTACCTGTTCCGCGATCTGCTGCCGGCGCCGGTGCAGGACTACATGAAGGGCTACTGGACGGCGTGGCTGCAGCCCGAGCTGCCGACCGAGGCGTTCCTGTTCCCGCAGGGCCGCGACGCCGTCGACTACTGGCGGCGCAGCCACGACTGGCGCGGCCGCGCCTCCTTCTTCCGCGACGGCTTCAACTATTCGGTGAGCACGCAGAACTTCAATCACACCGCGCCGGTCGGCGCCCTGCTGGGCGGCGCGATGATCGGCTCCGAGCGCGCCATGGCCGACGGCCGGCACGGGCTGGAGGCGCTGCCGCTGCGCTTCTGGGGGTTCCTCGACGGCAGCACGCAGGAGATGCTCGACCCCTACTACCTGTCGATCACGCTGAGCGCGCAGAAGATGTTCGCCGACTTCGCGCCCCAGCCGATCGACCGGCTGATGGGCCGCATCCTGGTCGACCGCACCATGGAGATGCTGATCACCGCCTGGCATCCGCGCCTGCGCCGGTTCGTGTCGTCGGCTGGCCGGGCGCGCATCGCCGGCCTGCTCGTCGAGCAGGACGGCATCTACGGCGCGCTGCACAGCGTCTCGCGGGACGGCGCCGCCAACTCTCTCGATCTGCCGGCCACCGCCAGGCAGCACGGCATGCCGGCCTGGGGCTACGATTTCCCGCCCGGCCGGGTGGCGATGCAGGCGCTGACCGCGCCCTGGGCCCCCTCCTGGGTGACGGGACTGATCGACGACAAGCCGGTGCCGTTCGAGGAGACGGCGGCCGAGACCACCCGCGGCAACTTCAAGCCGCCGCTGTGGCGGCGGGTCTGGCTCGGGCGCTGGCACGGCCTGGCCAGCGCCGACATCCGCGGCGGCACCGCCGACCTGATGGCTCAATGGGTGCGCGCGCCGCGCAAGTCGACGCGGATGGAGGACCTCGGCACGCTGACGGCCCGCTACCTCGCCAACAGGCCCGACCTCGTCACCACCAGCGACGGCACGGTGCGCGATCCCGGCTTGCTGCTCACCTTCCAGAGCCGCAATCGCGCCATCGTGTTCGCCAAGCCGCACAACAACCGCGCGCGCTTCCTCGAAGCCGTCGGCAAGGAGGGCGTCTCGCAGCTCGCCACGGTGATCGGCCTGTGGAACTTCGCCGAGACGAAGGACTGGGAACTCTTCGTCGACGACCAGAAGATCACGACCCTGCCGCACCGGCTGAAATCGGGCCAGCGGATCCTGCTCCGCGACGGCGTGAGCTACCTCGCGATCCTGCCGCTGCCCGCCAGCGATCTCGGCCGCGACGTCGAGATCGAGATCGACCGCGGCAGCGCCAGCAACGGCGGCGGCAAGGCTCCGCCGACCAATGCCGAGGTGGCGCCGGCGCTGGTCGTGTCGATCTACAACATGCGGCGAGCCAGCCCGGTGGCGCCAGGCGATCTCGACCTCGACGTCATCATGAGCCGTACCTTCGGCGGCTTCGTGCTGGAGATGGGCGACGCCGAGCAGCATGGCGACTTCGACGCTTTTGCCCGCCACATCAAGGGCGCCGAGCTCACCGCGACCTGGCGGGACAGCCGGCGCCTGCTCGAGGTCGGCTACAAGAGCGGCAGCGACCTCATGGAGGCGGGATTCACCACCGACTTCAGCCAACCGTCGGAGGCGCACTTCGTCGTCACGCCGGGCGCACAGGAGAAGGCGATCCCCTACCGCACGCTGAACGGCCGCTGGCCCTACCTGCCGCCGGGGCTCGAACGCGACACGGGCTGGGCGCAGCAGGGCACGACCGGCCGGCTGGAGAAGAACGGCGCGGTGCTGATCACCGAGCCCGGGCGCAAGGCCTATCTGCTGGCCGATCCGATGAGCGGCGCCGTCGTCGCCTACAATCCCCTGCCCGATCCGCAGCCCTTCGCGCTCAGCACGCGCGACGGGCTCTCGCTCAAGGCCGACGGCAAGGTCGCACTGCTCCGGCTCGAATACCGGCCGTGGGACAAGCAGATCCACATCGCCCACACGCCCAAGGCCGACCAGACCGGCCAGAGCATGGCGAAGAACTTCGTGGTGTCGGGCCTCGCCGAGGCGCCGCGCGTGACCGTCAACGGCCGCGCCGTCGCGCCGACCCGCCGCGGCCCGGATTTCCAGATCGCGCTCGCCTAGCCTGCCGCGACGGAGGAGTCATCGAAACTCATGCTCTTGCGGACCGCGCGCGTCTCGCGCGCTCATGAGGCGCGCGGGACGCGCGCGGTCCGGAAGATTCATGAAGCTGCTATGCTGTCGCCATGACGCTGACGCGCTCGACCTTCCTCAAGCTTGCTGGCGCCGTACTCGCGAGCGCTCCGGCCGCGGCGCAGACTGGAGTTCGCATGCACACCCGCAAGATCCCCGCGACCGGCGAGCTGCTGCCCGTGGTCGGCTGCGGCACGTGGCGCACTTTCGACGTCGGCGGCTCGCCCGCCGAACGCGCGCCGTTGGCCGACGTGCTGAAGGCGCTGTTCGAGGCCGGCGGCTCGGTGATCGACAGCTCGCCGATGTACGGCAAGGCCGAGGGCGTGGTCGGCGACCTGCTGTCCGCCGCCGGCACGCGCGACAAGGCCTTCCTCGCCACCAAGGTATGGACGTCCGGCCGCGAGGCCGGCATTGCGCAGATGAACGACTCGTTCCGCCTCCTGCGCACCGACCGCATCGACCTGATGCAGGTCCACAATCTGCTCGACCTGCAGACCCACCTGCCGACCCTGCGCGCCTGGAAGAAGGAGGGCCGCATCCGGCTGCTCGGCGTCACGCACTACACCGAGAGCGCGCACACCGCGCTCGAGGCGGCGCTGAAGGTCGGCGGCTTCGATTTCGTGCAGGTCGACTATTCGCTCGACGATCGCTCGGCCGAGCGCCGGCTGCTGCCCTTCGCCGGCGACAACGGCATCGCCGTGCTGGTCAACATGCCGTTCGGCGGCGGCGGGCTCTTGCGCAAGCTCCTGTCGCGCCCGCTGCCGGCCTGGGCCGGCGAGATCGGTTGCACCAGCTGGGCGCAGATCCTGCTCAAGTTCGTGCTGGCCAACAAGGCGGTGACCTGCGTCATTCCCGGCACCGGCAAGCCAGAACACATGCGCGACAATGCGCAGGCAGGGCTCGGCGTCTATCCCGATGCGGCGATGCTGCAGCGCATGCTGCGCGAGGTGCCCTAACCCATCCCCCGTCTGCGGGGGAGGTGTCGTCGTCATACGACGACGGAGGCGGTCAAGAATCTCAGCTCGCGCCTCATGACCCCGAGCGCCTGTGAGGTCGCGGCATGACCGTGACACCTCCCCATCAGAATGGGGAGGAAGGTCAGGTCTCATCGACCTCGATGTGACGGCCCAGCCGATCGAAGAAGCGGCCGCGGTTAAGCGCCAGCGGATCGGCCAGCACCGCAGCTTCGACCTCCTTGAGCTTCTGCCTGGCCAGCGCATCGGGCAGCGGTCCGCCGGCATAGCCAAGGCCGACGAAGAAGCCGACGCCGTCCCAGGACGTTCGTGCGCCATCGAGCAAGGCGCGCATCTCCGTCCATTCCATCTCGTCGCCGATCATCTGCGCATAGCTCGATTTCACGGCCTTCACCTCGCGCTCGCCGATCCGCACCAGGACGATGAAGATCGTGAATGGCCCGGTGTCCGCGAATTGCGCCGCCAACCACTGCTCAAAATCCGTCTTCAAAACTCCACCGCCTAGAACTCGACGACGGGCGTGGGCGCCATATAGCGCTCGAAAACCTGGAGGAAGGGCTGGCCGCGTTCGGCCTCGTACCAGGCCTCGAAGGCGAGGAACGCAGCCAGCGGATCGACCGCGGCTGCCGGATCGGGCTCTTCTCCTTCGGGCACCGGATGGGCCTGTGCATGCAGCGCCTCGGCCACCGGCCGCAGGCGCCCGATCAGCGGCTGGGCCCCTTCGCCCAATTCGCCGAGGCCACCCTCGATCCAGCCGATGTCGCGGAACAGCGCCACCAGCTGGGCTTCGACCGCAGCTTCCCGTTCGGTCTCACGCGCCGCGACGCGCGCCATGTCGGACAGCGCATTGAGCCGGCGCCAGGCAAAGGCGCGCGCCTGCTCCGCCGCCTTGATCTGGGCATCGACGCTGGCGCGAATCGTGCGCTCGGTGGCCTCGGCGGCGGTGCAATCGGCCTTCAGGCGGGCGAGCAGGTCTTCAGTCGCGCTCGGCAT
>CAZHQA010000259.1:0-7588 GCA_964533955.1 uncultured Reyranella sp. | reverse complement strand
TCCTCCTCCTCGAACATCTCGATTTCGAGGCCGTCGAGCAGGGCAAGCGCGTCGTCACGCTCCAGGAAGGTCATGCCCGGCCGGCCGTACCAGGTGTCTCGCACCCCATACCATTGGCCACTGAAACGTCCGCCCGGCGGCAGCGCCTCCCGGATGCGCTCCCACAGGGTGCGAAAGGCCGCCGGTTCGCAGAGAGGCATGGCGAAGCTTGAGTTCACCAGCAGCACGCCGAGCGGCAAGGGCACATCCTCCAGGCGGCCATTGATGGGGGTGATCCGGTCGGCGCCCGGCAGGTTTCTCGCAGCAAGCTGCCGCAACGCTTCCGGCTCGGCATCGACGGCAACCACGTTCCAGTCGCGGCGGCGCAGCTCGACGATGTCACGACCGTCGCCGCAGCCGAGATCGACCGCCAGTGCGTCGGGCGGTGCGTCGCCAAAGAGGTCGAGCGCCTTCACCAGCGTGCGGCGCGGTGGGCGGTCGCGCAGTTGCTGGTAGTAGGCCGCCCATCCTGCGGAACGATCAGATGCTTGAGACATGACGTAGCGTGTGTTCGTATCGCGCCAACGATAACGGTCCCGCGTTCTGGGAGGAACCAATGAAACGCCTGGCAATTCTTGCCATCGCCGCTGTGCTGGCCGTCGGTTCTCCGACGGCACGGGCGGACATGAAGGCGCTGCAGGAGGCGGCCAGGAAGGAAGGCGAGATCACCTGGTACGTCGCACACTATACCTCGGAAGGCGCCGAGGAGCTGGGCGCCGTCTTCACCAAGCTCTATGGCATCAAGGTCAACGTCGTGCGCACCACCGCTCAGGTCGCCTATCAGCGCCTGACGCAGGACATCAAGAACGGCCAGACGGTTTGCGACGTCTTCTCCTCGACCGACCTTGGCCATTATGCCCGCCTGGCTTCCGAAGGTCGCTTCGAGAAGTACGTTCCGGAGAACAGCACCAAGATCTCCGAGGTCTTCCGCGACATCGACCCCAGCGGGATGTTCCACACGACCGCGTCTGGCCAGGTCGTGCTCACCTACAACACGTCCAAGGTGAAGTCCGAAGAGGCGCCAAAGAGCTGGCGGGACCTGCTCGATCCCAAGTGGAAGGGCAAGGTGTCGACCGGCCACCCCGCCTTTTCGGGCTATGTCGGGACCTGGGTCTACTCGATGAAGAAGCTGTACGGCTGGAAATATTTCGAGCAGCTCGAGAAGAACAAGCCGCAGATCGGCCGCTCGATCAACGACACGGTGACCGCGCTCAACGCCGGCGAACGGCAAGTCGCGGCCGGCGCCGACGGCTCGACGCTGTTCAGCGCCGCCCGCGGCAATCCGCTGGCTGTCAACTATCCGACCGACGGATCGATCCTCGTCATTTCACCCTCGTCGATCGTGAAGGGCACCAAGCATCCCAATGCCGCCAGGCTCTTCATGGAGTTCCTGATGTCGCCCGAGGCCTCGGAAGTGAACGTGAAGCACTTCGGCATTCCGATCCGGCCTGAGGTCAAGGGCGCACCGGGCACGCAGCCGATCGACAAGATCAAGGTGATCCGGCCGACGGTCGCCGAAATCGACAAGGGCATTCCCGAAGTGATCGAGGATTGGCGCGACACGTTCGGTAACTGATCGTGGCCGTCGTCCAATCTTCTGCCGAGCTGTCGGCCCGGCCGTCGCGCGTCGGCGGCTGGGACGCGACGTGGCTGTTGTGGATTGCGATCATCGGCGTGCTGCTGTTCCTCGTGGTCAGCCCGTTCGTCCACCTGGTGCTGACCAGCTTCCAGGCCGAGCGCACTGGCGACTTCACCTTCCAGAACTACGCCGCGGCCTATGGCCGGGCGCGCTACGTCGAGGCTCTGTTCAATTCGCTCAAGCTCGGCGCCGGGGCGGCGCTGCTGGCCGGCCTGTTCGCGGTGCCGCTGGCCTGGGGCGTGTCGCGCACCAACATGCCGGGGCGCGGGCTGGTTCGCATGCTGGTGCTCGCCACGTTCATCACGCCGCCCTACACCGGCGCCGTGGCCTGGATCCTGCTCGCCGGCCCGAACGCCGGCTGGCTCAATCGGCTCTATGTCATGCTGACGGGCGCCGAGTCGGGGCCGCTGAACATCTATAGCTTTCCCGGACTGGTCGTCGTCATCGCGCTTTATTCGTTCCCCTATATCTTCATCTTCACGTCGGCGGCGCTCGAGCTGGTCTCCTCGGAGATGGAGGATGCGGCCAACATCCTGGGTGCCGGTGCCTGGCGTACCATGCGCAAGATCACCCTGCCGCTGGCGCTGCCGGCGATCCTGGGCGGCTTGATCATCTGCTTCCTCGAGGCGATCGCGCTGTTCGCGTCGCCGGCCATGATCGCCATTCCGGCGCGGTTCAACGTGGTGACCACGCAGCTCTTCCAGTTCTTCGGCAATCCCTCGCGAGTCGAAGTGGCGGCGGCCTATGCGATGCCGCTGCTCGGCGTCACCGTGCTGCTGGTGGTGGTCCAGCGCCTCCTGATCCGCCGCAAGGGCTTTGCGACGCTGACCGGGAAGGGCGGCGAGCGGCGGCCGATCGATCTTGGCCCGTGGCGGTGGGCGATGTTCGGCTATGCCATGCTGGTCGCGGCACTGTCGGTGTTCCTGCCCTACGTCTTCCTGCTCCAAGCA
The DNA here is from genome assembly GCA_964533955.1 of uncultured Reyranella sp. Taxonomy (GTDB): domain Bacteria; phylum Pseudomonadota; class Alphaproteobacteria; order Reyranellales; family Reyranellaceae; genus Reyranella. Next base: position 4,960 of record CAZHQA010000259.1, on the reverse strand, counting down.
GCCTTCGCCAAGGCCTGGGGGCGCGGGTTTGCACTCGACAATCTGTCGCTCCAGAATTTCAGGTTCGTGTTGTTCGAACACGCCACCGCCGCCCAGTCGGTCTGGAACGCCTTCCTGTATGCCGGCGCCGCCGCCACCCTGGGCGTCATCATCACCCTGGGCGTGGCCTACATCGTCACCCGTCGCCTGGTGCCCTTCGGCGGGTTTCTGGGCTTCCTGTGCGTCGCGCCCTTCGTGATCCCGGGCGTGGTCCTGGCGATCGGCTTCTATGCCGCCTATGCGCCGCCACCGCTGGCGCTCTACGGCACGGCGACGATCCTGATCCTGGCGTTCACCACGCGCTTCCTGCCGATCGGTTACGTCAATGCCAGCGCCGCGATCCGCAGCATCAATCCCGAGATGGAGGAGGCGGTGAGGGTGCTGGGCGGCAGCCGGCTCACGGCGCTGCGCCGCGTCGTCGCGCCCCTGCTCAAGCGCAATCTCCTGGGGGCATGGCTGCTGATCTTCATTCCGGCGACTCGCGAGCTCTCCTCGGCGATCTTCCTTTACGGCCCCGGCACCAAGGTCGTCTCGGTGATGATCTTCGACATGAGCGAGGAGGGGAACTTCGAATACCTCTCGGCGCTGGCGCTCATTCTGCAGATGTTGACCCTGCCGTTGTTGTGGATCGGCCAACGCGCGCTCGGGCGCGACTTCATGCTGAGGCGAAGCGTGACATGAGCAAGCTGGTCCTGAGGAACGTGGCGCGGCGCTACGGCGCGGTCGAGGCGGTGGCCGATTTCTCCCTCGAACTGCAGCCTGGCGAGTTCGTTTCTCTGCTCGGGCCGTCGGGCTGCGGCAAGACCACGACCTTGCGCATGATCGCGGGCTTCGTGCCGCCGAGCGAGGGCACGATCGAGATGGACGGTCAGGTGATCTCGTCGCCCGCCGGCGTCGTGCCGCCCGAAAAGCGGCGGATGTCGATGATCTTCCAGAGCTATGCCATCTGGCCCAACATGACGGTGGGCGAAAACGTCGCCTTCGGCCTGCAGGTGCGGAAGTTGCCGCGCGCCGATATCGAGCGCCGCGTCGACAAGATCCTGGATGTGGTCCAGATGCGTGGCCTGAAAGGCCGCTATCCGGCCGAACTGTCGGGTGGCCAGCAGCAGCGCGTGGCGCTGGCCCGCGCCATCGTGGTCGAGCCCGAAATCCTGCTTCTCGACGAGCCGCTCTCGAATCTCGACGCCAACCTGCGCGAGGAGATGCGCTTCGAAATTCGCCGCCTCCATGACGAGTTCAAGATCACGACGGTCTATGTCACCCACGACCAGTCGGAGGCCATGGTGACATCCGATCGAATCGTGGTGATGAACCGCGGGCGCATCGAGCAGATCGACCCGCCGCAGGTGCTGTATGGCCGTCCCCGAAGCCGCTTCGTCGCGGGCTTCATCGGCCGCACCAACTTCGTGGAGCGCGATGGCGCGGTCTATTCGCTGCGGCCGCAGGCCATCGGTCTGTCGATGGCCCGCCCGGCCGCCAACGGCATCGAGGCAGAGGTGCTCGACCGGGCCTATCTCGGCGAGCATTGGGATTACCAGGTGAAGCCGCTGGGCGAGGCCAAGGCACTGCGGGTTTCGGCGGGCCCCAACGCGATCTTCGAAATCGGCGGCCGTGTCTGGCTGGAGATCGATCCCGCCGCCATGGTACGAGTGGAGTAGCAACAGACAAGAGTGTGCCGATGACCGCAGGACCGCTTTCCCGCTTTACCGTGCTCGACCTGACGCGGGTCCGGGCAGGGCCGACGGCGGTCCGTTACTTCGCCGACTGGGGCGCCAACGTCATCAAGATCGAGATGCCGCCGTCGGCCGGCGAGATGGACATGGGCGGGCCGCGCCACGGCCCCGACTTCCAGAACCTGCACCGCAACAAGCGTTCGATCACGCTCAACCTCAAGGAGCCCGAGGGCAAGGCCATCTTCATGAAGCTGGTGGAGAAGGCCGACGTGGTGGTCGAGAACTACCGCGCCGACGTGAAGTTCCGGCTGGGCATCGACTACGAGAGCCTGAAGAAGGTTAATCCGAAGATCATCCTCGGTTCGATCTCGGGCTTTGGCCAGGACGGGCCCTATGCCGAGCGCGCGGGCTTCGACCAGATCGCCCAGGGCATGGGCGGCATCATGTGGGTCACCGGGCAACCGGGTGGCGGTCCGGTGCGTGCCGGCATTGCCGTCGCCGACGTGGGCGCGGGGCTGCACTGCGCCATCGGCTGCCTGATCGCCCTGCTCGAGCGCGAGGTTTCGGGGCAGGGCCAGTGGGTGTCGAGTTCGCTGCTGCAGGCGATGATCTCGATGTGCGACTTCCAGGCGGCGCGCTGGACGCTGGCGAAGGACGTGCCCGGGCAGGCCGGCAACAACCATCCGACCGGAATTCCGACCGGCGTGTTCAAGACCAAGGACGGCTACATCAACATCGCAGCCTCCGGCGACCACATCTACAAGCGCTTCTGCGACAGCATCAAGGCGCCGGAGCTGATGACCGACGAGCGCTTCTCGTCTGCCAAGGCCCGGGTCAAGTACCGCGACGTGCTGAATGCCGAGATCGACAAGCGAATGGCCGTCTTCACCAGCGCCGAGGCGGTCGAGAAGCTCAACAAGGCGGGCGTGCCCGCCGGGCCGATCTACAAGATGGACGAGATGTTCGCCGATCCGCAGGTCAAGCATTTGCGAATGGCGCGTGCGATCAAACATCCCAAGCTCGGCGACCAGGAGGTGATCGGCCAGGCGATCAACATGAGCCGAACGACGGTCGAGGACTGGACGGCGACGCCGGAGCAGGGCGAGCACACCGATTCCGTCCTCAAGGAGGCGGGCTACGACGACAAGACGATCGCGAGCTTCCGGCAGCGGGGAGTGATCTGATGACGAACTTCAGCCCGACCCCCAACATGATCGCGGAGAAGGTGGGCCCGGTCGGCCGCCTCGTCTTCAACAAACCGCAGAAGCACAACGCCACCTCGACCGACATGTGGGAGGCGATCCCGGTCATCCTCGACGAGTTCGAGAAGGATCCGGCGATCCGCGTCGTCGTCGTCACCGGAGCGGGCGACAAGGCCTTCGTCTCGGGCGCCGACATCTCGGAATTCGAAAAGGCGCGCAATACGCCCGAGCAGGTCGCGTACTACGACAAGATAGGCGAGGTCGCCAATGGACGGCTCAACAAGTGCTCGAAGCCGACGATCGCCCGCATCCGCGGCTATTGCATCGGTGGCGGTCTGGCCGTGGCCCTGCTCTGCGACATCCGGATCGCCTCGGATGTCAGCAAGTTCGGCGTCCCAGCGGCGCGTCTCGGACTCGGCTACCGCGCCAGTGGCTTGAAGATCCTGACGGACCTGGTTGGCCCGTCCCATGCCAAGGAGATTTTCTTCACCGCACGGCACTTCTCGGCCCAGGAGGCGTTCGGCATGGGGCTGGTTACCCGCATCGTGCCGGATGCCGAGCTCGATTCCTATGTCGACAATTATTGCAAGCTGATCGGCGAGAACGCGCCGCTCACCATGCATGCCGCCAAGCGCACCATCGAGGAGTTGACCCGGCTCGACGGCGAGCCCGACTTCGTCCGCCTGAGCGGCCTGGTGAAAGCGTGCTTCGACTCCGAGGACTATATCGAGGGCCGCCGCGCCTTCATGGAAAAGCGCCGGCCGGTTTTCAAGGGCCGCTGAACCCGGCATGGCCGATCCGTTTCCGGCCGTCGCCGAAGCGGCGGCGGTTGGCGAGATCGCCGACCTCTTCGCCGACATCCGCGCCACGATCGGCGTGCGCGTGGTCAATCTGGTCTGGCGTCACCTTGCGACCATCGACGGCGCCTTGCCGTGGACCTGGGCGGCGGTGAAGCCGCTCTATATCGACGGCATGGTCGATCGTGCCGCTGTCCGCTTCCGCGAGGGAATGATCCTGCCGCGGCTCGGCTCGCTGGCGGGCGAGCAGCCCGGGAGCGTCGACGACGTGCTGGCAAGTTACGATCATTCAAACACCAGCAACCTGTTTGCCTTGGGTGCCCTCGTCGCCTGGCTGCGGGGAGAAACGGCGCGGGAAGGCATGCCGGAGGCCGGCCGTCGCCTGACGGCGCCGGACATCGTGCTGCCCAAGCTCGCCTCCGCCGAGGACGTCACGCCGGAGACCTGGTCGCTGGTGCTGCGGCTCAATCGCTTCGGCGACCCCCATCAGCTGATCCTGGCCAGCATGTATCGCCATCTCGCCCACGCGCCGGACTTCCTGCGGCGGGTCGAGGCGGTGCTGGCGCCGGTCGAGCTCGACGGCTCCTTGGCGCGTGCGATCGCCGCGAATCGCCTGGATGCGCAGGGACGGGCCAGAATCCTTGCGCGGGCCATCGATGCGCCGCCGGCGCCTGCGGCCGGTCAGATCGAAGCCGGGGTCTCGGCGTTCGTGGATCGCGCCATCGGCAAGATGGTCACGATCTGCCGAGCTATTCGTCGCGCGCGGCACGCGGGTGGCGTTTGAACAACGTCCAGTGATCCCGCATAAACGCCGCCCGAGCCTCCCTGCGAGTGGCGGGGTCGGCGAGGGGGACGGCGGCGCGCCGCTGGAAGATCATGTCGCGCCGGACGTCCGAGGTGTTGGGCGAGGTGCCGTGCGCGAGGAAGCTGTGCGCCACGATGATGTCGCCGGGCTGCAGTCGCGGGACGACCATCCGCGCGTCTTCGAGGAGCTGTCTCTGGCCGGCGACCTTGATCTCGCCCCAGTGCACCGGTCGGTCGACGGGTTGACTCCTGAAGAGCGCCCCGAATCGGTCGTGCGACCCTGGCAGTACATGGAAGCCGCCGGCCGTGTCCGACGCGACGGAGGTCAGGGCGACGCCGAACAGGAAGTTGAACGCGGCCAGCGAGGGTCCGCGGCCGCCGTCGATGTGCAGGTGGCGTGGCGTGTCGAGGGGAGCAGAGAAGCCGGGCAGGGTCGAGGCGAGCT
>CAZHQA010000258.1:0-7605 GCA_964533955.1 uncultured Reyranella sp. | reverse complement strand
TGGTCGAGCACATCAGCCACCGCATCGCGGTCATGTATCTCGGCCGCATCGTCGAGCAAGCCGACACCCGCACCATCTTCACCCGCGGCCAGCATCCCTACACCGAGGCGCTGCTGTCGGCCGTGCCGGTGCCGGATCCAGCCATCAAGCGCAAGAAGCGGGTGCTACAGGGCGACGTGCCGAGCCCGGTCAATCCGCCGTCCGGCTGCCACTTCCACACCCGCTGCCCCTATGCCGAGGCGCGCTGCAAGGTCGAGACGCCTTTGCTGCGCGAAATTGCGCCAGGCCACCTCGTTTCCTGCCATTTGCGCTAATCCCGTCCCGGGCGGAGTGCGGTCGCAGACCTGCTTTTGTGTCTGACGAAGAGAGGCCCCTCGGCTACGCTCGGGGCGACGGAGTCCGGGAGGAAGACGAATGGCTGAGTGGGATTACATCATAGTGGGCGCCGGCTCGGCCGGCTGCGTGCTGGCCAACCGGCTGAGCGAGGATCCCAATACCAAGGTTCTGCTGCTCGAGGCCGGTCCGCGCGACAGCTCGATGTGGATCGACATTCCCGCGGGGTTCACCAAGCTTCTCAACCACAAGACCTACAACTGGAACTTCGAGATGGAGCCGGAAGAGAACGTGGCCGGCCGGCGCATTCCCTGTCCGCGCGGCAAGACGCTGGGCGGCTCGAGCTCGATCAACGGCATGCTCTATGTGCGCGGCCAGCCGCTCGACTACGACACCTGGGGGCAACTCGGCAACCGCGGCTGGTCGTACGAGCAGATCCTGCCCTACTTCAAGAAGTCCGAGCATTACGAGAGGCAAAGTGACGACAGCCGCGGCAAGGGCGGGCTCCTCAACGTCGCCGACATGAGCGAGACCCACCGGCTGTGCGACGCCTTCATCGATGCGGCCGAAGCGAGCGGGTTTCCACGCAACAAGGATTACAACAACGGGATCCAGGAAGGCTTCGGCTACTATCAGGTGACCATGAAGAACGGCAAGCGCTGGTCGACTGCGCGGGCCTTCCTCGACCCGGCTCGCTCGCGGCCCAACCTCAAGATCGAGACCGATGCACTCGCTGACAGGGTCCTGATCGAAGGCAAGCGGGCGGTCGGAGTCGCCTACACCGTGCACGGTGAGAGGCGCCAGGCGAGCTGCGGCCGCGAGGTCATTGTGTCGTGCGGCTCGGTCATGTCGCCCGGCGTGCTGGAGCATTCCGGCATCGGCCAGCCCGAGCTACTGAGAAAGTACGGTATCGAGGTCAAGCACGAGCTGAAGGGCGTCGGCGAGAACTACGGCGATCACTTCGCTCCGCGCATGAACTGGCGCATCAAGAACATGCGGACCCTGAACGAGCAGACGCGCGGCCTCAGCCTGGTGGGCGAGGTGCTGAAATACTACATGACCGGCAAGGGCGCACTCAGCCTCACTGCCGGCGTGGTGTTCGGGTTCGTGCGCACGCGGCCCGGCCTTGAGACGCCCGACATGCAGTTCCACATGGCGCCCGCCAGCTACGACAGTGCGCAGAAGCGGCTGCTGGAAAGGGAGCCGGGCATGACGGTGGTGATCGGCCAGTGCCGGCCCGATTCGCGCGGCTCGATCCACATCAAGTCGTCGGTGCCGGGCGCGGAACCCGCGATCCGTCCCAATTTCCTGTCGGCGCAGACCGATCGCGACTGCACGGTGGCGGGCATGCAGATTGCCCGCAAGATCATGCAGCATCCCAAGGTCGCCCAGTATGTCGCCTTCGAGAACAATCCCGGCGACAAGGTTCAGAGCTACGACGAATGGCTCGATTTCGCCCGCGGCAACGGGCAGACGACCTACCACGTCATCGGCACCTGCAAGATGGGCAGCGACCCGATGGCGGTGGTCGACGACAGGCTGCGCGTGCACGGCATTGCCGGGCTGCGCGTGATCGACGCTTCGGTGATGCCCACGGTCACGTCGGGCAACACCAACGCACCCACCATCATGATCGCCGAGAAGGGTGCCGACATGATCAAGCAGGACGCCAAGACGGGCGTGAAGCTCGCCGCGTAGCCGACAGCACCGCGCTCACGCGTCCTCGCAGGCGGAGGAGGAACCAATGGCTGAGTATGATTACATCGTCGTGGGCGCCGGCTCGGCCGGCTGCGTGCTGGCCAACCGGCTGACCGAGGATCCCAATACCAAGGTGCTGCTGCTCGAGGCCGGTCCGCGCGACAGCTCGATGTGGATCGACATCCCTGCCGGCTTCACCAAGCTCTTCGACCACAAGACCTACAACTGGAACTTCGAGATGGAGCCGGAGGAGGGCATGGCCGGCCGGCGCATCCCCTGTCCACGCGGCAAGACGCTCGGCGGCTCCTCGTCGATCAACGGCATGGTCTATGTGCGCGGCCAGCCGCTCGACTACGACACCTGGAGCCAGTTCGGCAACCGGGGCTGGTCGTACGAGCACGTGCTGCCCTACTTCAAGAAGTCCGAGCACTTCGCGGGCGAGGGCGACGACAGCCGCGGCAAAGGCGGTCCACTGCATGTCGGCGAGATGCACGAGCGCCACGTGCTGTGCGACGCCTTCCTTGAGGCCGCCGAGGCGAGCGGCTATCCGCGCCACAAGGATTACAACAGCGGCGTCCAGGACGGCTTTGGCTACTTCCAGGTCACGATCAAGGACGGCAAGCGCTGGTCGGCGGCGCGCGCCTTCCTCGACCCGGCGCGTTCGCGGCCCAACCTCAGGATCGAGACCGGGGCGCTGACCGACAAGGTCCTGCTCGAGGGCAAGCGGGCCGTCGGCGTCGCCTACACGGTGCACGGCCAGAAGCGCGAGGCGCGTGCGGCGCGCGAGGTCATCGTCTCGTGCGGTGCGGTGCAGTCGCCCGGCGTGCTCGAGCATTCGGGCATCGGCCAGCCCGAGCTGCTGCGCCGGCACGGCATCGAGGTGAAGCACGAGTTGAAGGGAGTGGGCGAGAACTACGGGGACCACTTCGCGCCGCGGGTCAAATACCGAATCAACCAGCCGGTCAGCCTGAACGAGCAGACGCGCGGGCTTCGGCTCCTGAAGGCGATCGCGCAGTACTACACCAAGCGCTCGGGCGTGCTGACCTACAACGCCGGCATGGTGTGCGGCTTCGTGCGTACGCGGCCGGGGCTCGAGACGCCCGACATGCAGCTGCACGTCCTGCCGGCGAGCTACGAGGTCGGCAAGAAGCGCCTGCTCGAGAACAAGCCCGGCATGACCGTGATCCTGGGCCAGTGCCGGCCCGATTCGCGGGGCTCGATCCACATCAAGTCAGCGGTGCCGGGCAGCGAGCCCGCGATCCGGCCGAACTTCCTGACGGCCCAGACCGACCGCGACGCGGCGGTGGCGGGGATGCAGATCGCCCGCCGCATCATGCAGCAGCCGGCGATTGCCAGGTACGTCGCCTTCGAGACCGCACCCGGCGAGAAGGTGCAGAGCTACGACGAGTGGCTCGACTACGCCCGGCACACCGGTGCCACGACCTTCCACGTCGTCGGCACCTGCAAGATGGGCAGCGATCCGATGGCGGTGGTCGATGATCGCCTGCGCGTGCACGGCATTGCCGGCTTGCGGGTGATCGACGCCTCGATCATGCCGACCGTGCCGTCGGGCAACACCAACGCGCCCACCATCATGATCGCCGAGAAGGGTGCCGACATGGTCAAGCAAGACGCTCACGCGGGCGCCAGGCTCGCAGCATAGGAGGATGAGATGAACGCCGACGCCAAGAAAGCCGTCCTGCGTATGATTCCCTACGGGATCTACGTGCTCACCGCCGACGACGGCAAGGGCAACATCGCGGCCGCCACGGTGAACTGGGTGACGCAGACGGCCTTCGCGCCACCGCTGGTCGTGGTCGGCGTGAAGACCGATTCGGGCGCCTACCAGGTCGTGAAGACGGCCAGGACCTTCGCGCTCAACATGCTGGGCAAGGAGGCCAAGGGGCTTGCCTTCACCTTCTTCAAGCCGGCGGCGGTGGCCGACGGCAAACTGAGCGGCCAGACCTATCGCAAGGGCACGACCGGCGCGCCGCTGCTCGATGCCGCGGCCGGCGCGGTCGAGTGCAGGGTCACGAGCATCGTCGAGCAAGGCGACCACCACATCGTGGTCGGCGAGGTGATCGAGGCCCACCTGCCCAAGCCCTTCACCGGCCGACCCGACGCCGCGATCCTCGAGATGAAGGAACTCGGCGACAACGTCTTCTACGGCGGGTAGCAGCCCAAGCTGCCGCTTCCGGCGCTACTTGGCCTGGACCGCCGGCTCGCCGAGCGACAGCATCAGCCTGTTGGCCCAGTTGAAGAACGAGGCGGCATTGATCACGTCGAGGATGGCAAGCTCATCGAGCCCGGCCTTGGCGAGTCGCTCGACATGCTCGGGGCCAAAGTCGATCGGAATGGCGGTGAGCGCCACCGAGGCGGCAACGATGGCGTTCCAGCGCTCGTCGAGATGGGCGCTGACGCCCTCGTGCAGCAGCTTGTCTACGTCGGCCTCGCGCTTGGCGTAGATCGCGGCGTGTCGGGCGTGCACCGAGGCGCAATAGATGCAGCCGTTCAGCCGCGAGGTCGCGGCGGCGGCGAGTTCGCGGTCGGCGCGCGGCGCGCCGGCCTGCGGATTGTAGAAGATGTCCTTGTCGGTGCGGGTGCGCGCCTCGAGGATGTCGGGATCGCGCGCCAGCAGGCGGAAATAATCGGACTTGGCGCGCGGCGGATCGACCAGCGCCGTGATGTGGCGCGGCGTCAGCGCGCTCTCTGCCATCGGCTCGAGCCAGGGCAGCCAGTCGAGCTGATCGCGCGTGAAGACCGTCGGCTCCGTGTGCGCCGGCGGCGTCAGGGTCTTCTCGGTCGTCTTGGTGGTCATGCGGCCCTCGCGGACATGGCTTTCAGTCCCGCCACGACGCGGATCTGGAAGGAGAGGAAGGAAACAAGCTGGGAGAGCGTCACGATGTCGGTCGTCGACCAGCCGGCATCGAGCAACAGCTGCAGCGAGGGCGGCGCGGCATCGCGCGGGTGGAGCACCAGCATATGGACGTGCTCGAAGGCGGCGGCGAGGCGGGGCCCGAGCGCGTGCCGCTCGCTGGCGCCGATGCCGTACCGCATGCCTTCCTTGTCCTCGAGCGTCAGCGGCCCGCGCGGGTAGTGGCCGTAGGGACCGCTCGAATGGCCGTTCACGACCTCGCTGGCCACCGCGATGCGCAGTTCGGGCGAGGCGCCGGCGTCGACGAGCTTCTCGGTGTAGAAGTCTCGCGTCTCGGACCGGCCGTGCAGGCCCGCCACGAACGCCGCGACGGCGGCGCGCTCGAGCTTGCTAAAGCTGCCGGGGTCCTTGGGCGAGAACAGCGCGTCGTAGCTCGCCTGGGCCTGCTTGCGCGCTTCCAGCCGGTTGTTGCGCGCCTTGTCCAGCGCTGAGCCGGGCGCGATGCCGGCCAGTTCGTCGATCACGTCGGTCATGCGACTTGTCTTTCCCCCCGTTCAGTCTTGGGCGTCCAGCCGAGCGCCGGAGCCACTTTCTCGGCAAACAACTCGATCGAGCGCAGGATATAGGGATGTGGCGGATCAATCGAGTGGACCTGCATCGTGAGGTCGGTCGCCCGCTGCAGCGTGCTGTCCGATTGCAACGAGGCGATCACCTCATCGGGCGTGCCTATATGCACGTCCATCGCCGTGATCAGGTCGCCGACCAGGTTGCCCGAGGAGAGATTGCCGGTCGCCGCCAGGCGGTGGCGCAGCCGCGACAGGCCGATCTCGGCCAGGCGCATCGCCTCGTTGTGGTCGTCGGCGATGAATACCGTGCGCGAGGCGAGGATGCGCGGCTCGCGGCCCTTCGGCAGGTGGGCGAAGTAGGCATCGAGCATCGGGTTCTGGATGTCGCTGAGCGAGGCCTTGGGATTGTCGACCGGGCGCGGCTGGGTGCGTGACAGCATCAGGCCGTCGCCCGCCTGGCCGGCGCGCTGGGCGCCTGCCACGGTGAAGGTCGCCTGCCAGATGCGGTCGACCAGGCCGGAGCTCGAAGGATAGAGCTTGTCGCCGCCCGGCAGCTCGCCGCCCGACCAAGCGGTCTTCAGCATCGCGAGGTTGCGGTCCATCAGGACGTGGCGGTCGTTGCTGTCGAGCCCGAAGGCGGTGAACGCGGTGAGATTGCCGCCCGGTCCGACGCCGACCTCGAGCCGGCCGCCGCTCATCAGGTCGGTGACTGCCGCATCCTCGGCGACGCGGATCGGCATTTCCAGGGGGAGCGTGACGATGCCGGTGCCGAGGCGGATCCGCGAGGTGCGGGCCGCCGCCTGGGCCAGGAACACGAACGGCGCCGGCAAGCCGCCTTCGCCCTCATGGAAATGGTGCTGGGCAATCCAGGCCGAATCGAAGCCCCAGCGTTCGGCGTGGGCGATCTGCGCGGTCGCAAGACGATAGCGCTCGGCAGCGTCGGTCTGGTCGAGCAGGCGGGTGAAGAATCCCAGGCGTTTGAGGTTGGGCAACTTGGTCATTTCGGACGAACCTCACACCGGAACGGGGGACGTGACAAGGACCGGCGCGCGGCGACCGGGAATGGCGTCGATGAGCTCGCGGGTATAGGGGCTGTCGGGCCGTGCAAAAACCCGCCCCACCGGCCCGCCGTCGACCTGGCGGCCCTTATGCATGACCGACACGGTGTCGGAGATCTGCTGCACCACGGCGAGGTCGTGCGACACGAAGAGATAGGTGAGCCCGAGCGATTTCTGCAGCTCGTCGAGCAGGGCGAGGATCTGCGCCTGCACCGTGACGTCGAGCGCCGACACCGCCTCGTCCAGCACCAGCACGCGCGGACCCAGGACGAGGGCGCGGGCGATCGCCACGCGCTGGCGCTGGCCGCCCGACAGCGCGCGCGGGTGACGGCCGAGGAAGCCCTCGGGCAGCTGCACGCGGCGCATCATGTCGCGCACCTTGGCGGCGCGATCCTCGCGCGGCAGCGGATCGAAGTTGAGCAGTGGCTCCTCGACGATCTGGCCGATGGTCTGCCGCGGATCGAGCGAGCCGAAGGGGTTCTGATACACGAGCTGGATGTGGCGGCGGAACTGGCGCAGCGCCTCGCCTTTCAGGCTGGTGAGATCGGTGCCATCGACGCGGATGCGGCCGGCGGTGGGCTTGAGGAAGCCTACCACGCTGCGCACGGTCGTCGTCTTGCCCGAGCCCGACTCGCCCACGATGGCGTGGGTGGTGCCGCGCTGCACCTTGAACGCAACATTGTCGAGGGCGCGGAACGGCCCCGTGGCGGTGGCGAAGTCGTGCGTCAGCCCCTCGACCTCGACGGCGAGATCGGACTCCGCCGACAGGGCGGGGCGCCGGCGCGGCGTCTTCGACAGCGAAGGCGCGTCGGACAAGAGGCGCCGCGTGTAGGCGCTGCGCGGCTGGTTCAGGACCTCGCGCACGGGGCCTTGTTCCTGGATTGCGCCGTTCTGCAGCACCACAAGCCGGTCCGCGCGGTCGGCCGCGACACCGAGATCGTGCGTCACCAGCAGCACCGAGGTGCCGTTCTCGCGCCTCAGCCCGTCGATCAGGTCGAGCACCTGGCGCTGCACCGTGACGTCAAGTGCGCTGGTCGGCTCGTCGGCCACGATCAGCGCCGGATTGAGCGCGACG
>CAZHQA010000257.1:0-7637 GCA_964533955.1 uncultured Reyranella sp. | reverse complement strand
CGCTGGCTCCTCTGATCATCGTGTGGTTCGGCTACGGCATCGGCTCGAAGATCGTGCTGGCCGGTGCCATTGCCTTCTTTCCGGTGTTCATCGGCACGGCCGCCGGAATGCGGCTCTCGGGGTCGATGTACGAGAACAGTCCGCCTTGATCCCGGAACTCACCGCGCATGGCCCATGCTCCACAGCTAAAACTACGCTATGGAATCACCAATCCTGAAAAACCGGAAGGTTCTTCAGCAAACTGCTAGGCCAGCTTCTTCAGGATGTCCGGGGACAGCGGGCCCTTGTTCACCGCAGCGATGGCCGCCTCGAGATGGCCGAGGGTCGAGTAGCCGACCAGCATGGTCGACACGGCCGGGTGCGATATCACGAAGCGCTCGGCGAACTCGGTCAGGTCGGTCGAGCTGCTCTCCCCCACCAATGGATCGAGCTGCCGGGCCCGCCCCACGTCGCCCGCGAAGTCGGGTGCCGAACCGATCGGATCGACCACCTGCATGGCGAGCGGATGGCGGTCCGCGGTTCCCGAGAGAGCGCCGCCCGCCAGGGCGCGGATGATGATCGTCCCCATGTCGGCCGCCTTGGCGCGCTCGAGCAGCCGGCCGTAATCCTGGCCCGGCGCGCCTTTCGGCATCGGGCCGCCGGCACTGGGATTGAGCGCGTTGTAGACCACCTGAACGGTATCGAAGAGCCCGGAATCGATGGCCGTCAGGAGGGCCGGCGTCTCGCCCACGCCGCTGAAGCCGATGAAGCGCGTCTTGCCCTGCTTGCGCAGCTTGTCGAGCGCGGGCGCCGCCTCGCTCAGCGCGAGGTCGATCGCCAGGCGGTCGTCGGCATCCCTGGCGACCAGCGGATTGTGCAGCTGGAAGAGATCGACATGGTCCCGACCCATGCGCTTGAGGCTGTCCTCCATGCCCTGCGCGATGGCCTGGCCGATCCCCGAGCGATGCGCCGCGTTGAGCCGCACCTTGGTGCCGACCACGACGTCGGCCTTGAGCGCCTTCAACACGCGGCCGAGATTCTTCTCGGACTCGCCGTTGCCGTAGAGCGCCGCCGTGTCGAAATAGTTGATGCCGGCTTCGATGGCGCGCGCGACGGCGCGTTCCTGGTCGGCCGCCGCGCCCTTGGTGAACAGGCCGCCCACGGCACCAGCGCCATACCCCAGCACCGAGACCTCGAGGCCGGTGCGGCCCAGTTTGCGCTTCTGCATTCTCGTTCCTCCGATTTTCGTTGCCCTCCCCGGTCTGCCGGGGAGGGGAGCTTGATCAAGCCTCGTCCTCGATGCGGACCTTTCCCGACTCGTTGTCCACGATGACGTGGTTGTCGTAGTAGGTGACCTTCGGCGTGGTGCCGAAAGCTGCTTCCATGTGCTTCTCCCATGCCGGCGTGTACCAGGCCCGCGCCGCCGCTTCGGATTCCCAGACGTAGACTCCGCCACCGCCGGCTTCGCCGTTGAGATAATACTTTTTCAACAGGCCTTTGGCGCCGAGCGCGGTGTAGGTGGGCGCCGACTTGGCGGCCGCCTCGACTGCGGCTTGCTTCGGCCGCTTGCTCATGGGGATTTGAACGATGGCGATGAACATGCGAGTAGCCTAGCACATGACCGCAAGCCCATTGGCCGGGATCGAATTGTGCGTCTTCGACGCCTACGGCACGCTGTACGACTTCAACTCCGCTGTCGCTCGCCATCGCTCTGCGATCGGACCGAAGGCCGACGCACTTTCCGAGATGTGGCGCATCAAGCAGATCCAATACACCTGGCTGCGCAACAGCATGGGCGCCTATGCGCCGTTCTGGCAGGTCACCGGCGAGGCGCTCGACAATTGTCTGGCGACCTTCGGCATCTCCGACAAGTCCCTGCGGGAGAGCCTGTTGGGCGCCTACCTGGCGCTCGACCCCTTCCCCGAAGTGCCGGCCATGCTCGATACGCTTCGCCGCGCCGGAAAGCGTTTGGCGATCCTGTCCAACGGCAATCCCGGGATGCTCGACCCGATGGTCAAGGCCTCGGGCCTGGCCGACCGCTTCGAGGCCGTGCTGAGCGTCGATGCGGCGAAGGTCTTCAAGGTCGATCCGCGCACCTATGCGCTGGTCGAGCAGCGGTTTGCCGTCGAGCCCTCCAAGGTGTGCTTCTTGTCGTCCAACTGCTGGGATGCGCATGGCGCCGCGCATTTCGGATTCCGGACGCTGTGGGTCAACCGCGGTGGCGTTCCCGAAGACAACCTGCCCGGCAAGATCGTGGCCGAGATCAAGGACCTTTCCCGCCTTCCCGCCTTGCTTGGTGTTGCATGAGTTCGCTGCCGACCTTCGCCGATATCCAAGCCGCCGCCCGCCGGCTCGACGGCATCGTCGTCCGCACCCCGCTGCTCGAAAACGAGCGCGTCAACGCGAAGCTGGGCGGCCGATTGTTCATCAAGGCCGAGTGCCTGCAGCGCACCGGATCCTTCAAGATCCGGGGGGCCTACAATTTCCTCGCCAGCATGGGCGAGGCCGATCGCAAGAAAGGCGTCGTCGGCTGGTCGTCGGGCAATCATGCGCAGGGGCTGGCAGAGGCCGCGCGCCTGATGGGCGTGAAGGCCACCATCGTCATGCCAGCCGATGCGCCGGCACTGAAGGTCGCCAATACCCGCGCCTCCGGCGCCGAGATCGTGCTGTACGATCGCGTCAGGGACAGCCGCGAAGAGATTGGACTCGGCATCGCAAGGAAGACCGGCGCGACCGTCGTCCCGCCCTACGATCATGTCTGGATCCTGACCGGCCAGGGCACGGCCGGGCTCGAGCTGGCCGAACAGGCCAAGGTCATCGGCGTCGCCCTCGATGCGGTAGCCGCACCCTGCTCGGGCGGCGGCTTGTCGACCGGCGTGGCGCTCGGGGTGAAAGGCGTCAGCCCCGAGACGACCGTTCATGCCGGCGAACCGGCCGGCTTCGACGACCTCGCGCGCTCCCTCAGCAGCGGCCGCAAGGAAACCAACGACAAGCTCACCGGCTCGATCTGCGATGCGCTGCTGGCGCCGACGCCGGGAGACGTCACCTTTCCCTTGGCGCAAAAGGTGCTGGGGCCCGGCCTCGTCGTCAGCGACGAGGAGGTGCTCGACGCCATGGAAGTGGCATTCCGTGAATACAAGATCGTGGTCGAGCCGGGCGGCGCCGTGGCGCTCGCCGCGGCGCTCACCGGCAAGCTGCCCGTCAAGGGCCGCAAGGTTGCCGTGGTCTGCTCGGGCGGCAACGTCGACCACGCGACGTTTGCCCGGGCGCTCGCGCGCCGCGGCTGATCTATCGCGCCCTTCGTCGCTCCCTGAGCCGCGTCAGCTGCTGGTCGGCGAGGACGCCGATCAGAATCACGGTGCCCATCACGGCGAAGTTGAGGGAGCTCGGGATGCCGAGCAGGTTGACGAGGTTCTGGAGCACCTGCAGCAGAATGGTGCCCAGCACGATGCCGACCATCGAGCCTTCGCCGCCGCGCAGCGAGCAGCCGCCGAGCACGGCGGCGGCGATGCCGTAAAGCTCGTAGAAATTGCCGTGACTCGCCGGCGAGATCGAACGTGTGTACATGGCGAGATAGATCGACGAAAGACCGGCCAGCGCGCCGCAGATGATATAGGCGGCGGCGATCACTGCGTCGGTGCGGATGCCGGAGTAGCGCGCCGCCTCCTCGTTCTTGCCGACGGCGAACAGGTATCTGCCGAATACCGAGCGATGCAGCAGAATCCCCATCAGCGCCGCCACGATCAGGAACACGATGAAGGAGTGCGGCACGCCGAGTGTGCGGCCGGCCGCCAGCCATTCCAGGGTGGGGAAGCTCTGACCGAACTCGAAGCCCGCCGTGCCGTCATTGGTGTAGTAGCGCGCCACACCGCGATAGATCAGCAGGCCGCACAGGGTGACGATGAAGGGCTGCATCCGCAGCCGAGTCACCAGCAAGCCATGGATCGTTCCCAGGACGACGCCGCCTGCCACGGTCGCCAGCACTGCCAGCCACCACGGCAGCTGCCAGGTCACCAGCAGGTCGACGAAAATCACGCCCAGCAGCGCGAACATCGAGCCGATCGACAGATCGATGCCGCCGGTGATGATGACGAAGGCCTCGCCGATCGAGAACAGCCCGAACAGGCCGATCAGGTTGGCAGTGTTGCCGAGGTTAATTGGCGACAGGAAGCGCGGATTGAGGATTGCCACCACGCAACCCACCACGAGGATCAGCACGAAGAGGCCGAGATCCTTCTTGAGCATCAGACAGCCTCCGCCTTGCGCATGTCATGGCGTCCCACGGCCAGCCGCATCACGTTTTCCTCCGTAAATTCAGCCCGTTCGAGAAAGCCGGCGATACGACCTTCACGCATCACGGCGATGCGGTCACTGACGCCGATCACCTCTTCCATGTCGCTCGAGATCATGAGCACCGCGACGCCGCTGTCGGCGAGCCCGCGCATGAGCTTGTAGATCTCCGACTTGGAACCGACGTCGATCCCGCGCGTCGGCTCGTCGAAGATCACCACCCGGGGTTTCATCGACAGCCACTTGGCCAGCACGACCTTTTGCTGGTTGCCGCCCGACAGGGTGCCGACGATGGTGTCGATCGACGCCGTGCGGATGTTGAGCGCGGCGCTACGCTCGCTGGCATTGCGGCGTTCGGCGCCGCGCCGGATCAGCAGGCCGGTGGCGAACGCCTTGAGGCTGGCGAGCGAGATATTCTCGGTGACGGTCTGTTCGAGCACCAGGCCGGTCCGCTTGCGGTCCTCCGGCACCAGGAAGATGCCGTGGTCTATGGCATCGCGGGGCGTGCGCACCGAGAGTCTGCGACCATCGAGCCTGATCTCGCCGGCCACCGGCCGGTCGACGCCGAACACCGCGCAGGCGAGCTCGGTGCGGCCGGCGCCGACCAGACCCGCCATGCCGAGGATTTCGCCCGAATGCAGCGCGAGATCGAGCGCTTCCGTGGGATGGGCCGCCGTCCGCAGGCCGGCCACTTCGAGCCCCGGCGGCCCGGCCGGCCGGGCGGGCGGAATATAGAGCGATCGGAGGTCGCGCCCGATCATCATGCGGATCATCTTGTCCGGGGAAATCTCGCCCTTCGCCAGTTCCCCGACCACCGCGCCGTCGCGCAGCACCACGACGCGATCGGCGCACTGCTCGACCTCGTTGAGCCGATGCGAGATGAAGATCACCGACACGCCGGCCGCCTTCAGCTCGGCGATGACCTTGAGCAGGCGCGCCGTCTCCGACACGGTAAGGCTCGAGGTGGGCTCGTCCATGATGACGACGCGGGCGTCGAGCGACAGTGCCTTGACGATCTCGACGAGCTGGCATTGCGCCAGCGACAGGTCGGCAACCGGCGTGTGGGCGTCGAAATCGACACCCAGGCGGCGCAGCAGCGGCCTCACCCGGGAATCGAGCGCCTCGCGGTCGATCAGCTTCAGCGGTCCGGCGCGAACCGGCTCGCGGCCGATCATGACGTTGGCCGCGACGTCGAGATTGTCGAAGAGATTGAGCTCCTGGTGCACGAACGCGATGCCGGCCGCCATCGCGGCGCCTACCGTCAGCGAGGCATGCTCGACCCCGTCGATGCGGATCGTGCCCTCGCTCGGCGCAACCACGCCGCCCAGGATCTTCATCAGGGTCGACTTGCCCGCGCCGTTCTCGCCGATCAGCGCCAGCACCTCGCCACGCCCGACCTGCAGGCCGACGCGGCTCAACGCCTTCACCCCGGGATAGGTTTTGCTGACGGCGACGAGTTCGAGAAGCGGTGGAGTCACGGGTCCTTGCGCGCAAGAAGGGCGTCGCGCGGAACGCGACGCCCGTCAGTCTAGGCCAAATCGGCTGCTACTTCTTGCCCTGCCGCTCCTTCAACTCGGCCCAGAACGCGTCGACATTGCCTTTTTCGATGATCTTGGTCGGCACGATGATCAGCTTGTTGGCCGGAATGAAGGACTTGTCGCCTTCGAGGTACTTCGCCAGGTCCTTCATGCCCTGGTAGCCCCACTCGTAGGGCTGCTGCACGACGGTGCCGACGATGGTGCCTTCCTTGACGCCGCCCAGGGTGATCGGGTCCTCGTCGAAGCCGATGATGGTGACCTTGCCGATCTTGCCGGCCTCGCGCAGCGCCTCGTAGATTCGCGGCGTGTTGTAGGAATAGAAGCCGACCATGCAGTTGATGTCGGGTCGGGCGCTGATCGTGTCCTCGACGTTGCGCTTGGCGCGGGTCTGGTCGATGTCGTCGGCGCGCACGTCGACCAGCTCGATCTTGGTCCCCTTGATGACCTCCTTCACGCCGTCGATCCGCTCGCGCGCATTATCTGCGCCCGGCAGGCCGACGAAGCCCATGCACTTGCCGCCATTGGGCATCGCCTTGACCATGAGCTGGCCGGCCTGTTTTCCGGCGTCGGTATTGGACGAGCCGATATAGGCGACGCGCTTGCTGTTGGGTGCGTCGCTGTCGGTCGTGAACAGGGCAACCTGCCCGCCGACCCGGTTCAACGCATCGCCCATGGTCTTCGGGTCGACCGCGCTCACCAGCATGCCGGCAACGCCGGCCGCCACCAGGTCGTCCATGATGCGGGTCTGGATCGCCGCCGAGGACTGTTCGGGGTACTTGAACACCAAAGTATAGTTCGGCAGCTCGGTTTGCGCCTTCTTGACGCCGGCCTCGGCCGCTTTCCAGAAGTCGGAGGCACCATTGACGACGAAGGCGAGGGTTTTCTTGCCCTGACCTTGCGAGGCACCGCTGAGCGCACCGAGGGCCAGAACCGCGGTCGCCGTGAGCAGCAGCTTCTTCATTCGTTTCCTCCAGGGTTTTTGATGGCTGAAGGCTAGGCAAGGTACCGACTGACCGTCAATCTGCCCCAGGAGAAATCAAGGTATGCAGACGACATGAAACTGTCGCGTCGCAGTCATCGTGAATGGAAGATTTTTTTCTGGGTAAGCCTTGCCAGTATTGTTGTGAGTTGCTGGTTCGGCCTCTGGATTAGCCCGCCGGGGACATCGCGCCTCGGAAACGCAATTCTGAGCGTCGCTTCATCACTGCTCATCGCCACGCCGATCCTTCTGTTCGAGCTCAACCGCTACCGGATTCCCTTCGCGAGGCGGCTACGGCGCGTACCGCTCCCAGTCTACTTCTCGGTCAAGGTTGCCTTTTACCTGGTCATCATCATCTGCGGCCTGCTGCTCAGCCGCCTCCTGACGCAGCCCATTACCGGCGTGCCGGTCGACTTCGGCAAGGAATTCCGCAGTTCCATCGTCTTCGCCATCGCCATGTCGGTGGGTGGCAACCTCGTTTTCGAGATGGGTGGCCTGCTGGGCTTCGGGACGCTGAAGAACCTGCTGACCGGGCGCTACGTGCAGCCCCGGCGTGAACAACGAGTCTTCGTGCTGATCGACATGAAGAACTCGACCGGCATGGCCGAGCGGCTGGGCCCTGTCCGCTTCCATGCGCTGCTCAACGATTTCTTCCGCGACGTCACCGACGCGGCCCTCGAATGCGGCGCAGAGATTCACAAGTATGTCGGTGACGAGGCGATCCTCACCTGGACTGGTGCCGAGGCGCTGAAGGACGGCGACTGCCTTGCCTGCCCCTTCGTGGTGGAAGACCTCATCGAAGCTCACAAGTCGGCCTATCTCCGGCGCTTCGGCGCCGTTCCCGAGTTTCG
>CAZHQA010000256.1:0-7637 GCA_964533955.1 uncultured Reyranella sp. | reverse complement strand
GCCCGGCGACGCAGCCGTGATCTTCGCCCATCGCTACATCACTCGCCCGCCCGGAGCCGGCGGCGAGAACCACGTGGCCCTGAGCGCGGCCGAATTCGCGCTGCGGCGTTCTCATGGCCTGTTCGCCTTTCACTGGCAGGCGCATGGCAACCACTACGGCATCGGCCGCGAGGTCTATGCCTGGCGCAATTCCGGCCTCGCCGTGGTGGTATCGGGATCGCGCGAACATTTCCAGAAAGTCGGCGGGCTGGACGACGATACCTACCCGGTCTTGATCACGGCCTCGCCAGAACGGCTTGCCGAGCGCCTGGCCGCGCGCGGCCGCGAGGATGCCGAAGCGGCGGCCCGGCGCATCGGCCGCAGCGGCGCCTACGAGGTGAACGACCTGCGCCTGACGACGATCGTGAACGACGGTGCCCTCGAGACCGCAGCCCAGGCCTTCGTCAGCTGGCTCGCCACACTTCGGTGCTTACCAGACGCCCGCCGCCGAGCCTGAATCGCGCCAATACGCTGAACGGCCGGTCGGGCACCGACTGACGGAACACGCAGAGATCGCGCACCTGCAGCGGCCGATCGACGAAACCCGAGAAGCGCTGCCTGAGGATCGCCATTACCGCGGCCCGCTCGCCGGCATCGGCGATGCGGCCCGTGAGCGTCAGATGGAAGCGCCACTCCTCCAGCACGTAGGGATAGCCCCAGCGCGTCAACAGCTGTTCCTGGCGTGGCGACAGGCCGTTGGCGCGGCGGCGTGCGAGCTCTGCCTCGTCGGGCGGCCGGCGGAATTCGTCGAACTCGACGACACAGCGGTCGGCGAGATCCTGCAGCTCGGGCGTGCGCGCCGAGGGAACGAGCGCCAGGAAGCCCGACAGCTCGGCAAGCCTGATCGACGGCACGGTGAACGGACGCTGGCTCGCCGAAAAACGCCCGACGGCGGCCAGCAACTCGCTCTCCGAGACCTCGTTGGCCAGGGCGATCGGCGCCTTCAGCGTGCCGTGGAAGCCGTAGCGACGGGGCTCGGCGGTGATCTCGGCCAGGCGCTGGGCATCGATGCCGGAGGAAAGCGGCACCCGACGGCCGCGGCCGGGATCGGGATTCCAGCCCAGCCACTGGCTGGCGGCCGCGGCGAGACCTTCCTCGGGACGCGGCGCATAGTAGAGGGCATAGCGCGGTGCGTCGCTCAAGCCGTGCGCCCCCGCTGGCCGATAAGGGCGAAGCGCAGCTGGTTCGAAACGACGTCGATCGCGGCGACCGTCGCCAGGATGATCAGGATGATGAACGAGGCCTGCTGCAGCTCGAGCGTGCGGATCGCCTCGGCGAGATGCAGGCCGATGCCGCCGGCGCCGACGATCCCGATGATAGTTGCCGAACGCGTGTTGGATTCGAAGAAGTACAGCACCTGGCTCGCCAGGACCGGAAAGACCTCGGGCAAGATGCCGAAACGGATGCCGAGGATGCGGCCGGCACCCGCCGAGACGATGCCTTCGACCGGCTTCTTGTCGGCGGCCTCGATCGCCTCGGAGAACAGCTTGCCGAAGTTGCCGATGTCGGACGTCATGATGGCCAGCACGCCGGCAAAGGGGCCGAGGCCCACCACGTTGATCCAGATCAGCGCCCAGATCAGCGTATCGATGCTGCGGATGGTGTCGAGCGTGCGGCGCGAGAAGAACCGCACCAGGCGCGCCGTCGTGACGTTCCGGGCGGCCAGGAGCGCCAACGGCACGGCGACGATCGACGCGGCCAGCGTGCCCAGGAAGGAGATCGCGATGGTCTCGATCAGCGACATCACGTAGAGGCGCACGTGCGCCCAGTCTCCGGGATTGGGCGGCAGCATGAGGCCGGCGATCTCGCCCAGCTTGCCGATGCCGGCCAGGAAGCCGGAGCTGAAGAAGCCGAGCTCGGCCATGCCCCACAACAGCAGCAAGGAAGCGCCGCCGCCCAGCGCCCACAGGAGCTGGCGCCCGCGGCTGGGCGGTCCGAAATGGTGCGGATGGCGGCCGCGGATGGCGGCCAGGTCGATCGGCATGCGGCCATTCATCTAGCGGCGCTCCTCCCTGCCGATCAGCCGATGGCGAACCTGGCCGGTGACCGTGTCGATCACCGAAACCGTGACGATGATCAGCACCAGGATGGCCGAAACGTCGGAGTAGTAGAACTTGCGGATGGCCTCGACCAGATCGACGCCGATGCCACCGGCACCGACGAAGCCCATGACCGTGGCCCCGCGCACGTTGATCTCGAAGCGCAGCAACGCATAGCTCACGAAATTCGACAGGACCTGCGGCATCGCCCCGAAGCGCATGGCGACATGCCAGGGCGCGCCGGTGGCGTGCACGCCTTCGACCGGCTTCATGTCGATGTTCTCGACGACCTCGGCAAACAGCTTGCCGAGCGCCCCCAGCGTATGGACGGCGACAGCGAGCACGCCCGCCATGGGGCCGAGCCCGAAGGCGATGACGAACATCAACGCAAAGACCAGTTCCGGCACGGTGCGGCAGAGCTCGCAGAAGCGCCGCACCAGCACGCGCAGCCACGGCCTCGGCGCCACGTTGGCGGCGGCGAGGAAGCAGAGGAAGAAAGCGCCTACCGCGCCAAGAGTCGTGCCGACATAGGCCATCAGCAGCGTCTCGCCGAGCAGGCGAAGCCAGCGGCGCAGGCCCCAGAACCATTCGACAGGGTCGGTGAAGACCAGCGAGCCGCCGTCGAGGTGCAGCAGGCGGCCGAAGTAGCTGGTGAAGTTGCCGATGTTGGCCGCCAGCTTGCCGAGCGACACCTCGGCCGAGATCGACGACAGGGCGACGGCGGCGACGATGCAGGCCACCACCAGCAGCGAATGCAGGCGGCGGCTGCGCAGCGACGCGTCGTAGGCGGCGAGCAGAGGCCTCAGTTGCGCGTCCGGAAGCTGAACGACGGGCGAGGCCATGCGGCCGGCGTCCTGCCCCGTCATCTCGTCCAGCGGCGCTCAGCTCTTCTGCTTGCGGAGCGAGTCGATAAACTTGATCAGCTCGACGACGCCATCGTAGTACTTCGCGTCGGTCGGGATGAACTCCTTGTCCTTGCCGTCCGACAGCTTGTCGAAGGCAGCCTTTGCCTTGGTCGGTGCCTCCTGGAAGGCCTTCCAGATGGCGGCCTTCAGGTCGGCCGGCAGGCTGTCGAGATAGGCATAGGGTGAGTTCGGAATCAGCTCGGACTTGTAGATGATCCGGAAGTCGTCCTTCTTGGCGAGGTTCTTGGCGACCATGCGGGTCAGGTTCGAATCGTCCTCGGCGTTCCACCAGTTGGCGGCCACGTCGACCGTCTTCTGCTGGAGCGCAATCACCGCGTTCTCGTGGCTGCCGGTGTAGGTGACGTGCGCGAAGTAGCTCTCCGGCACGATTTTCAGCTTGTTGAGCACGAAGCGCGGCACGTTGTTGCCCGAGGTCGAATTGGGATCGACCAGGCCGAGGTTCTTGCCCTTGAGATCGTCCATCGACTTGTAAGGGCTGTCGGCACGGACGTAGAAGACCGAGTAATAGCCGACGGTGCCGTCGTTGTTCCGGGTGGTGCAGAACGGATCGACCTTCACGCCGGTGACGATGGCGCGGGCATAGGAAGCCGGACCGTAACCCGCGATCTGGATCGAGCCGTTGCGCTGGCCCTCGATCACGGCGGCGTAGTCGTTGGCCACGCGCAGCGTCACCTTGGTGCCGAGTTCCTTGGAGAGATATTCCATGAACGGCGCAAAACGCTCGCTCACGCCCGACGCGTTCTCGGCCGGCACGATGGCGAACACCAGTTCCGGATACTTGGCCTTCCAATCCTGTGCGCGGACGGTGCCGGCCAGCGCGACCGTGCCGGCGGCGAAGGTCGTGCCGAGCAGCAGACGACGGGTGAACATGTAGAGATCTCCTTGCTAGCGAAGAGTGAGGATCAGGAATTGGCCAGAGCGAGACCGGGCACCGTGCCGGCCGCGAGATGCGGCGCGCCATGGCCCAGCAGGTCGTTCGACTCGAGGCCGTAGAGATCGCGCGCGACGTGCTCGGTCAGCGCTTCGGGCGCGCCGTCGAACACCAGGCGGCCCGCCGCCAGGCCGACCAGCCGGTCGCAGTATTTGCGGGCGAGATCGAGGCTGTGCAGGTTCACCATCACGGTGATGCCGAGATGCCTGTTGATGTGCTGCAGCGCGTCCATCACCACCTGGGTGTTGCGCGGATCGAGCGAGGCGATCGGCTCGTCGGCCAGGATGATCTCTGGTTCCTGGATGAGGGCGCGGGCGATGGCGACCCGCTGCTGCTGGCCGCCCGACAGGGTATCGGCGCGCTGGGCGCTCAGGCGGGCCATGTCGAGGCCCTCGAGCGCGGAGAGGCCCATCGCCTTCTCCTCCGGCGTCCACAGCTTGAGCAGCGCGCGCCACAGCGGCGCGTGGAAGGCGCGGCCCATCATGACGTTGGTCAGGACGTCGAGGCGGCCGCCGAGGTTGAACTGCTGGAAGATCATGGCGCATCGGGCCCGCCAATGGCGCAGGTCCCGGCCCTTCAGGGCGGTGACGTCGGTGTCGCCGAACAGGATGCGCCCGTCGCTCGGATCGTTCAGGCGGTTGATCATGCGCAGCATGGTCGACTTGCCCGAGCCCGACTGGCCGATCACCCCGACCAGCTGCCCCTTGGGCACGGCGAGCGAGATGCCGTCGATGGCACGCTTGTCGCCGAACTTTTTGACCACGCCCTCAAGCCGCAGCATTCAGACCCCGTTCTGCGCCCCTCTAGGCTGCGTAACGGCTGCAGGCTGCACAAAGACGAAGGTTTGGTTACAGAAATGAGTCGCGGTGGATAAGCGATCGAAAGAAATCCTCCCCATTCAAATGGGGAGGAATCACTCGGAATTACCGCGCTCTGTCGTCGATGTCGCGGGCCAGGATCTCGCGCTTGCCGACGTGGTTTGCCGAGGTCACCACACCCTCTTTCTCCATGCGCTCGACGATGCGGGCGGCGCGGTTGTAGCCGATCTGCAGGTAGCGCTGGATGAAGCTCACGCTGCACTTGCGCTCGCGCGCCACCAGGGCGATCGCCTGGTCGTAGAGCTGGTCGCTCTCGCCTTCCTCGCCGCCCTCGCCCGGCAGGCCAAGGCCGCCCTCCTCGCCATCGGGGTCGTCGGTCACCGATTCGATGTAGGCGGGCGCGCCCTGCGCGCGGAGATGACGCACCACGTCCTCGACCTCGGCGTCGCTGACGAACGGGCCGTGCACGCGCGCGATCTTGCCGCCGCCTGCCATGTAGAGCATGTCGCCCTGGCCGAGGAGCTGCTCGCCGCCCTGCTCGCCCAGGATGGTGCGACTGTCGATCTTGGACGTGACCTGGAAGGAGATGCGGGTCGGAAAGTTGGCCTTGATGGTGCCGGTGATGACGTCGACCGAGGGCCGTTGGGTGGCCATGATGACGTGGATGCCGGCGGCGCGCGCCATCTGCGCCAGCCGCTGCACCGCCGCCTCGATCTCCTTGCCGGCGACCAGCATGAGGTCGGCCATCTCGTCGATGATCACCACGATGAAGGGCAGCGGCGTGGTGTCGACCTCTTCCTCCTCGAAGGTGGGCCGGCGCGTCTCGGGGTCGATGCCGGTCTGCACCTTGCGGGTCAGCGCGACGCCCTTCTTGCGGGCCTCGGCGAGCTTGTCGTTGTAGCCCGCGATGTTGCGCACGCCCTGTGAGCTCATGGCGCGATAGCGGTCCTCCATCTCGCGCACCACCCATTTCAGCGCCACGATCGCCTTGCGCGGCTCGGTGACGACCGGCGTGAGCAGGTGCGGGATATCCTGGTAGACGCTCAGCTCGAGCATCTTGGGATCGATCATGATGAAGCGGCAACGGTCCGGCGGCAGCCGGTAGAGCAGCGACAGGATCATGGTGTTGACCGCCACCGACTTGCCCGAGCCGGTGGTGCCGCCGATCAGCAAGTGCGGCATGCGCGCGAGGTCGGCGATCACCGGATCGCCGCCGATGTCCTTGCCCAGCGCCAGCGGCAGGTTGAGGCGATTGTCCTCGTAGTGCCGGGTCGACAGCAGCTCGCGCAGGAACACCGTCTCGCGCCGCGCATTGGGCAACTCGATGCCGATCACGTTGCGGCCCGGCACGGTGGCGACGCGGGCCGACACGGCGCTCATCGAGCGGGCGATGTCGTCGGCGAGGCCGATGACGCGGCTCGACTTGGTGCCGGGGGCGGGCTCGAGCTCGTACAGGGTCACGACCGGCCCGGGGCGCACCTTCACGATCTGGCCTTTGACGCCGAAGTCCTCCAGGACGGTCTCGAGCAGGCGCGCATTCTGCTCGAGCGCGCTTTCGTCGATCTTCGCTTCGGTGCTGACGCGCGAGGGCAGCGACAGGATGTCGAGCGGCGGCAGCTGGTACTCGGTGCCGAGATCGAGCTCGCGCTGGCCGGCCCGCGCGGCGCGCTTGCCCTGGGCCACCGCCGACTTGCGCGCAATGATCTTCACGCCGCTCACCGCCGCCGGCACGGGCGCCTGCTCGGCGTCGAGCGCGTCGGGCGTGAACGGATTCTCGTCAACCTCCTCGCCGCCTTCGATCTCCTCGGGCTCGGCCGGCGCCAGGTCGGCGACTTCGCGCGGCGGCTCGTGCCCGAGAGGCTCGGGCTCGAGCGGCGCCGGCTCGGGCTGCGGCGGCGCGTCGGGCTTCGGCATCGGGCGCAGGCGGCCGAGGATCGGCTCGATGCGCAGGCCGGCCAGGCGGTCGAACAGCGTGCGTTCGTGCAGGGACTCGGGCGCGGCTTCGTCGACGGCGGGCGGTCGCGCCGGGTGCAGGGACACCGGCGCCTCGGGAATCGCCGGTGCCGGCCGCTCCAGCGGCGAATAGGGCGCGTCGACCATCAGCGACTCGCGCGCGGGCAGCGGCTCGCCCTCGACCGGGATCTGCTCGTAGCGGCCCTCCTGGAAATGAGCGGGGTCGTACTGGCTGGCGTCGATCTCGCCAGGGATCTCGGCATAGCCGATCGGCGGCGACGGCGGCTCTGCCTCCTCGTCGAACGGCTGCGGCTTGCCGCGCCACAGGCCGACGCCGGCCCGCGTCAGCCACACCGCCCACAGGAAGGGCGCGCGCAGGATGCGGAAGATCAGCGGCAGGTCGGTGCGGTTCATGCCGAGCGCCGGCGCCATGGCGATCAGGGCCAGCGCGGCACAGGCCGGCTCGATCAGCGCCAGGCTGCCGCCGCTCGAATGGCTGAGCACGAAGTCGCGAAAGCGGCCGATCAACGCCAGCCCGACCAGGCCGCCCGGTCCGGTGTGGGTGGCGGCACCGCCGACATCGCCCAGGCCGACACAGCCCACGCTCATCATCAGCAACGCCAGCAGGAGCAGCGACAGCCGCAAGCCGAAGAAGCCGAGATGGTGAGTGCGCGTCAGCCGCACGCCCCAGGTGATCAGCGCCACCGGCACCAGCACGATGGCGAGGCCGAAGGTCTGCAGCAGCAGGTCGGAAATGTAGGCGCCGGGCACGCCCAACAGGTTGTTGGGCGGCATGCCGGTGGCGTGGTTGAGCGAGGGATCGGCCGAACTGAAGGTGAAGATCGACATCAGCAGCAGCACGCCCGCGACGGCCATGCCGACGCCGACCAGTTCCATCAGGCGGCGGCGCAGGAAGTCGCGCCCGCCCTCG
>CAZHQA010000255.1:0-7746 GCA_964533955.1 uncultured Reyranella sp. | reverse complement strand
TCATCACCGAAGCCTGGGTACGGCTGCGCCGCAAGCCGACCTTCCGCGCCTCGGCGAGCGTGCGCTTCAAGACCTTCTATGACGGTGCCGACGCGGTGCGCGGCATCACCCAGGCCGGCCTTTATCCCGCCAACTGCCGCCTGCTCGAGGCGCGCGAGGCGCTGCCCAATATCCCGTGGAGCAGCGAGGAGGCGGTCCTCGTCCTCGCCTTCGAATCGGCCGACCATCCGCTCGACGCCTGGATGAAGCGGGCGCTGGAGATCTGCGCCGACCATGGCGGCGTCGCCGACCAGTCGGATCCCGACGACGAGAATGCCCATCGCTCGGGCGCGGCCGGCGCCTGGCGCAACCGCTTCATCCGCGCACCGCACTACAGCGAGCACGCCGTGGCGCGCGGCATCCTCTCCTCGACCTTCGAGACTTCGATGACCTGGGAGCGCATGCGCGACTTCCATCAGAAGATCACGAAGATCGCGCACGACACGATCAAGCGCGTGACCGGCCGCGAGGGCACCGTCACCTGCCGCTTCACCCACGTCTATCCCGACGGCCCGTGCCTCTACTTCACCTTCGGCGGCATCGTCGACAAGGCGAAGGGGCTCGAGCAGTTCATGGAGGTGCTGACGACCTGCACCGCCGCGACCGTCGAGCATGGCGGCACGACGACCCACCACCACGCCGTCGGCCGCTTCCATCGCCCGTTCTACGACAAGCAGCGGCCCGAGCTGTTCGCCAGGGCGCTGCGTGGCGCCAAGCGCGAGCTCGATCCCAAGGGGATGATGAATCCCGGTGTGCTGATCGATCCCTGAGCCTACTCTCCCGCAATGAAGTGTGACCGCGTCTGGCGCGGCGCCCGGCTGGCCACCATGGCCGCCGCGCGACCGGGCCTGGGGATCGTCGAGAACGGCCTGATCGCCGCGCAGGAGGGCCGCATCGTCTATGCCGGCGCCGAAGCCGATGCACCGACCCTCGACGCCGCGCAGACGATCGACTGCGAGGGCCGCTGGATCACGCCGGGCCTGGTCGATTGCCACACCCATATCGTTTATGGCGGCAACCGCGCCCACGAGTTCGAATTACGCCTCGCCGGCGCGACGTACGACGAGATCTCGCGAGCGGGCGGCGGCATCGTCTCGACCATGCGCGCCACGCGCGGCGAGAGCGAGGATGAGCTGCTCGCCAGCGCGGCGAAGCGGGTCGAGACCCTGATGCGCGATGGCGTCACGACGCTGGAGATCAAGTCCGGCTACGGCCTCGACCTCGACAGCGAATTGAAGTCGCTGCGCGTCGCGCGCCGCCTCGGCGAGGTGCTGCCGCTCTCCGTCGTCACCAGCTTCCTCGGCGCCCATGCCCTGCCGCCCGAGGCCAAGGGCGACAAGGACGCCTACATTGCCGAGGTCTGCGAGCGGCAGATGCCGGCCGTCGCCCAGGCCGGACTCGCCGACGCCGTCGATGCGTTCTGCGAATCGATCGCCTTCTCGCCGGCGCAAACTGCCCGGGTGTTCGAGACGGCGAAGCGCCTGGGCTTGCCGGTCAAGCTGCATGCCGAGCAGCTCACGACCCTGGGCGGTGCCGAGCTCGCCGCCAGCTTCGGCGCCCTCTCCGCCGACCATCTCGAACATGCCGACGAGAAGGGCATCGAAGCGCTGGCCCGCGCCGGGACCGTCGCCGTCCTGCTGCCCGGCGCCTTCTATTTCCTGCGCGAGACGCAAAAGCCGCCGGTCGAGCTGCTGCGCAAGCACGGCGTGCCGATCGCCATCTCGAGCGATTCCAATCCCGGCACCTCGCCCCTGACCTCGCTGCTGCTGACCATGAACATGGCGGCGACTCTTTTCCGGCTGACCGTCGACGAATGCCTGCTCGGGGTGACGCGCCAGGCCGCCCGGGCGCTCGGCCGGCTCGACCGGGTGGGCACGCTCGAGGCCGGCAAGTCGTGCGACCTCGCGGTCTGGGACATCGAACGGCCGGCCGAGCTGGTGTACCGCATCGGCTTCACGCCGCTGCACGCGCGAGTCTGGAAGGGTCGATGAAACCCGGCGCGATGACCTTGCCCGAGTGGCGCGAGATCTATCGCGGCGGCGTGCCGACGCTCGATCCGGCCAGCCTGCCGGCCATCGAGCGCTCGGCGGCGGCCGTGTCGGCGATCGTCGCCAGGGGCGAGCCGGTCTACGGCATCAACACCGGCTTCGGGAAGCTCGCCAACGTCCACATCCCGCCGGCCGATCTCGCGACGCTCCAGCGCAACATCGTGCTGTCGCACTCGGCCGGCGCCGGGCCGCCCATGCCGGTGCCGGTGGCGCGCCTGATGATGGCGCTCAAGCTCGCGAGCCTGGCCCAGGGCGCCTCGGGTGTGCGGCTGGAGACGGTGCGGCTGCTCGAAGCGATGCTGGCCAGGGGCCTGACGCCGGTCGTGCCGTGCCAGGGCTCGGTCGGGGCGTCCGGCGACCTCGCACCGCTTGCCCACATGTCGGCAACGATGATCGGCGTCGGCGAGATGATCGTCGAGGGCCGGACCGTGCCGGCCGACAAGGCGCTGTCCGGCGCCGGGCTCGGACCGCTCACCCTCGGCGCCAAGGAGGGCCTGGCGCTGCTGAACGGCACCCAGTTCTCCACGGCCTATGCATTGGCCGCCCTGTTCGAGACCGAGATCCTGTTCCAGTCGGCGCTGGTCACC
Organism: uncultured Reyranella sp.; assembly: GCA_964533955.1. Lineage (GTDB taxonomy): Bacteria > Pseudomonadota > Alphaproteobacteria > Reyranellales > Reyranellaceae > Reyranella. Next base: position 5,072 of record CAZHQA010000255.1, on the reverse strand, counting down.
GGTGCGCTGTCGACCGACGCCGCGCGCGGCTCGGACGCGCCGTTCGATCCGCGCATCCATCGGCTGCGCCGCCATCGCGGACAGATCGAGACGGCCGACGCCCTGCGCGCCCTCATGACGGGCTCGGCGATCCGCGCCTCGCACCTGGTCGGCGACGAGCGTGTGCAGGATCCCTATTGCCTGCGCTGCCAGCCGCAGGTGATGGGCGCCGCGCTCGACCTGTTGCGCCAGGCCGCCGCAACCCTGGAGACCGAAGCCAACGGCGTCACCGACAATCCGCTGATCTTCGCCGAGACCAACGAGGCGCTGTCGGGCGGCAACTTCCACGCCGAGCCGGTGGCTTTTGCCGCCGACACCATGGCCCTGGCGATCTGCGAGATCGGCGCGCTGGCCGAGCGGCGTGTCGCCATGCTGGTCGATCCCGCCCTGTCCGGCCTGCCGGCCTTCCTGACGCCGCGACCGGGCCTCAACTCGGGCTTCATGATCCCCCAGGTCACGGCGGCGGCGCTGGTGTCGGAGAACAAGCAGCGCGCCTATCCCGCCAGCGTCGATTCCATCCCGACCTCCGCCAACCAGGAAGATCACGTCTCGATGGCCGCGCACGGCGCGCGCCGCCTGCTCGACATGGCCGACAATGCCGGCACGGTGATCGGCATCGAGCTGCTCGCCGCCGCCCAGGGCTGCGACTTCCATGCGCCGCTCCGCTCGAGCGATCCGCTCGAGGCCGTCCGCAACCTGCTGCGCCGCGAGGTGCCGCATCTCGACCACGACCGCAGCCTCCATCCCGACCAGCAGGCGGCGACCCGCCTGGTCCGCAGCGGCGCCGTGGCCGAGGCCGCCGGCCGCCCGCATCTGCCTTCGCTCACGACGACTGCCCATTCGCCCGCTCCGAGGACCGCATGACCCGCATCGACAACAGCCGCCAGATCCGCGCGCCGCACGGCACGACCTTGACGGCCAAGAGCTGGCTGACCGAGGCGCCATTGCGCATGCTGATGAACAATCTCGATCCCGACGTCGCCGAGAAGCCGGGCGAGCTGGTGGTCTATGGCGGCATGGGCCGCGCGGCGCGCGACTGGCAGAGCTTCGACCGCATCGTCTCCTCGCTGCGCAGCCTCGAGGCCGACCAGACCTTGCTGGTGCAGTCGGGCAAGCCGGTCGGCATCTTCCGCACCCATCCCGATGCGCCGCGCGTGCTGATCGCCAACTCCAACCTGGTGCCGCACTGGGCGACCTGGGAGCACTTCAACGAGCTCGACCGCAAGGGCCTGATGATGTTCGGCCAGATGACCGCGGGCTCGTGGATCTACATCGGCAGCCAGGGCATCGTGCAGGGCACCTACGAGACCTTCGTCGAGATGGGCCGCCAGCATTACGGCGGCTCGCTCGCCGGCCGCTGGATCCTGACCGCGGGCCTGGGCGGCATGGGCGGCGCGCAGCCGCTGGCTGCCACCATGGCCGGCGCGTCGTGCCTCGCCATCGAATGCCGGCCGTCGAGCATCGAGTTCCGCCTGCGCACCGGCTATCTTGACCGCCAAGCGAAGGATCTCGACGAGGCGCTGGCGATCATCCGGCAGTCAACCGCCGAGAAGAAACCGGTCTCCGTTGGCCTGCTGGGCAATGCCGCCGAGGTGTTGCCCGAACTGTTGCGGCGCGGCGTGCGACCGGACTGCCTGACGGACCAGACCTCGGCCCACGACCCGGGCAACGGCTACCTGCCCGCCGGCTGGAGCCTCGGCGACTGGGAAGACCGGCGAAGCAGGGATCCGGCGGGCGTTGCCCGGGCAGCCCGGAAGTCGATGGCGGCGCATGTCCGGGCCATGCTGGAGTTCCACAAGCTCGGCGTGCCGACGGTCGACTACGGCAACAACATCCGCCAGATGGCGCTCGAGGAAGGCGTGGCCGACGCCTTCTCCTTCCCGGGTTTCGTGCCGGCCTACGTGCGGCCGCTGTTCTGCCGCGGCATCGGGCCGTTCCGCTGGGCCGCCCTGTCGGGCGATCCCGAGGACATCTATCGCACCGACGAGAAGGTGAAGGAGCTGCTGCCCGACAACAAGCACCTGCACAACTGGCTCGACATGGCGAGGAAGCGCATCCGGTTCCAGGGCCTGCCGGCACGCATCTGCTGGATCGGCCTCGGCGAGCGCGACCGGGTCGGCCTCGCCTTCAACGAGATGGTGGCGCGGGGCGAACTCAAGGCGCCGATCGTGATCGGCCGCGACCATCTCGACTCGGGCTCGGTGGCCAGCCCCAACCGCGAGACCGAGGCGATGAAGGACGGCTCGGACGCGATCTCCGACTGGCCGATGCTGAACGCGCTGCTGAACTGCGCCTCGGGCGCGACCTGGGTATCGCTGCATCACGGCGGCGGCGTGGGCATCGGCTACTCCCAGCACGCCGGCATGGTGATCTGCTGCGACGGCACGCCGGAAGCGGCCCGGCGCATCGCCCGCGTGCTGTGGAACGACCCGGCGACCGGCGTGATGCGCCACGCCGATGCCGGCTACGAGAGCGCCATGGCCTGCGCCCGGGAGCACGCCCTCAACCTGCCGAGTCTGTAGAGCATCCTCATGCTCTTCCGGACCGTGCGCAGGACGCACGCGGTCCGGAAGACTCAGCGCAAGTTGCCGGTATGGCCGAGCGAGTAACGGCCCGGCTGGGGCCACACCGCGAGGCCGTGCGGCTCGCCCGTGACCTTGACCTTGTCGACCGCGCCGGAGGCGGTGTCGAAGCGATAGACCACATCGTCGAAGCGGCCGCTCAGCCACAGGTATTTGCCGTCGGCGCTCACGTTGCCCATGTCGGGGCTGCCGCCGCCGGGGATCGGCCAGGTGGCCACCACCTTGCGCGTGGCGAAGTCGATGACCGACACGCTGCCCTTGGCGACGCCGCGCGGGACCATGAGCTTGTTGGTTCCGCGATTGGCGACGTACAGCAGCTTGCCGTCGCGGCTGGGATAGAGCCCGTGCGCGCCCGAGCCGGTCGGGATGAACCCGATCTGCTTGAACGACTCGCCATCCACGACGTGGACGCCGTCGGCCATCATGTCGGCGATGAAGAATATCTTGCCGTCGGGCGAGATGCGGACGTCCTGCGGCATGCCGCGCGTGGTGCAGATGGCGCCGCCCAGTTCCAGCGCGTCCTGAACCACCACCTGCTGGGTCGGAATGAGCTGCGACTTCTTGCGCTCCAGCGCGGCGAGCTGGGCCACCACGTCGGGCCTCTGCCAGTACGGGCTCAAGGTCAGCATGCCGACGACCTTGCGGTCGACCAGGTCGATCTTGGCGACCGCGCCGTCGAACTCGCAGGTGAACAGCGCGTAGCGGCCGTCGATCGAGAAGTCGGCATGGTTGATGCCGGCGCAGCGCGGCGCGGCGATCGAATAGTCGACCTTCAGCGTCACCGGATCGCGGAAGTCGAGCCGCTTGTATTCCTCGGCGACGACGATCATGGACCGGCCGTCCGGCGAGAAATAGATGTTGTACGGGTCGTCGACCGCGATCGAGCGGCCCGGCTTGCCGGTCAGCGGATCGATCGGCGTCAGGCTGCCGTCAGTGCGGCCCTCGGCGTTGTTGGCGACCCACAGAGTCTTCAGATCCCACGACGGCACGACGTGCTGCGGGTTGCGGCCGACCTTGAAGGTCTCGATGACCTGCAGCGTCGCCGGATCGATCACCGACACGGTGTTGGCGCGCCGGTTCGGCACATAGACCCGGGGCAGCGCGTCCTTGACCGCCGGGCTCAGCTTGCCGGCCTGGGTTTCGCTGTAGAGGTTCGCAGGATCGACCACCGCCGGCATGCCGGGCACGACCGTGACGGCGGAGACCAGCGCTCCGGTCTGGGCCATTGCCCACCAACCGCCGGCGCCGCAGAGGGTGATCGCGACACCGGCCAAGAGAACGCGACTGAGTTTCATTTTTTATCTCTTCTCCGTTCGCGCCTTTCTGATCGCAGCCACAGTTTGCGCGACGATGAGGTCGACGCCAAGCTGGCCGAGTGCCGCGGTCGACGGCCGCGGATCGCCCGCCGTGCCGTTGGCCGGTCCATTGGCGGGCGATTGGGCGCCGTCGAGCCGGTCGGCCCGCACCATCGACGGGTCGACCGCCATCAGGAGCGAGGTATCCGCCGCGCCGGCATGACTGCCGATCTGGGCGTCGCTCAGGCCCTTGGCGCGCAGTGCCTGCACGTAGCCGGTCTGGGTGACCTTGTAATAGTCGTCGACGAAGTGGGCGTGCACCGCCGTGCCGGCCCATTCCCGGTTGAGCTCGGCCGCCGCCGCCTTCAGGAGGTTCTGGTAGCCGCCGTGATCGCCGATCAAGACGATTTGCGTGAAGCCGGCCTGGCGCAGGCTGCGCGCCGCTGCCTCGACGGTGCCCTTGAACACCGGGTCGGGCACCGAGAGGGTGCCGGGGAAGCGCATGTGCTCGGTCGGCGGCGAGATGCTGCCCTCCGGCACGTAGGCGATCACCGGCGCGACCAGCGTGTCGCCCAGCTCGGCCGCGATCCGGCCGGCGAGCATCCTGGCCCGGGTGTTGTGCTTGCCGAGCGCCATGTGCGGGCCGCTCTGCTCGGTGCCGCCGGCGGGAATGATGACGGTCGTGACGCCGGCCTTGAGGGCGTCGCGCAACTCGGTCCAGGTCAGGTCCTCGAGATAGACGCTGCGGGGCGCCGCCTGGACGCCGCTTGCGAAGCAGGCGCCGACAAGGACGAGGAGTACCAAGACCAGGCGCACGCCCGCCTTCTACGCCACTCCGAGTCGGGCCGCCAGAGTCAGGTCCACTGTCGACTCATCTGTCGTCCTCCCAAAGGAGACAGGCGAGCACGACGCCGGTGCCAAGACAGGCGAGAGGAAGGCCGAACAGGACGGCCAGGCAATCCACGACGTCCCAGACGGTCCACGCGACCTCGTCCATCTGCGGTTCGATGAACTGAAGAAAGGCGAAGACGATCCAGACCGACGATGCGGCAAGCCAAAGCAGAAAGACCCGGCGTTTCCAGGCCATCTCTTCCCCCGTCAACAGTCCCCCTGCGTGTTACGCAGCAATCCGGACAAACGTGCCTGGGGCATATTC
>CAZHQA010000254.1:0-7747 GCA_964533955.1 uncultured Reyranella sp. | reverse complement strand
TCCGGCGATGATCTACTGGCTGCTGGTTCACGTGTCGGGCATTCCGCCGCTCGAGACGCACATGTTGAAATCCCGCGGGGCGGCGTTTGCGGACTACCAAAAGCGCGTCAATGCGTTCTTCCCAGGCCGGCGACATGCGTAGGATCGCCCGGCGCTTTGCGGCCTATATCCGCTCCGACGATCCGCTTGCGGCCGCCAGCAACCTGATTGCCGTTGTCGTCGCGATCGATCAGCCGTTATTTCCGCTCTCGATCCACTGGCTGGTCGGCAACGACCAAGGAGCGTCCTATGTCACTTTTTTCTCGACGCCTTTCTTCCTGGCCGTGCCCGCCATCATGCGCCTGTCGTCGCTCGCCGGCCGCGCGATGCTGCCGCTGGTCGGCATTTTCAACACACTGGCAAGCGCCCAGGCCCTGGGCGCCGCGTCGGGAGTCGAGTTGTTCCTCTGCCCCTGCGCGATGATCGCCGGCATGTCGCTGCGCCAATCCGAACGCCTCGTGATGCTGGGGATCGTCGGGCTTGCGCTGGCCGGGTTCGCGCTGTTGCACGACAAGGCGGTTGCCGCGAGCACCCTGTTCTCACCGGCTGAGTATGCGAACTTCCTCTCGCTCAACGTCTGGTCGGTGGCAGCCCTGATCGTGTTTGCGGCGTTGCGCTATTCCAGCGCGCTGACGCAATCGGCCCCGCCGTCCAAGCCATGACGCCGCGAGGATCCGGCCGTCGCGGCGCAGGCGGTCAGGGCGGTGCCCCTGGCCGCGGATTTGCACGGCACTTGTCGAACCCGTGGGCGCGTATCCATTTTGCAGAAAGGGACGTAGATATTTCAAATGCTAGGCCCCGGCATGCGACTGGCTGAAGACCTTTGGTACCCGCTGGCGGAAAGCCGCGAGCTGAAGAAGCGTCCTCTTGGTCTCGAACGGCTAGGACGTCGCTTCGTGCTGTGGCGCTCGCCGGACGGAAAAGTACATGCGCACCCCGATCGCTGCCCCCATCTCGGTGCAGCCCTGAGCGGAGGGCGCGTCTGTGGTGACCGGCTCGTCTGTCCGTTCCACGGCTTTGAGTTTACGGGGGATGGACAGTGCCGTCACATGCCGGCCGTGGGGCAGGGCGGCCGGATACCCAAGGGCATGATGGTCGCCAGCCTTCCAGTTCTGGAGGCGCAAGGCTTTGTGTGGCTATGGTGGGGAGCCGCCCGGGAGAGCTATCCGGAGCCGCCTTTCTTTGCGCTTGCCAGTGAGCAATGGCGTTACGGCACGGTGGTGGTTGACTGGCCAGTGCACTACTCGCGTGCCGTCGAGAACCAGCTCGATGTCGCTCACCTTGCCTTTGTTCATCGCACGACAATTGGCTCGGGCAAGCGCAGCCTGGTCGAGGGCCCCTACGTCGAGGCCGATGACGGTGCCATCCGTGTCTGGGTGACCAACGTGCGCGAAGGGGAGAGGCCGGCGCGCGATCTGGAAACTCTCAAGGCCGAGGCGCGTACCCGCGAGCCGACACTCACGTTCCTGTTCCCCGGCCTTTGGATGCTGAACATTTCACCGCGACTCAAGAACATTGTTGCCTTCGTGCCGATCAACGACCAGACAACCCGCTACTACTTGCGAGTCTATCATCGTCATCGCCACCCGCTGCTCGCCAAGCCCTTCGAATGGGTCTTGGGCGTGAGCAATCGTATCGTTCTTCGTCAGGATCGCCGTGTCGTGGTGACCCAGACACCGCGCGACAGTGCCGACGCCGATGACCGGCTGCTCGGGTCGGACCGCGCCATCGCGGCGTTCCGCCGTGAGCTTGCCCGGCGATTGAGCGCCGACGATCGGTCGCCCCGGGCCAATGAGAATCGTCAATTGTCCGTACGCCCGGGTTGACCGCTTAGTGCAGCGACCGTGCGGCCCGGCCCCCTGGTGGAAAATCGGGGTTCAGCACATGTCTCCGATACGCGTTCAGATGCCGTCGGGTCATCCGCTGCCGGCCGGCGGGCGTATATAGGTCATGTGGCGGATCATGTTCTTTTCGATGGCCTTGCTGTGGGCATTTCCGGCTGCGGCATCGTCGGACGAGTTCCCCTACGGTTCGCGCATCGAGTTCGCCGCCTTTCGCAACGGTCAGCAGATCGGTACGCATCGCGTCGTTTTCGAGAGGCATGGGGATCGACTGGCGATAACGACTTCGATCGAACTTGCGGTCAAGGTGATCGGCCTCACGGCCTACCGCTACACTCACCGAAGCCGTGAAACGTGGATCGGGAATTCTCCCATGTCCTTCGAATCGTCGACTGACGACGATGGAAAGACCTACGCGATCTGGGCGCGCTGGGATGCTCAGACGCTCCTCGTCACCAGGGCCACTCCGGGCGGTTCTGGAACTGCACAGGCTGTTATGCCGGCGGCCTTGCTGCCCTCGACGCACTGGAACATGAAGCAAACTCGCCAGGGCTCTCTGCTGAACGCTCAGAAAGGCACGCAGGACGAGATCGCGGTCAAGCCGTTACGGCGCGTGTCTGTCGACACGTTCTCTGGCAAGATCGACGCCATGCACTACCGCTACGAGGGTGGCGTTCGCATGGACCAGTGGTTCGACGACCGCGGCCGCTGGGTAAAGATGCGCTTCGCGGTGTCCGACGGCTCGACAATCGACTACGTGCTGCAGGAGTAGGACAAGGCGCGCTGACTCAGTCAGCTTCGCCGCCCCAGCCATGACGCAGCGAGGTATCCGGCCGTCGCGGCGCAGGCAGTCAGGACCGTGCCCCACGCCATATCGACGGTCGTCACTGTTGCCGGCCAGACCTTCAACGTCGCCTGGTTGGTGAGATCGTAGGTGGCGTAGCAAAAGAAGCCGAGCAGCGCGCCCTTGCCGGCCGCTGCCGACCAGCGCCCGGTGACGAGCGCGGGCCTGATGGCGAAGATCACGATGCCCATGACGTAAAGTACATAGAACAGGAGCGCCGGGACGGGCCGGAACCCCGGCAACATGATGTCGCCGAGCAGCGGCCGATAAAGAAGGTCCGCCGATACGCTCAGCCAGACGGCATCCATGCCCAGCATCGTCACCGCCGCCGCCGCGTAGGCCGCCACTATCGCTTTCATCGACTGAATACCTCGGCTCGAAGACTCGCCAGGCTCCACATAGTGTCGCGAGGAGCAAGTCCCAAGGCCAGGGCCCCGTCATTGCCCGGTCCTCCGAGTCCCTCTACGATCCGGCAGCGTCGAGGGCAGGAACACGGAGGCCCGGAGCATGCTCGATCACACCCAGCGTATCGGCACGATCGGGACCGACGAGGAACCTTCGCCCGTCCCCGATCCGTCCGCCGGACTGATCGACCGGTCGATCTATTCCGATCCGGAAATCTACAGCCTGGAGCTGCGCCGGATCTTCGCCCGGGCGTGGAACTTCATGTGCCACGAGACCCAGATTCCCAACGCCGGCGACTACTTCGTCAACTACATCGGCGAGGACCAGGTCATCGTGGTGCGCGGCGAGGACGGCCAGGTGCGGGTGCTGCTCAACACCTGCCGCCATCGCGGCAATGCCCTGTGCCGGGCCGAGCTTGGCAACACCAAGACCTTTGTCTGCAGCTATCACGGCTGGACCTATGGCCTCGACGGCAAGCTGGTCGGCATTCCGGGCAAGGCCGACTTCTACCGCGATGCCGTCGACCAGGCGGCGCTGGGCCTCGCGCAGGCGGCGAAGGTCGACCACTACCGCGGGTTCTACTTCGCGACCCTGGACCCGGCGGCGCCCAGCCTGGTCGACTATCTCGGCGAGGTCGGCCGGATCGGCATCGAGAGCATGCTGAACGAAGGCGATGTCGTGGCCCTCGATGGCGTGCAGAAGAACGTCATCGACTGCAACTGGAAGATCGCGGTCGACAACCTGTTCGACTGGTATCACGTCAAGGTGAGCCACAACTCCGCCTCGCGGGTGGGCTTCCTGAACCAGCGCATGATGATGCCGATTACCCAGATGGTGATGCTGGGCGAGCTCGGCCACGCGATCGGCGGCCCCATGGTCACGCCGGAGCAGCAGGCCAGGATCGATGCGCTGAGCGACGAGGAACGGCTGGCGATCGATCGGCTGCCCGACGCCGAGCGGGCCAAGGTGACGCCGTCGGAGCGGCGGCCGCTCCGTTCCACGGCGACCAAGGCGGCGATGGGTCCGGTCGGCGTCCGCTCCACCGGCCATCCCAACATCTTTCCCAACCTGTGGATCTCGACGCGCGGCATGCAGCTCAGCCTGCGGCTGCCGCGTGGCCCCGGCCGCACGGAAATCTGGTGGTTCACCGTCATGCCCAAGAGCTTCAACGACACCCAGCGACGGATGGCGAAGAAGTTCATCACCCATGCATTCGGGCCGGCAGGGCTGCTCGAGCAGGACGATGGCGAGAACTGGAGCCAGAGCACGGCGTCGAGCCTCGGCGTGGTCAGCCGGCGCTATCCGCACCACCTGCAGATGGCGATGGGCCAGGACGAGGTGCTGGTCGATCCCTCGGGGCAGAAGAGGATCGAGACCCGCGTGAACGAACATGCCCAGCGCTGGACCTACAAGTGCTGGGCGGAATGGCTGCGCGCGCGCGACTGGCCGGAATTGCTGGCGACGCGCTCGCCGTCTCCGACCGGCTGGATCTAGCCATGCCGCAGAGCGCGCGACTCGATACCGGGGAGGCGACACCCTCGCCGAGCCTCGCTGAACGGGCGATCCTGCAGTACGAGGTCGAGCAGTTCCTCTATCACGAGGCGGCACTGCTCGATGACCGCCGGTTCGCCGACTGGCTGGCCCTGATCGCCGACGACATCCACTACTGGCTGCCGATCCGACGGACCGTCACGGTTGAGAACCTTCGCCTGGAATATGCCGGGCGCGACGGCATGGCCTATTTCGACGACGACAAGGCCGACCTCCGGATGCGGGTCGAGAAGTTGCAGTCGAACTCCGCCTGGTCGGAAAACCCGCCGTCGCGCACCCGCCACCTGGTATCGAACGTGCGCGTGCTCGACGCCAAGGGGCCGGAGATCGCGCTCGAGGCCGCCATCCACGTCTATCGCTCGCGCCTCAACGACAAGATCGATCACTGGATCGGCAAGCGCTGCGACCGCCTGCGCCGGGTCGACGGCGGCTTCCAGCTCTTCCAGCGCCACATCTTCCTCGACCAGACCGTCGTGCTGTCGACCAACTTCAGCAGCCTGTTCTAGCGCGGGTTCCGACGGGATGGCACCGCGAGCGCTTCCATCCCATCGGAAGGGCGTTGTTCCAGATGCCTCGATCAGAGGGCATATTCCTTTCGGCTGATTTTCAGCCGGAAGGAGTTTGCTATAGCGATGCGGCTGGAAAACCAGGCGATCGTCGTGACCGGCGGGGCCTCGGGGCTCGGCCGCGCCGTGGTGAAGCGCTGCCTGAAGGAGGGCGCGCGCGTGGCCGTGCTCGACCGGTCGGCCGAGCGGCTCGCCGAGCTCACGAAGAGCTTCGGCAGTGCGGTGCTCGCCACGCCGGGCGACGTGCGCAACCTTGGGGACAATCGCCGCGTCGTCGAGGACTGCGTCCGCGCCTTCGGCAAGCTCGACTGCGCCATCGGCAATGCCGGCATCTGGGATTATTCGACCGACCTCGCGGCCCTCGATCCCGATCGTATCGACCAGGCCTTCGACGAGATCTTCCACATCAACGTCAAAGGCTACCTGCTGCTGGCCAAGGCGGCCTTGCCGGCGCTGGTGGCGAGCCGCGGCTCGATGGTCTTCACGATCTCCAATGCCGGCTTCTACACCGAGGGCGGCGGACCGCTCTACACCGCGAGCAAGCACGCCGCCGTCGGCCTGGTGCGTCAGCTCGCCTTCGAGCTGGCGCCGCACGTGCGCGTGAACGGCGTGGCGCCGGGCGGCATCAATACCGACCTGCGCGGCCCCGAATCGCTCGGCATGGGCGGCCGGTCGATCTCGACCCTGAACCTGCCGCAACGGGCGAAGGCGGCGGTGCCGATCGGCGAACTGCCGACAGCCGACGACTACGCGGCGGCCTACGTCTTCTTCGCTTCGCGCCACGACAACGTGCCGGCGACCGGCAGCATCCTCAACTACGACGGCGGCTTCGGCATCCGCGGCCTGCGGCGCAGCTCGGGCGGCGCCGACCTGCCCGAGCGCCTGGGCCTCGCCCCGTCCGGCAAGACGGCCGGCGGGTCCTGAAGCCGGGAAAATTGTCATTGCCCTGCAATGCTGCTGCAACGTCGATGATCTACCGTCGTGAAGCGGTCGGCGAGGGGCCGGACCGGGTCACGTTTGCGGCGCAGGGGGTCGATTTGGCCGGCAAGATCCAGGATGCGAGCGAAAACAGCGCCTTGCTGAGCGCAATGCGCAAGGCCTTCTCCCGGCGCGACTACGACAAGACGCTGGCCGCGTTCCAGCGATTGTCCACAACGGGCTCGATGCCGCGGGACATGCGGACCGAAGCGAATTGCCTGGCCGCGCGCGCCTTGATCTGCCGCGAAAGCGGCTTGCCGGCGAAGCCTCGATCTGTCCGTCGCTCGCGGGCACGCCGTGGCGCTGCCCGGCGACTGGACGCGTGATCGAACGCCGCTTGGCTATGTCGGCGCCGACGACGCTGGAGAACGATCCGGCCGGGAATTTCCGGCAATCGAACGGCAACACCGCCTTGCTGATCGCGATACGCGAGGCTTTCGTCAGGCGCGACTTCGACGGAGCACTCGCGGCCTACCAGCAGCTGTCCGCGACCGGCAAGATGCCGCGCAACGTGCGGATCGAGGCGACGTGCCTCGCCGCCCGCGCCATGTCCGCCCGCAAGGAGCGGCAGGCCGCGCGCGCCCTCCTCAAGCCCCTCCTCGGCGAGGACTATTCCAAGCCCATGCACTACGACTTCCTCGCCCACGCTCTCCTCGATCTCCGGAACTACCGGGAGGTCGCGCGGGTCTGCGCGCGGGCTGCCGCCTTGATCGACGAGCAGAAGCAGGACCAGCCCCGGACCAATTGATCAGTGGGTGACGAGCCGGGATCCGGCGGCGGTGACGATCGTCCGCTCAGCGGATCGACACTGCTTCGGCCGCCCGGTTGGTCCCATTGTTGTTCACGAAAGTGAACTTGACCGTGACACCGAGCGCGGGGGCGTACCACGAACGCGCAGTGCTCTTGTAGTTGCTCGACAGGGAGTCCTCCTTGCGGGTGACGACGAAGACGTCGAACGTGCCGGCCTTGGTCATGACCTTCTCGTAGGAATCGACCGTGATGGTTTCATTCCAGCTGCCGGTCCCCGTCGTGTTGTCGCCGACGCCCTCGTAGCGGCCCGTTAGCTTCTTGCCGACCGTCAGCGGCCACAAGCTGCTGGACTTGATCTTTTCGGCGAAGGCCTGGCTGCGCTCGGCGCGTAGCGACAGTGTCGGTGCATAGAAAAGGTTGTTTGTTTCCTCGCCGGTCGTGGACAGGTTCTTGACCATGCAGGTGCTTCCCTGCCGCGCCACCCACGTGGCTCGCGATCCGTCGGAATACTCGACGACCGTGCCATCCTTCGCGCACTTGAAATCGGCCGATTGACCCCAGGCGGCCGACGCGCAGCCAAACACGGCGAGTGCCGCGAAGACGAACATCTTCATGGATTTCCCCCAGATTTTCCCGGGGCAATCGAACCTTCTCGCAGTGGTTGTGTCAACCCTAGGCCGCCACCACCAGCGTCGAGGCGAGCTGGCGGACCGACTTCACCATGGCCATGGCGACCAGCTTGCCGGTCTTGCGGTTCTCCTCGCTGACCGCGA
>CAZHQA010000253.1:0-7782 GCA_964533955.1 uncultured Reyranella sp. | reverse complement strand
GGACCGCGACGTCGGAGACACCGGTGATGTTGCCGCCAGGGTGTGCCAGGCTGACGATCAGGTTGGTCTTGACCGGATCGCCGCCGCCGCTGATCACGATGGGGATGGTTCTCGTGGCCTCCCGGGCGGCCGCGGCGGCGGGGTAGTTGTTGATGGCGATTACATCTACGTTGCGAGCGACCATCTCCGCCGCAAGCCCGGTCAGGCGGTCCTTGTGCGCCGCCGCGCCGAGCCGCTGGACCTCGAGGTTGCTGCCGACGACGTAGCCCTTCTGCGCCAGGACACGGATGATGCCGTCGGCGAAGGTGCTGCCCGGAGATCCTGGCGTGAACTCTCCGGTGATGAGGAATCCGATGCGGTAGACGCGGCCACTCTGCGCCAGGGCCATCGACACGAAGCAAGCCAGGCCGAGCGTCGCGAGGATGAACGGCCGCGTGGATCTCATCGAGGCACCGTGCGTCAGGCGAGGAGGTGAGGGTTCTCCAGTCTACCCGGCCGGCCGAGCGGCGCATACGCTGGGGTCCTCCGCGGTTCCCTACCAGCTCCCGTTCCGCTGCATGGCCCTCCTGCCGGTCGGGGCATTGGCAGGCCGGGCCGGGCGGTGCTAACCGGGCGGGACCAATTCGTTGGGAGTATCCTCGATGACTGAAGCGTTCATATGCGATGCCATCCGCACGCCCGTCGGGCGCTACAATGGAGGCCTCGCCGCCGTGCGCGTGGACGATCTTGCCGCCCATCCCATCAAGGCGCTGATGCAGCGCAACGCCAACGTCGACTGGGGCGCGGTCGACGACGTGATCTATGGCTGCGTCAACCAAGCCGGCGAGGACAATCGCAACGTCGCCCGCATGGCCGGCCTGCTGGCCGGCCTGCCGGTCGAGGTGGCGGGCGCCACCGTCAATCGCCTGTGCGGCTCGGGCCTCGAGGCGGCCGGCCATGCCGCTCGCGCCGTGAAGCTCGGCGAGGCCGACATGATGATCGCGGGCGGCGTCGAGGGCATGACGCGCTCGCCCTACGTGATGGGCAAGCCCGAGGGCCCGTTCGACCGTTCGATGAAGCTCGAGGACACCGTGCTCGGCTGGCGCTTCGTCAATCCCAAGATGAAGTCGGCCTACGGTATCGACCCTATGGGCCAGACCGCCGAGAACGTCGCCACCGAATACCAGATCAGCCGTACAGACCAGGACGCCTTCGCCTACCGCAGCCAGCGCCGCTGCAAGGCGGCGCAAGATCGCGGCTTCTTCGACAAGGAGATCGTCAAGGTCTGCGTCAAGACCCGCAAGGGCGAGAGCATCGTCGCCCAGGACGAGCATCCGCGCGGCGACACCACGATGGAGATCCTGTCCAAGCTGCCGGCGGCTTTCCGCGAGGGTGGCTCGGTGACGGCCGGCAACTCCTCGGGCATCAACGACGGCGCTTGCGCCATGATCGTCGCCTCGGAAGCCGCCGCCAAGGCCAACGGGCTGACGCCGCGCGCCCGCATCCTGGGCGCGGTCTCGGCCGGTGTGCCGCCGCGCGTCATGGGCATCGGGCCGCTGCCCGCGACCAAGAAGCTGCTCGCCAAACTCGGCCTCTCGGTGAAGGACTTCGACACGATCGAGCTCAACGAGGCCTTCGCTGCGCAGGCGCTGGCCGTGCTGCGGCAGCTCGGGCTCGCCGACGACGCCGAGAAGGTGAACCCCAACGGCGGCGCGATCGCGCTCGGCCATCCGCTCGGCGCGTCGGGCGGCCGGCTGATGATCACCGCGCTCAACCAGCTCGAGGCGACCGGCGGCAAGCGCGCGCTCTGCACGATGTGCATCGGCGTCGGCCAGGGCATCGCGCTGGCGCTGGAGCGGGTCTAGGTTTTCCCGATCGCCGGGCCCTGCCTTGGCGGCGCCGAATGCGTCAGGTCCGCATCATGAGATCGGCGCGCGCGGACCGGGTCGCGGTGCGGGGCCTCGACGGCCGACCGACTTCGTGTGCGATGTGCTGAATGCCGCGCTCGCGGTGAAGGCGATTGATGTGGGCGACCACCTCGTGAAGGCTGCCCACGAACAGGTACCACCCGTCGCATCCATCGGCGCGTACCATCCAGAGCGGAATGCGCTCCCGTCCGAGTCGCTGACCCATCCACACCTCCGATGCACCGCCCACGGTGCTGTCCGAACGAGGACAGTCGGCCGGCTGGATTAGGCCACACGGCCGTTCGCGCCGATGTGCAGAATTGAACACGAAGAACCCACAGGCGCGCCCGGAGTCAGCGCTTGCCGCGGGAGAGCCAGGTGACGGTGATGTCGCTTCGCGGCCGGGCGCGGCAAGCCAGCGTCTGCCCCGCCTTGACCTGGGTCGGATTGAGGGACGCGTCGCTGTGCGGCAGCAATGAGACCTTCCCGCTGTCGAGGTGACAGACGCAGGTGCCGCAGTTCCCGGTGGCACAGGCATAGGGAAAGTCGATGCCGGCCAGCAGGGCGGCATGCAGCACCGTCTCGTTCACCGCACAGTCGATGACCCGGTCGATGTTGGCGATGGTGAGGCGGTGGGTCTTGGGCGTGCGGGCCATGTCCGGAGGCTACGCCATGGCCGGATGGCGCCGCGATGGCGTGGCACGGACCGACGAGTAAGCCTCGTGATACCAGGACACCGAGGGGAAGCGCGTCAGGGCGTAGCCGTAAAGCGCCAGGCCGATCGCGGGCTTGTCGCCCACCACTTCCGTGCTGTGGATGTCGTGATCCGCCATGGCCATGCCGTTGCCCGGCTCGACCATGACCTCGCCGGTCCTGATCACCGTGGCATGTCCGGCCGTCCGGCCGTCGTCGGTGCGGCGAAAGAACAGGTGACGCTCGCGGCCGGAGATCGCGGCGTTGACGCACCAAATGCCGTGATCGTGCGGTGCGGCTTCCTTGCCGGGCCGGTTAATCGTCAGGTAGAGGCCGAGGCCATCATTGTCCTCGACCAGCAGCGGATGGCTCCGGCCGTGCGAAACCGGCATCGCGAAGTCTGCCGCGGGAAACAGCTCCTTCTGGCCGGCGAGCGCAACCAGCTTCAGCTTGATGGCGTGCAACGCGCTCGGGGTGATGCCTTCCTTGGCCAGGATGGCATGGACGCTGGCCATCAACTTGGTGCAGGCACGGCTTCGCTTGTCAGCGACGGGCATGAGGGCACTCCGTTTGGTGCGTCAAGGCTAGGTTTGGGGGGCGGTCGCAGCAAGCGGTTTCCCGGTGGCAAATGAGACCCTGCTGGCTCTCTATTGACATGGATCAAGGCGGGTTTGCCCGTTGCAGCTTATTCGTGAAACTGGCTCGTCGCCGGGCAACCTCATGCAAAAACCAGTCATGCGAGAGCGCACTCTTGGAAGTTGCATTCAGCTCTACAGGAATTGAGCGACACGGGGTGGGGTGAGGTGTCGAAGATCGTGGTAATCGGGGCGAGAGAAACGGATCTGGGAGGCGAGTGAAAGCTGGCGCTGACCGAGCGCAGGCCAATGCTTTCGCAGCAGTGAGGCGATGATTTTCACTTGTGCATACACGCTGCACCGATGCTAGGGGCTGGCTCGGTGGGCAAGGGCGGACGGCGTTTGCCGTCCTACGGCCATCGTGTGTTGAGCGGCCTGCCGGACCGTTACGCTTCCATCTTGCTTGCCAAGGCAACGGCGATAACGTTGCCGGCCGGGGCCATCCTGTTCAGGCAGGGCGAAGCGGGCGACGGTTGCTATTGGCTCCAGCGCGGCGCTTTGAAGGTGACCATCGCCTCGCAGCACGGCCAGGAGCGTATGATAGCCGTCCTGGGCGCAGGCGCCATTGTCGGCGAGCTCGCCATGATTGACGGCCTGCCCCGCTCGGCGACGGTTTCCGCGATCGTCGACAGCGAACTCACCTTTGTGAGTCGCGCGGCATTTGGCAGCTTCATGCGATTGCATCCGGAGTTGAGCGGCTTCCTGATAACGACTCTTGTCATGCGTCTGCGCCAGACAGATGAAGAAGCGGCAGCTGCAACGTTCCTGACGGTGAAGGCACGGCTCGCTCGTGCCCTGTTGCGCATCGCGGAGGTGCTGGGCCATGACGCAAAGGATGGCTGGGTCGCTATCCATGAAAAGGTCCGCCAGGAGGACCTGGCGGCAATGGCTGGCGTGGCCCGCGAGAATGTCAGCCGCACGCTGGGCGAGTGGCGCAGGCGCAACGTGATTGCGGCGTCGCGGAACAGGAAACTGGTGCTTCACACGGCGAGCCTCGAACGCGAGGCTGCGACGTCTCCTCAGGGCTAGCCGCGTCGAAGAGGCTCGCCGCGAATAACGCGGCTGCGCGAATCCGCCGAGGAGGTAGACCGACAATTGCGAATGAGTATTGATTTGAATCAAAGTGGCGCCGCCGTGCTCATGGCATTGAGAGCGTAGGCGAAGAGTCATTTTATCTTTTGCTGCTCGGGAGCATCGGGGGTTCAATGAGTCAGCGAATCGGACAGGAGCCCATTGCGCTCTGGACGGTGAGCGCGCAGGGACGTGGGGGATCCAGGCTGTTCGCAGGCAGCCTTCACGAGGTGGTCGCGCACATCAATCGACTGCACCGCGAGAGCGGCATTCCGTACTCGGCCCGCGAGCTCGGTCAGGAATTCGGGTTTGGCGCGTCAGCCCACCACTGCGCCGGGCCCTGAGCAAGCGGCTAGGCTCGAAGGCGACCTTGTCCTCCGGAGGCGGCTCGAAGCGCCGCACCGGCCGCGCGGCGTAGCCGATCCTCGCCCTTCGCGCGAACGCTCGATGGCTCGCTCAGCCCGTGGTCACGGCGGTTTCAACGTCGGCCGGATCGATGTTTCGCGAGAGTCCGCGCTCGAGCTTCTCGCGGTCGAGTTCGTTTTCCGACCACGACACGACCACGGCGGCCACGCCGTTGCCGGTGATGTTGGTGAGCGCGCGGCATTCGCTCATGAACTTGTCGATGCCGAGCAGGATCGCCATGCCGGGCACCAGACGCGGATCGACTACGGCGAGCGTCGCGGCAAGGGTGATGAAGCCTGCTCCGGTGATGCCGCTCGCTCCCTTGGACGTCAGCATGGCGACGACGAGGATGGTCATTTGCTGCCCGAGCGTCAGATCGAAGCCAAGGGCCTGGCCGATGAAAAGGGTCGCCAGCGTCATGTAGATGTTGGTGCCGTCGAGATTGAACGAATAGCCGGTCGGCACGACCAGCCCGACGACCGACTTGGAACAGCCCAGGCGTTCGAGTTTCTCCATAAGTTGCGGCAGCGCGCTCTCCGATGAGCTGGTGCCCAGCACGATCAGAAGCTCGTCCTTGATGTAGGCGATGAATCGGAAAATGCTGAAACCGGCGATACGGGCGATGATGCCCAATACGACGACCACAAAGAGGATCGCGGTGACGTAGAAGGTGAGGATCAGGCCGACGAGGTTGCCAAGGGCCTGTGGGCCGAACTTGCCTATCGTGTAGGCCATTGCGCCAAAGGCCCCGATGGGGGCCGCCTTCATGATGATGGCGATGACGCCAAACACGCCATGCGCGACATCGTCGATCAGGCTGCGGACGGTCTTGCCCCGCTCGCCAAGGAACATCAGCGCAAAGCCGAAGAGGATGGCGAACAGCAGGACCTGGAGGATTTCGCCCCGGGCGAAAGCGCCGACCACGCTGTCGGGGATGATGTTGAGAACGAAGTCGACCGACTTCTGGGCGCTCGCCTGCTCGACGTAGGCCTTGACCGCGACGGCGTCGCTCTTTCCGCTGAAGCCCTGGCCGGGCTTCACCAGATTGCCAACGATGAGCCCGATCACCAGGGCGAACGTCGAAACGATCTCGAAATAGATGAGAGCCTTCACGCCGACGCGGCCGACCTTCTTGGCGTCCTGGATGTGGGCGATACCCGAGACGACGGTGCAGAAGATGATGGGCGCGATCACCATCTTGATCAGTTTCACGAAGCCGTCGCCGAGCGCCTTGATCCAGTCGTTGGTGGCAAATGCCGGGAATAGCCAGCCGACGATTGCGCCGAGCACGATGGCAATCAAGACCTGGATATAGAGGACCCTGTAGAACGGCTTCCTGGGCGAAGGCGATACCGCTGCAGCCGTGGTCTTGCCTGCCATGACATCCCCCCTGCTTATTATGATTATCGCTTTGCAGACGCCGAAGATTCGACGCTGAACGCTATCATCTTGCTGTGGTTCTCGGGAAATCGGAAGGACCGTGAGCGGCTGAATCTATTGGCGGGCGTCTCGGGCGTGCTTTGTCTTCCTTCGACACGACGCTCGCCAACATCGCAGTTGACTGATTGGCCCCGGGGTAGACGCTGCGGACATCGGAAAACGGGAGGAAGGTACACCGATGTTCTACGTAGTCACATCGACCTGCATCGACGTCAAAGATGGCGCCTGCCTGGAAGTCTGCCCTGTTGACTGCATCTACGAAGGTGGGCGCATGATGTACATCCAACCCGATGAGTGCATCGATTGCGGCTTCTGCGTCCCAGTTTGCCCCGTGCAGGCGATCTACAAGCAGGATGCGGTGCCACCGAACGAGCAGCGGTTCATTGCCGCCAATGCCGAGTTCTTTGGCCCGTCCGTCACCGCATGGGGTGAGCCGGGCAACACAGGTGGCGAAGTGGTGAGTTCACTCGACGCGCGGCTGGTGCGCGACTTTCCTCGCCAGAAGACGGGCTAAGGCGAGCGCTACTGTTCGTTCCCGTGACGCCTAGTTCTGGCCTGGCGGGGCGAGGTTCACTTCCGGCCCTCTTCACCGGTTGAAGGTCCGCACGTTGACCGGCGGGTAGGCGACGGGCCGCCGATTCGATAAGCTGACCCAACTGCTCGATCAAACACCCGAGCTGTGCCAGAAGAATCAAACAACGAAGGGGGAAATCATGACACGTTTGACTTCGATGACGGGCGCACTGGGCGTCGTGCTGCTATCGGTATCGATGGCGTCGGCACAGGTGCCGCCGAATCCGAACAATCCCAACGATACGGTTGCAGACGCGCTCGCGCCGCCGCCGTACGGCGAGCCGATCAATCTGGAGGCCGCCAAGAAGGTCGCTGCAGGCGCAGCGGCCGAGGCCAAGAAGCGGAATTGGGATGCCTTCTGCATCGCCGTGACCGGCCCGTCCGGCGACCTGGTCTATTTCGAGAAGATGGACAATTGCCAGTATGCGTCGGTGACCATCGCGCAGCACAAGGCGCGCACGGCTGCCCGCTATCGTCGGCCGACGCTCGCTTTCGAGAACCTGATCGGCAAAGGGCCGTACTTCAATTACCTGGTTACGCTGGACGACGTGATCGCTTCGCGGGGCGGCAACCCCCTGGTTGTCGGCGGCAAGGTCGTTGGCGCGATCGGCGTGAGCGGCGGTTCCGGAGCCCAGGACGATGTCGTGTCGCAGGCTGGCGTAGCCATCCTCAAATAAGAGGGTCGCTTCGCCAACCCCGGCCGGCGGGACGCGGTCCTGGCCCCCGCGAGGGGGCCTAAGCCGTCGCGTTCAGATGGATCCCGCCCTGGCGCATCTCGGTGAGCATGCGTTTCTTGCTGCCGTCGAGGTCGATGGCGGCGGTCGCCTCCACGACCACGGCGACGCCGAAGCCGGCCTGGCGCGCGTCGATCGCCGACCAGGCCACGCAATAGTCGAGCGCAAGGCCGCACAGGGTGAGGCGGGTGAAGCCGCGCGCCTTCAGGTAGCCATCCAGCCCGGTGCGGGTCATGCGGTCGTTCTCGCGGAACGCCGAGTAGGAATCGATGCCGGGGTGGAAGCCCTTGCGCACCACCATCTGCGCCTTGGTGACGTCGAGATCGGGATGGAAGGCGGCGCCCT
>CAZHQA010000252.1:0-7794 GCA_964533955.1 uncultured Reyranella sp. | reverse complement strand
TCACCCCGTCGTCCGACTTCTCCTCGAGCCAGCCGGCCAGGTCCTTCTCGTCGCGACGCGTGGGCCGCCACGGCGTGCCGTACCTCCGGGTCGTCGGCAGGAAGTCGATCGTCCGGGTCCCGCGCTGCGTCGTGACCACGACCTTGACCGGCGCTTCGTCGCCGAGCGGCCACGTCCAGCTGACGAGCGAGACGGCGCGCGGCGCGCCTTCCCGGCACCAGAAGCCCAGGGTCAGGCCGGCCGGCCGGGAATCCTGGCTGACCGCATGGTACGGCGGGCTTTCGTCGGTCCGCGAATCCACGTTCCATTCGGCGCGCGCCATCGATGGCGCCGCGATCAGGACGAGCAGGACAAGCGGGCGCATGGTCGATCGAGCCGCCCCCGTCGCCGATCTCAATGATCGAGGTCGATCTCTTCCGGCGCAGGTGCGGCCTTCAGGTTCATCCGCCCGTCGTAGATCGGGCGCGCGCCGGTGGTCGGGCCGGGATACTGCACGAACAGCACGGTGCCGCCGGTCTCCGTCCGCATCTCGTTCTCGAAGTGCGGATCCTCCATGTAGACGATCGTGCCGGGGCCGTAGGTCTTCTCGCCCATCCGGAACACGCCGTCGATCACGTACCAGATCTGCGCGAAGTCGTGCTTGTGCAGCGGGAAGCCGGCGCCGGGCTCGTAGCGCAGGAAGCCGACATTGGGCGTGGTCGGCCGCTCGGCCGTCGGATGGAACAGGAACTTGGTGGCGTTGCGGAAGCGCCCCATCTCCCACGCCATGTCGTCGGGGTGCCTGAACTCAGGAGCGCGGTGGGTCGCGGTGTCCATGCCTGTCTCCTCCGCTGGTCGTTGCGGCGGCAAGCATACCCCCGGCGGCGGCGGCGGGCGATGTCGGACGGCCTCTTTCGCTGACGCGGTCGGCGCGTCCCCGCCGCCGACCCGGACGTTCCCCCGACGCTGGGCCGAGCTTGCCCGTCAGCCGGCGCCGGTCAGCCCGGGATGCCGCTGTAGCGCCGGGCGAACAGGCGCGTGGCCGAGGTGATGGCCGGCAGCATGGCGCGGCCGACCAGCGGGTTCAGGTCGAGCGGCTTCAGCAGCATCTTCACCGCCATGCCGTGCGGATAGTGGTCGCGCAGCCGGCGCAGCACGCCGTCGCGCCAGGCGTTGTAGTCGGCGCGCCCGAACTCGGCGCCGGGGTTGCGCACCTTGAAGACCGCCTTGTAGGCGCACAGCGCGTCCTCCGACTCGACGTCGGACGCGCGATTGAGCAGCGCGCGCAGGATGGCGAAGCGGTTCGGCCGCTCGAGCCCGCGGTAGCGCCGGAAGTAGCGATGGAAGTGCTTGTAGTGGCGCACCTCGTCGGCGCTGATCTCGCCGGCCAGGCGCTTCAGCACGGGCTCGGAACTGAGGTCGGCCAGCGCGCGGTAGAAGGTGGCGGTGCCGGTCTCGATCACGCAACGCGACGCCATCTCGAGCGCCCGCGTCTCGGCCAGCCCCTCGACGGTGACGGTCGGGCCATAGTCGGCGAGGAAGAAGCGATAACCCGCCTCCCAGTCGAATTCGGGCCACGCGATCTCCACGTAGCGCTTGAGCGCGGCGCCGTGCTGCAGCTCCTCGTTCTGCCAATGCCGTTCCAGCCACTCCGCAACCTCGGCGTCGTCGGCGAAGAACTCGACCAGGGTGCTGGTGTAGCGGTCTGAGGTGATCTCGATGAAGGAGGCCGACGCCACGAGTTCGAACAGCCGCCGGTCGTCGCGCACGCTCGCCCGCTCGAGCGACCGGTAAGGAATGTCGTCGATCGACCAGCTAGCGCTCATGCGGCCTCGGCATCCTCGTCTGGCGTCCAGTCTAACGGACGGCTGCCTCGAGTTGAACGCCCTCCCCGCGGAGAACTCAGGATAAGGCGATCATCCAACGCGCCGCCGCGTCCAGAAGGTCCCCGAGAATCTCGGGATCTTTGCGTCCCGTCCTGGCCGGGACGTGGAAGGAGTGGTCGGCGTCGGGGGCCAGCACCAGCCTGGCCCGCTTGCCCAGCTTGCCGACGACCAGCTCGAGCAGCGTCAGCTCGGCCAGCGCATCGCGGGTGCCCTGCAGGAACAGCATCGGCAGGGCGACCTTGGCCAGGTGGTCGGCGCGATCGACCGACGGCTTGCCGGCCGGGTGCAGCGGAAACCCGAAGAACACCAGCCCGCGCACGCCATCGAGCGGCGTCGCGGCCTGGGCCTGCGAGGTCATGCGGCCGCCGAACGACTTGCCGCCGGCGAACAGCGACAGGTCGCCGGCGAGCTTCGCGCCACGGGCGCAGGCGGCGCGCACGGCGGCATGGGCGACCGCCGGCGAATCGGGCCGGCGCGAGCCCTTCTCCATATAGGGGAACTGGTAGCGCAGGCTCGCCACGCCGCGTTCGGCCAGCCCGTCGGCGATCGCCGCCATCGAGCGATGCGTCATGCCCGCGCCGGCGCCGTGCGCCAGAACCAGCCCGGCCCGCGCCTTGGCCGGCCGCAGCCAGAGGCCGGAGACGCTGCCTCCCGGCTGGAGGTCGATGGTGACGTTGCGCTCGGCGCCAATCATGGTCGCCTACTCATGGGAGCGCGCCACTCCTGTGGCGCTCAAGGCTCACGAAGAGCGCCACGGGAGTAGCGCGCTCCCATGACACTACAAATACTTCGCCGGCCGGATGATGGCGCGCCACATGTGGGCGACCGGGCTGTTGTCGAAGCCCAGGCCCTCGGCGGGCTGCTTGAAATTGCGGCCGATGATGTCGGTGAACTCGTCGAGCTCGACGTGCAGGTTGGGATCGAACGAGTAGATGTCGTTCAGCGTGATCTGCCGGCCCGACATGTACCAGCGGTGCGCGCGCATGCGCTTGTAGTCTTCCTCGATGTAGGGATCGACCCGGTAGTCCTCGCCGAACAGAGCGATGTAGGACTTGGGATACTCATAGCCGACCGATTCGTCGGGATAGAAGCGCAGCACCTGGTGGGCGCGGATCGCCCAGGTCACTTCCTCGTCGACATAGGGCTCGACCAGCTGGGCGCCCCAGTAGCCGTGGTCGCCGCGGATGAAGCCCATGCCGGCGATGTCGTGCAGCAGGCAGCCCAGGATCATCTTCTCGGGCAGCCCGTTCTTCCTGGCGTGATGGGCGCTCTGCAGCAGGTGCATGTAGGGCGAAAAGCGCAGGCGGAAAAAATCGACCAGGGTCGGCTTGTCCGGCATCCTCGGCAGGCGCGGATCGTCGCCCATCAGCATGACGGCGCCGGGATGGGCCTTCTGGAGCACCGAACCGCTCGGCGGCGCGCTCATGTCGCCCTCGGCCAGTTGGTGCAGGCGCGACTTCACGACCAGGACGTCGAGTTCGCGCGCCATCTTGTCTTCCAGCGCATCGGCCCGCTGGGACATCGTCATTGCGTCGGCCATCGCGGGATCTCCTTCGGTTGCTGTTCTGAGCCTAGCACATCTTGCCGGACCGCTGACCTCCGGTTCGGCAAGAGCTACTCCAGCCAGACGTCGTCGAGACGCCAGTTGTTGTAGATGCTGTTGACCTGGATGGTGACGCCCTTCAAGCCCGGCTGCCAGCAGGTCGCGCCATACATGTAGTAGAGGATCGGCCGCACCGCCTCGTTGGTCAGCTTCCTGTCGATCTCCCAGGCGATCTTCCTGCGCTTCTCCGGGTCGCGCTCGGCCGACTGCGCGGCGATCATCGCGTCGATGTCCTTGTTGCAGTAATCCATGTAGGTGCGCGAGCCGCAGGCGTAGTTCTCCGGGTAGTTCTGGTCGGGATCGTCGACGCCGTTGCCGACCTGGCTGACCGCGATCTGATATTCGCGCCGGATCAGCTTCGGGACCCAGATGGCGGTCTCGATCAGATCCAGCTCCGCATCGATGAAGATCTCCTTGAGCTGGCTGATCAGGATCACCGAGGCGTCGCGGTAGGTCGGCAGGTTGCGGGTCGAGACCTTGACCTTCAGCGGCTTGTCGGGGCCGTAGCCCTTGGCCTTCATGATGGCCCGCGCCTTCTCGCGGCTCTGGGCGACGTCGGGCGCGTAGCCCGGCAGCTCGCGCAGCACCTCGGGCGGCAGTCCCCAGCGGCCCTCCGGCAGGGGCTGCATGGCCCCGCCGGGATCGCCGGTGCCGGAGGTCATGATGTCCCGGAAGGCCTTGCGATCGAGCGCCATGGCGACGGCGCGGCGCACCTCGATGTCGTCGAACGGCGGGTTCGGGTTCATCAGGATGTTGGCGGCCACGTTCATCGGCGCGATCTCGCACATCGCATCGGGCCGGTTGGCCTTGATGTCGCCGACCAGCGGCAGCGTCACCTCGAACGGGAAGATCATGTCGAACTTGCCCGACTGGAAGGCCAGGATCGCCGTCGAGCGGTTGGGGATGATGGTGTACTCGACGCCGTCGAGATAGGGCTTGCCCGGCTTCCAGTAGTTCGGGTTGCGGGCGAGCTTGATCGTCTGGTTCTGCTTGTACTCGACGAACTTGAACGGCCCGGTGCCGATCGGCGACTGGCGCATCTTCTGCGGCGAGACGTGGCAGGGATAGATCGGCGTGAAGCCGGAGGCGAGCAGGCCGAGCAGCGCGGGCTGCGGCGCCTTGAGCTTGAACACCACCTCGCTCTCGCCGTTGGCGGTCACGCTCTCGACGTTGGAGTACCAGCCCTTGCGGAAGTTGACCTTGAAGTTCTCCTTGGCGTTGCCCTGCAGGAGATCGAGGGTGCACTTCACGTCGGCGGCGCCAAACGGCTTGCCGTCGTGCCACTTGACGCCCTGGCGCAGCGCGAAGGTCAGCGTCTTGCCGTCTTCGCTCCAGGTCCATTTCTCCGCGAGGTCGGGCACGATGTCGTCGAGGCTGTTCTGCTTCTTCTTCGGATCGAACATCACGAGGTTGTTGAACACACCCATCATCGGCAGCACGACCGAGATGGTGCCTTCCTCGTGGATCGACATGCTGAGCGGGCTGTCGCGATGGGTGATGCGCAGGATGCCGCCCTGCTTCTGGGCGAGCGCGCCGCCCAACGGCACCGACAACAGCAGCGCCAGCATCGAGAAAACGGGGAACGCAAAACGCACGCACGACCAGGCGACGCGTACCATGATGGGCCTCCTCCTACGGCGCAGCCCCGATGGAGCCGAGCTCTTTGGTTGAGTCGAAACCTAAGCGTTTTGCTTGCCCCGCGCCATTGGGGCCGGGCACTCTCGTTCGCATGACGCAGCGAGATAATTGGGGTTGGCGGGCGCGTATCGGCCTGTTCATCGTCGGCAACGAAGCGGTGCCGGAGGCCGAATGGTGGGCGATGGCACCGGACGGCGTATCGGTGCATGCCGCGCGGGTGACCGCCCGGGCCCCGTGGGCGGCATGGCGCGACGACCGCAGCGGCGTCGAGCCGGCTGGCGACCTGGCGCGTGGCGCCGGGCAGTTCGCCGCCATGCGCCTTTCAGTGGTCACGCTAGGGCACACCTCGAGCAGCGTGGTCGGCGGCAAGGGTTGGGACGAGGCCGTGGTGAAGAGCGTCTCGGCGCTGGTCGGCGGCGGCACCACCGTCACCACCAATGGCCTCGACACGCTGGCGGCGCTCGCGGCGTCGGGCGTGAAGCGGCCGTTCCTGGTGCTGCCGCCGTGGTTCGGCGAGGACTTCGTCAGGACGGCCATCGGCTACTACGCCGCGCACGGTGTCGAGGCGGCCGGCAGCCTTCGCTACGATCCCGGCCGCAAGTGGCGCGACCTGCCGCCGGGCGAGCTCACCGGCCAGAGCATGCATCTCGAGCAGGAGATCGAGCCGCTCTACCGGCAGATCCGCGCCGCCTGCCCGAAAGAGGCCGACGGCGTGCTGATCGGTGGCACCGGCTTCCGCTGCGTCGGGATTCTCGAGGCACTCGAGCAGGACCTCGAGCGCCCGGCGATCTCGGCCAACCAGGCAAGCCTGTGGCACTGCCTCCGTCTCGCCGGCGTACACATGAAGGTCGACGGCTACGGCGCGCTGCTCAGGTGACTCTTCGCTGGGCGCGCAACGCTTCCGTTCTTCGCCCGCAAGGCGGGCGCACTTCCCCATTTGAATGCGATGGGATCATGAGTCGACGGCGGCTCTGACCCCTCCGTCCGCGATTACGCGGACACCTCCCCATCAGAATGGGGAGGGCAGCATGGGCATGAGTTAGCTGGCCGCGTCCTGCCAGACGAAGGCGAGCGGGGCTTCGCGGAAGGCGAATCGGTCGAGATGGCGGTTGACTGCGACCTTCAGCGCCTCGAGCTGACCGCTCGAGCTGGCGTCGAGGCGGCAGTCGAGGCCATCCTCGTGCGCCTCGAGCTTCAGGACGGCGTCGCCCGGCCACTCGGCGCCGCGCGCGTTGCGCGGGAAGGTCACCGTGCCACGGGCCTCGTCGAACTCGACGGCGAGATTGTGACTCCAGTGCTTGCAGAGCTGCTGGAGATAGCGGCTGGCGTGCGTCGTCGGCACGCGGACTTTGGAGATGGCAGCCATTACAGCCGCTCGATCTTGCGCGCCGCCTCGTCGATCAGGGCGGCGACGTCGTGGATCGTCTCGCTCTTCACGCTTGCGCGCTCGAGCTTGTCCATCAGCACCATCTTGAGATTCTGCATGGCGCGGCGGACCGGGCCGCCGTCGGTGCGCTCGCGCGCATCGGCCAGCGCCGCCAGGCCGGCGAACAGCGCCTCGACCTCGGGCTTGCGGCTGGCGAGGTGCTCACTGCCCTCGGGCGCGATGGCGAACGACTTGCGCGCGCCGTCGGCGGCGGCCTCGGCGATGTGGCCCATCTCCTGCAGCAGGGTGAGCGTCGGGTAAACCACGCCGGGGCTCGGCACGTAGGCGCCGCCCGTCAGGTCCTCGATCGCACGGATGAGCTCGTAGCCGTGGCGCGGCTGATCGGCGATCAGCTTCAACAGCACGAGTCGCAGCTCGCTCGAGTCGAAGACGCGCTGGCGACGCCCGCCCCGGCCCCCCTCGCTATCGGCCCAGCCGTGGTGGCCGAAACCGTGGCCATGTCCGCGGCGGGCACCGTGGTGTCCGTGCGGCCTGTGGCCGAGCGGATGATGAGAATGCATCGGTTTTCCTTGGGTATGTTTCAGCATGTTCAAGATATATCTTGATTGCTCTAAATAGCAAGATGGCATCCCAATAATTCACGATTCTGCCTTATTTGCTTTGGCGATGGTGGGACCGCGCGCCTCCGGTGGCGCATCTTGGCGCCCAGCGATGAAGGAAATAGAGAACGCCTGGATCCCGCTGGCCGACGGCACGCGGCTCGCCTTGCGCCTGTGGCTGCCGGGCGATGCCGAGGGCCATCCGGTCCCTGCCCTGCTAGAGTACCTGCCCTACCGCAAGCGCGACGGTACGGCCGAGCGCGATTCGCTCACTCATCCCTGGTACGCCGCGCACGGCTATGCCTGCGCGCGCGTCGACATCCGCGGCAGCGGCGAATCGGAAGGCGTGCTGACCGACGAATATTCGCAGCAGGAGCTCGACGATGCGCTCGAGGTGATCGCCTGGCTGGCGGCACAGCCGTGGTGCTCGGGCTCGGTCGGCATGTTCGGCATATCGTGGGGCGGCTTCAATGCGCTGCAGGTGGCGGCGCTCAGGCCGCCGGCGCTCAAGGCCATCGTCACGCTGTGCTCGACCGACGATCGCTACGCCGACGACGTGCACTACATGGGCGGCGCCAAGCTCAACGCCGGCTTCGGCTGGGCGTCGTTCATCTTCTCCGACATCTGCCATCCGCCCGACCCGGCTCTGGTCGGCGAACGCTGGCGCGCGATGTGGCTCGAGCGCCTCGCGGCGCTGCCGTT
>CAZHQA010000251.1:0-7806 GCA_964533955.1 uncultured Reyranella sp. | reverse complement strand
GAGGTCGGCACCGGCTTTCATCCCGAACTCAGTGGACGCGAGAACATCTTCCTCAATGGTGCCATTCTCGGCATGAGCCGCCAGGAGATGCGCCGGCGCTTCGACGACATCGTGGATTTCTCGGGTGTCGGCAAGTTCATCGATACGCCGGTCAAGCGGTATTCGGTCGGCATGTACGTCCGTCTTGCCTTCTCCGTCGCGGCACATCTCGAGTCGGAAGTGCTTGTGATCGACGAGGTGCTCGCCGTGGGCGATTCGGAGTTCCAGGCCCGCTGTCTGAACCGCATGTCCGAGGTCGCGGGTAGCGGTCGCACGGTGCTGTTCGTCAGCCACAACTTCGCGGCGGTGATGGCGTTGACCCGTCGCAGCATCGTTCTCTCAGGCGGGCGACTCATCTTCGACGGACCGGTCAGTGCCGGGCTGGCGCACTACACCTCGACGCTGGTCAGGAGCGGCGCTGATCGGCACTGGGGCCACGGCAAGAGCTCGAGCCTGATCTCGGCGGAACTCCTCGACATGCAGGGGATGTCGACCGAGCGCTTCGTTCCCGGGACTCCTTTGCGCCTGCGGGTGGTGTTCGAGACGACCGGCATGCGTGGCATGTCGCTGGAGGCGATTCTGCGCGACCAGAACAACCTGCCGATTGCCTTCTACTCGTCGGCCGTCTTCAACCAGGTGCCGCTGCCGGCCCAGCCCGGGCGCTACGCATGCATCCTGTCGCTCGACGCATTGAACCTTGCGGCCGGCGAGTATGGAATCGATCTGCAGACGTATTTCACGCACGTCGTCCTCGATCACCGGGTCGACAGCGCCATCCGCTTCTCCGTCGATACCTGCAGCCCCGACGGCATCGCCTTCAACTTCCGGCAGGATTATGGGGTGGGCCCCCTGGCGATGAAGCTGACCGGTCCCCTCGAGTTCCTGCCGGTAAAAGCGTCCGGCGCGCCGGACGATCTGCAACCTGTCGCCCCGCAGAGTTGACGGCACATGCCGCGCAAGGTGTGCATCGTCAGCCCCGGCAACCTCGCGTCCAATCCGCGGGTGCTCAAGGAAGCGGATGCGCTGCACGACGCGGGCTACGCCGTCACCGCGGTCGTTTCCGACTACACTGCCGCGCTGCGCAGCTTCGATGACGCAATCGTCGCCAAGGTTCCATGGACGGTCGTGCGGGTGCCCCGACCGTCTTGGGAGCGCTATTTGCGTGTCGCCTCGAAAATCAGTGCTCGCGGGTTGTCGAGCGTCGGCCTCGGCGTGCCGGTGTGGCTCGGGGCCAACGCCCTTGGCGGGATCGCGCACGCCCTGTGCCGCGCCGTGCGGGATCTGCCGGCAGACCTGTACATTGCTCACTATACGGCGGCGCTGCCCGCGGCTGCCGCCGCGGCACGACGCCACGGCGGGATGCTGGGCTTCGACGCGGAAGACTTTCACCCCGGTGAAAGCACCGGCAGCGCCAAAGAAGCGTTCCACATGGCTATGGTGCGCGTCGTCGAAAGTGGCTGTTTGCCTCGCTGCAAGCACATGACGACCGCGGCGCCGCTTATCGGAGAAGCGTACAAGTCGCTCTACGGCGTCTCTTCCACGACCGTACTCAACGTCTTTCCGCTCGAGATGTTGACCGCCTCCGCCCGCCGGCAGCGCGTCCCTCGCCGCGCTACGGAATCCTTGGCGGCCTACTGGTTTTCGCAGACGGTCGGGCTTGATCGCGGCTTGCAGGCTTTCATCGCGGCGATGGCTCGAGCGAAGGCGCAAATATCCCTCGATATCCGCGGAAGCGATCGCTGGGGGCATGGAAAAACTCTGATGGCGCTTGCACGCGAGCTTGGCGTTGCCGAGCGCGTGACGCTCCTGCCGATGGCGGCTCCTGAGGAAATGGTGGACCTTGCGGCGGCCTATGACATCGGCCTGTCACTCGAGACCGGAGAGACCGAGAGCCGCCGCCTCTGTCTGACCAACAAGATTTTCACCTATCTGCTCGCCGGCGTGCCCGTGGTGATGAGCGATACGCCGGCCCAGAGTGCACTCGCCGTCGACATGGGTGAAGCCGCGGTGCTTGTCTCGCTCGCCGATCCTGCCGCCATGGCGTGTGCGCTCGACCGGCTGGCGGGCTCGCCGGACAGCCTCTCACGGGCGAAAGCCACTGCCTCGCGGCTCGGCCATCAGCGATACAATTGGGACGTGGAAAAACGTGCACTGATCTCTTCGGTGGAGCGCGCTTTCGCCCAGCGCATGAAGGAAGGGGCGTCCATTTGATGCGTATCCTGATGACGGCTGATCCAGAGATCGAGGTGCCGCCAAAGACCTATGGCGGAATCGAACGCATTGTCGACGTACTGGTGCGGCGCCTCCGCGCGGCGGGTCATGAGGTTGGATTGATTGCCCGGCCCGGTTCGGAATGTCCCGCGGACGTCTTTTATCCCTGGCCGGGCCTCAGTTCGCTGTCCGCCATGGATACCTTGGCGAACGGCTGGACCCTGCGCCGCGCGGCGCGTGCGTTTCGACCCGACGTGATCCACAGTTTCTCGCGAGTTGCCTACCTCCTTCCGCATCTGCGCGGCCCGGTGCCGATCGTCATGTCTTATCAGCGCGATCCGACATTGCGGACGGTGGGCCTCGCGGTGCGTTTGGCCGCGCCGGGAATCCTGAGCTTCACCGGCTGCAGCGAGTACATCGCCCGGTGCGGCCGTCGGGCCGGCGGCGAGTGGCTCGGGATCCCGAATTTTGTCGACACCGAGCAGCTTTCCTTTGTTCCGTCGCTCGGCACCGATGCGCCCCTGGTCTTCCTCAGCCGCGTCGAAAGCATCAAGGGGGCAGACTGGGCGATCGAGATCGCCAGACGCAGCGGACGTCGCCTGCTGATCGCCGGCAACCACGCCAGTTCCGGACATGAGGCGGCATATTGGAAGGAGAAGATCGAGCCGTGGATCGGCCGTGACGGCGTGGATTATGTCGGACCGGTCGATGACGTGCAGAAAAACGAGTTGCTTGGAAAGGCTGCGGCGATGGTCGTTCCGATCCAGTGGGAGGAGCCTTTCGGTATCGTCTTTGCCGAATCGCTGGCCTGCGGCACGCCCGTCATCGCCTGTCCGCGCGGCGCCTTGCCCGAGATCGTCCGTCCGGGAGTCGACGGGTTCCTGATTCGCTCCATCGAGGAAGGCTGCGAAGCGGTGGCCAGGATCGGTACGATCAGCCGCGCGGCCTGCCGGCAGCGTGCCGAGCAACATTTTTCGGCCGACGTCGTCGTTACGCGCTACATCGAGCTTTATGAGCGATTGCGCTCTGCCCGGACGGCCTCATGAGCGGACGGGTGGCTCTCGTCAGCGGGCATTTCCCTCCCAGCAACCTGGTGGGCGCGCAGCGCGCCCGGCTGTGGTCGCGCTACTTGCCGGAATTCGGATGGGAACCGATCGTCGTTACTGGCGATCCCCGAACCTACGAGGAGAAGCCTGATCCCGATCTCGAGCACCTCGTTGCGCCGGGCCTGCGCGTGATCCACGTTCCGACTCTGTCGACCCGACCTGTCCGGATCGTGGGTGACGTTGGCGTGCGGGCGTTCTACGGCTGCTACAAGACGCTGGCAAGGTTGGCCGCGAACCGCGAGATCGATTTCGTCCTGGTGACGATCCCGTCGAATTATCTGGCACCCGTGGCGCGGCTGATCCACCGTCGCTACGACCTTCCGTTCGGCATCGACTACCAGGATCCCTGGGTCAATAGATGGGCTGGAGTGGAAAGGCCGTTCACGCGCGCCTGGGGCTCGCATTGGCTGGCGAGGCTGCTAGAGCCTTGGGCGGTGCGCGACGCTGCGCTGATCACCGGCATGGCGCCGGGCTATGTCGCCGGCATGCTGGAGCGCAATCCCGAGGTGGCCGCTAACGCCGTCATGGCCTTCATGCCGATGGGAAGTGCTCCCGAGGATTTCGACCTGGTGCGCGAGTTGCACCGGCCCCCGTTCCTCTTCGAACCGGGCGGCGGCCTGTTTCACATGATCTATGCAGGTGCGCTGCTGCCGGCGGGCGTGGTGGTGCTGGACGCGTTCCTGGCGGGGCTGCGTGCCCTGCGTGATTCAGCCCCGGAAGTTGCCTCGCGATTGCGCGTGCATTTTGTCGGCACGGGGAGTTCGCCGGACGATCCGGAAGGCTATCGCGTCTTGCCGCGGGCGCAGGAATTCGGCGTGCAGGAAATGGTGAGCGAGCATCCTCATCGAATCGGATACGTCGATACGCTCAACCATCTCGAGCTCAGCAATGCTGTCCTCGTCCTGGGCTCGACTGAGCGCCACTACACACCCTCGAAGGTCTTCCAGGCGATGCTGTCAAAGCGGCCCATCTTTGCCTTGTTGCACGCCGAAAGCACGGCTGTCGGCATGATTCGGGCCGCGCGGGCCGGGAGGGTGCTTACCGTCACGGAGGAAGCGATGCCGCTTCCCCTGGCGGTCGCCGGCGAACTCAAGGCGCTGCTCAACGATCCGGTTTGCGATTCTCGGGCAACCGATATGGCAGCCTTCGAACCTTATACGGCGCGCGAGTCGGCACGCGCCCTGGCACAGGCGCTCGATCTTGCCTGCGACCGGCAGCGCAAGCGGCACGGCGCCGCGGCCCCGTGACATGAGTTGCCGCATCGGCTTCCTGGTCAGCCATCCGATCCAGTACTACGCGCCGATTTTCCGCGAGCTTGCCAAGCGATGCGACCTGACGGTGTACTTTGCTCATCGCCAGTCGGCCGAGCAGCAGGCGAGCGCGGGCTTCGGTGTCGCATTCGATTGGGATATCGATCTGCTATCCGGATATCGCAGCCAGTTTCTCACCAACGTTTCGCGACAGCCCTCGACCGATCATTTTTGGGGATGCGATACCCCCGACATTGGCCGGGAAATCGCGAATGGCCGCTTCGATGCATTCATCGTTCCCGGATGGTCGCTGTGGTCGTACTGGCAGGCTGTCCGGGCGTGTCGACGCCTTGGCGTACCAATACTGGTTCGCGGCGACTCCCAATTGCCCGCGCAGCGCAAGGGGCTGCTGCGCCGGGCGAAGGAACTCGGCTTTCCCTGGCTGTTACGGCGCTTTGACGGGTACCTCTACGTGGGGCAGCGCAATCGGGAGTATTTGACGCACTATCGCGTGCCCCCGGCGCGGCTTTTCTTCTCGCCGCATTGCGTCGACAACGATGCTTTCCGCGCTGGCGTCGTTGCTTCGCGGGAACGGACGATGGACGAGCGCTCCCAGCGCCAAGGCAAGAAGCAAATCCTGTTCGTCGGCAAGCTGATTGCACGCAAGAACCCGCTCGACCTGCTGCGGGCCGCCGAGTTGCTCCAAGGCAAAGGGATATCGGTCGAAGTGGCGTTTGCCGGTTCCGGAGAGCTTGCCGGCATTCTGGAGCGGTTCGCCACGACGACGGGTCTGTCGGCGCGATTTCACGGCTTCGTAAACCAGAGCAGGCTGCCGGAGATCTACGCGGCGGCCGACATAATTGCACTCCCATCGGACGGATCGGAGACGTGGGGGCTGGTGATCAATGAGGCGATGGCTTGCGGCGTTCCGGCAGTGGTTTCGAGCGTTGTCGGTTGCGGTCCTGACCTTATCGAACCGGGGAGAACAGGCGCGACCTTTCGTCTGGGGGATATCGCCGAAATGGCCACGGCGCTTGAAACCGTGCTGCGATTTGAGCCATCGGTCACCTCGAAGAGCCTTGCGCTTCGCATGCAGACCTATTCACCCGCCGCCGCTGCTGATGGCATCGTCGGGGCGGCGAATAGTCTTCGAGCACAGCCTTTGCTAAAGTGAATTCAGCAGCGCACAGACCCGATTTGCCCGCATGACCATCGCCGCCCTGTCTTCTCCTCGGCCGATGCCGACGCTCGATTTCAATCTCGTCCGGCGGGTATTTGGCTATTTCGCGTGTGTGTGCGCGATGGCTGCTCCGTTCACGCCGGAGCCTGTCCCGTTTGTCGCGGGTGGAGCCGTGCCGTGGATATGCTTGCGTCTGGTGGGAACACCGACCATGCCGGCGGCGGTGCTGTACCTGATCATTTGGCAGTGGCTTCAGATTTTCGCCCGGGTGCCGCAGACTTGGATCGATGGCGATACGTTGGCGACCGGCATCTATGGTCCCAACGTCGCCCGCGCCTACTGGTACATGTTGGCAAGCCTCGTTGTCATGGCGGCGACTTTTCGCGCCGTGTTGGGAGGCATGAAGCCGCCTTCACTGGCCCAGCGCACCGCCCACTACCATTGGCAGATCCGTGATCTCGTCATGCTGTACGTCGCGACCATGGCGGTATCCTACGTGGCAGGCTTCGCGATGTATGTCGTGCCTGGCCTTTCTCAGCCGCTGGAAGCGGTGGTGCGGGTCAAGGTCGTCGCGTTGTTCATGGTGTTCACCTACGTCTTGTCGACCGGGCGTGGCATGAAGGTAATGGCCGGTGTGGTGATGTTCGAGGTCGCTTCCGGTTTCACCGGCTTTCTTTCCGATTTCCGCGGGGTATTCATCTATCTGGCGATCGCCGCTTTGGCGGCGCGGATCAGATGGACAGGAACCGTCGCCTTCGGAGCGACTGCGGGATTGGTCGTGCTGGTCGCGCTTGCCCTATTCTGGACATCGGTCAAGACAGACTATCGCGGGTACGTAACGGGGTCGTCGGAATCGCAGCAGATCGTCGTCCCGCTGTCGGAGCGCATGAGCTATCTTGGCAGTCGTGTCCTCACGGGGGGCGACATGTCCTTGGGCGAAACCGCCTACATGCTGCTCTCCCGTTTTGCCTATGTCGACATCTTCGGGTCGGTGATCGACGTGCAGGAGACCGCACCGGAGCCTGTTCACTTCCGGCAATGGACAGAGGCTCTGGAGCATGTCTTGCAGCCTCGCTTCCTCTTTCCAAGCAAGGCGCCGCTGTCCGATTCGGAGGTCTATTTGCGCCTGACGGGGCGTGCGGCGTTCGAGGAGATCCGTCTCGGTACGTCGATTAGCGTCGGATACATGGGCGAAAATTTCGCCGATCTCGGCTTCCCCGGGATGCTGGTCGGGATTGCCGTGCTCGGGCTGGCCGTCGCCGGGAGCATCCGCCTTCTGATGTCCTTCCAACTGCCCATCATGGTGCGCGAGGGCATCATCATGGCGATGGCGTTCGGCGTATTCCGGGATGGCGTGGAAGTGTCGCTGCCCAAGGTACTGGGCGCGCTTCTCATGTTCGTAATCGTCTCCCTCTTGCTCAATAAGTTCGCTTACCAGAAGGCGATCGCCTGGCTCGATCGCCACCAGGCAACGATGCGCCCGGCGCCTTCACGATGATGCTCATGCGCTGGGACCAGCGCCTATCGGTGCGGGAGCGCGGCGGCGAGCGGAATGATCCACTCGCCAAATGAGGTTGGCGTTCATCAGCTACGAGTTTGCCGGCACCGCTTCCGGCGGGGGAATCGGAACCTATGTGCGGGGAGCGGCCACCATGATGGCCGAGCGTGGACATGACGTTGAAGTGTTCACCTCTGCGTCTGCCGCGTCGCAGACGCTGCCGGCCCGGATCGTGGTTCATGCAACTCCGGTTGCTCGCCCATGCTTCCCCCGTGCCGTGGCCGCCGTATTCGCTCCGCGTCACGCTGAGCAACCGTTCGACGTGATCGAAGGGCCGGAATACGGCGCCGAGGCGGCAGAGGTGGCTCGGTTGTTTCCGGAATTGCCACTGGTGGTGAAGCTCCACACGCCGACCTTTCTGATCGATCAGATGCAGCACGACTACCTACCATGGTGGCGAAAGGCTCGCTTCATGTTGGGCGGGCTGCGGCGCGGCCGCCTGCCCAGGCCTTATTGGCGATA
>CAZHQA010000250.1:0-7808 GCA_964533955.1 uncultured Reyranella sp. | reverse complement strand
GAGCCGGCGCGGCAAAGAAGCTGTCGACCGGCGCATATTCAACGTCCTGCCCGGCATACATGACGTTCACGGCATCGCAGATTTCGTAGGCCGCGCCCAGGTCGTGCGTGGTCAGCAGGACGGCGACGTTCCGCTCGGTCGCCAGGCGGCGGATCAGGCCAAGAATCTGGGCCTGAATGGTGACGTCCAGCGCGGTCGTGGGTTCGTCGGCGATCACCAGGTCCGGGCCAGGCAACAGCGCCATCGCTATCATCAGCCGCTGGCGCTGGCCGCCGGAGAGCTCATGCGGGTACTTGCGCAACAACTGGTCCGGCCGCGGCAATTGCACGGCATCCAGCAGTTCCATGACCGCGTCCAAATCCGCCCGTTTTCGCTCGGAAGGATAGGGCGACACGACGGCTGGGAGCCAACCGTACCCGGTCGGTGAAGCGGCGCGCGGCGACTTCCATTTCAGGATCTCCATGATCTGCTCGCCGACCGTGAAGACCGGATTGAAGCTGGAGAACGGGTCCTGCGGCACGAAAGTGATGGCGCGGCCGCGCACCGTCCGGTTGACGACCGCGGGGTTGGCGGTCAGCAGGTCGGTGCCGCGGAACCACACGCGACCGCCGGTAACGCGGGCGCTGTCGGCCGGCAGCACGCCCAGGATGGCGCGCGCCAAGGTGGTCTTGCCGCAGCCGCTCTCGCCGACCAGGCCGAGAACCCGGCCGCGCTCGATCGACAGGCTGACCTGGTCGAGCACCGAGGCGAAGCCGGCCTCGGTCGCAAATCCGAGCGACAAGTCTTCGACCGCCAGCAGCGCCGTCACTTTGCGCCGGCTCCCCGCCGTATGCGCGGGTCGAGGAAGTCGCGCAGCCCATCGCCCAGCAGGTTGAAGCCCATGACCACCATGAAG
Source organism: uncultured Reyranella sp. (assembly GCA_964533955.1). Classification (GTDB taxonomy): domain Bacteria; phylum Pseudomonadota; class Alphaproteobacteria; order Reyranellales; family Reyranellaceae; genus Reyranella. Next base: position 6,913 of record CAZHQA010000250.1, on the reverse strand, counting down.
ATGGCGATTCCCGGCACTGTCGCGTACCACCATGCCTCGGGCAGGAACTCGCGCGACTCGGCGATCATGCGGCCCCATTCGGGCGTCGGCGGCGGTGCGCCCAGGCCAAGGAAGCCGAGCGCCGCCGCGGTCAGAATGGTGGCGCCCATGCCGATCGAGGTGCGCACGATGATGGCCGAAGCGATGTTGGGCAGCACATGCAAGGTCATCACGCGCAATGGCGAAGCCCCGAGCGCGATCGCCGATTCGATGAACACCTCGTTCTTCAGTGAGCGCGTTTCGGCGAACACCAGCCGCGCCCAGAACGGCCAATAGGTGATGCTGAGCGCCAGGATGACGTTTTCGATCGAGGGGCCGAGGGTCTGGGCGATGGCGATCGCCAGCACGATCTGCGGCACTGCCAGGAAGATGTCCGAGACGCGCATCAGCAGATTGCTGGGCCAGCCGCCGTAGTAGCCGGCGAGGAGGCCGATCGGCACGCCGACCACGACGGCGGATCCAACGGCAACGACGGCGATGGTAATCGTGATGCGGGCGCCGAACAGGATACGACTCAGCATATCGCTGCCCATGCGGTCGGTGCCCAGCCAGTTCACGCTGTCGGGAGCGCGCAAGCGGTTGGCGGTATGGAAATCGGCGACATCGCCGGGAAACGGCGCCAGGATCGGTGCGAAGATCGCCGCCACGACCAGCACGAGCAACAGTGCCAGACCCAATGCCGAGGCACGGTCTTTCGCGAACCGGCCCAACGTTCGCCGCCAGCCCGGCCTCGTCATGCGCTCCGTCATGGAGCGACCCGTCGAATTCGCCTCATCGCATGCCCCTGGGGTCGATGAACGAATGGGCGATGTCGACCAGGAGGTTGACGATCACGATCAGGGCGCCGATCCAGATCGTGAAGCCGATGATCGCCTTGTGATCGGACTGCAGGATCGACTGCACCGCAAATGTGCCGATGCCGGGCCAGTCGAACACCGTTTCGACGATCACGGCGTTCGTGACTAGCACGCCGAAGATCAGGCCGATCTGGGTGACGGTCGAGATCATGGCGTTGCGCAGGACGTACTTCCAGACGATCACGCCCGGCGGCAGGCCCATGGCGCGCTGATAAAGCACATGGTTGCTGTTGATGACGTCCAGCACGCCGGCCCGGGTGAAGCGGACAATCGTGGCGGCCGCCGGCAATGCCAGCGTGAGGGCCGGCAGGGCGATGTGGGCGAGCGCGCTGTGCAGGGATTCCAAGTCCCAGTCGAGCAGCGAATCGATGATCATGAGGCCGGTCACCGGAGTGGGACCGAATCCGTCGATCCGGCTGTTGAGCGGCGCTACGCCGAGCTTCATCGAGAAGAAGAATTGCAGCAGCAAGGCCAGCCAGAACGCCGCCAGAGCAAGCCCGGAGACGCTGATTACCCGCAGGATATGGTCCAGTAATGAATTGCGCTTCAGCGCCGATATCACGCCGAGCGGAATTCCCAGCGCGACGGACAGTATGATCGCCGTCAGGGTCAGTTCCAGGGTAGCGGGCAGTCGCTGGGCCAGGTCTTCCGATATCGGACGCTGGGTATAGATGCTGATCCCGAGATCGCCTGACAGGATGTCGCGGAAGTGTCGCGCGAGCTGGATCCAGAGCGGCTGGTCGTAGCCGAGCTTGATACTCATGGCCTCGATTTGCGCAGGCGTCGCGTTCTCGCCCAGGAGAACGCGCACCGGATCGGTGGGAATGACGTTGGAGATCAGGAAGACGATGATGACGAGCCCGGCCAGCGTCGGCACGAACCAGGCCAGTCGCGAAAGAATCATCTCTAGACGGCGCATGAAGGGGCCTTCTGGACTCTTCTTCTCCCGGACCGCGTGCGTCCCGCGCGCCCGGAATCATGGGCGCGCCGGACGCACGCGGTCCGGAAGATCATGACTACTTGTAATATGCCCAGCGCATGTCCTGCCCGCTGCCGATCGGGCTGAAGCGGATGCCGCCGACGTTGGCGGCGTAGGGCCCGTACCACTTCGTGTTGTAGACGAAGATGCCCATCGCCTGATCGGTCACCTTGGTCGCCGCCTTCTCGTACAGCACGCGTCGCTTTTCCTGGTCGTTCGTCGCCAGCGCCTGGTCGATCCACTGATCGAGCTCGGGATCCCTGGTGTAGGCATTGTTGCGCGTTCCGATGTAGCGCGAGCCGTACAGCTCGCCGACCCAGTTGTTGGGGTCGACGTAGTAGGTGCTCTTCCACAGCGGTACCATGTCGTAGTTCTTGTCGTTGTCCTGCATGCGGCTCTGTATGACGGGCCACGGCGCCGATTCGATCTTGATCTCGATGCCGATCTTCTTGGCGCCGTTTTGCAGCAACGTGGCGGCCTGCTCGGTCTCGCTGAACCCGGCCAGTGTGCCGATGGTGATCGGCCGAATCGGCTCCTTGACCTGGGCGAGCTCCGCCTTCGCCTTCTCGAGGTCATAGGTGAAGCCCTTGAGGTCCTTGGGCGAGCCCCACAGATTGTTCGGATTCGGTCCGCCGTTGCGCGCGACGGCATCCTTGAGGATGTCCTTGATGAAGCCGTCATAGTCGAAGGCGTAGGCCAGCGCCTTGCGGAAGTGCACGTCGGTCATCGGCGAGCGGCCGTTGTGGATGTTGAAATAGAAGACGCGCATGGATTCCGCCTCGAGAATCTGCACGTTCTTCGCCTGCCTCAAGCGCTGGATCTGGTCGTAGGGCAAGTATCCGTCGGTGCCCTGGAAGTCGCCCTTGATCATCCCCTGCACGCGGGTGTTGGTCTCGAGCACGGTGCGGAATTCGATCTCGTCGAAGGCCTTCGGGCCCCAGCCGGCGAAATGCTCCTTGAAGCGCTCGCCGACGAAGCCGATCGCCGGATCGTAGCGCTTCAGCTTGTAGGAGCCGGTGCTGGCCACGTTCTTGGCGAGCCAGGCCTGGCCCCAGTCGCCGTCCTTCTCGTTCTTCTTCACGAGCTTGGAATTGACGATCAGGATTTCCGGCACGGTGGCCAGGAAGATGGCGGACACGTCCTTGAGCGTGAAGACGACCGTGTACTTGTCGGGCGCCTTGGTGCTGCCGGGATCGATGATGGGCAAGAACAGCGACGATGCTCCCTTCTTGATCGCCAGCATCCGCTCGATGCTGTAGACGACGTCGTCGGCAGTGAACTCGCTGCCGTCGTGGAACTTTACGCCCTGCTTCAGCTTGAAGGTCCAGGTCTTGCCGTCGGGCGAGGCGGTGTAGCTCTCCGCCAGCCAGGGAATCATCTTCGGCGGATTGTCGACCCAGCGATAAAGCCCGTCGTAGAAGTTGATGCGCGATGCAGCTCGGCCGACGTCGAAGACGGCATGCGGATCGAGATTGTCGTAGCCGCTGTTGTTGGCGTGGACGTACTTGCCCTGTGCCCAGGCCGCGCCTGTGATGATGAACGATGCCGTCGCGGCGATCGCGACGAGCGCTGACAGAAATATGCGCCTCATTTCCCCTGCCTCCTCTTTGTCGTTCAGCTCCCCTGACTTAATCGCCTCTCACTCCGCCGCCTGCGCCGGCCGGAGTTGCGGGAATTCGGCCACCGCCAGTTCAAAGGCGCGCCGTACCTCGCTGCCGTCGCCACGGCGCAGATGCGCGGGGACATCTTCGAGGGCGGCGAAGATCCGCTTCTTCATGTAGTGGCGCCAGTGAACGGGCAGGGTGGCCAGCACTTCAGTCAACACGTCGTAGTTGGCCCGGGTCCATTCGCGCTCGTAGGCTTCGCGCTGGGCGTTGAAGGCGAAGACGCCGGGCTTGGCGTCGGCCGCAAGCCGCGCGCGGCGGGCCGCCGTCGCCGTCTCGTCGATCGCGCCGTCGCGGATCACCACGCCGTAATCGTCGGCTGCGGCCGCGACCGAAACCTTGCCCTGCTGCACGTCGAACAGCACCGCGCGGCTGTCGCGCTCCCAGGCCGGGCCCCAGCCACCGCCGCCGCAGGCCGTCGTCAGAATGACATCGTCCGGGTCGAGGGTAACGACATCGGTATTGCCCAGATCGATCGCGCCGTTTGTTTGCGGATTGCGCCAGAAACTGGAGGTGGCGCCGGGCCGGCCGCCATTGCTGCCCCAGGCCGAAAAGCGCGTGCGGTCGCGGTTGCGGGCGGTCACCACGGTGTTGGGTGAGAAGATCTTGAACTCGAGCAGGGTTCCCAGCCCGCCGCGATGCTTGCCGGCGCCGCCCGTGTCGGGCACCAGACCGTAGCGCAGCACCTTGATCGGCACCTCGGTCTCGTTGATCTCGACCGGCGTGTTCTTGAGGAAGCTCGAATTGGCCCCTGAGCCATCGGCACCGTCGCCGCCCGACCAGCCGCCGGCTCCACCGGTGATCGGGTCGATCGAGGCCATGATGGTGCGACCGCTCCGGTTGTCGGTGGTCTTGACGTTCATGATGGCGCTGCTGCCGGCCGGGCCTGCGGGCAGCAGGTCGGGAACCGCCGCCTGAAAGGCGCCGATCGTCACGCCCTGCAGGCGCCCGCAGGTCATGCTGCGCATGCCTACGGCAGCCGGAAATTTCGGATTGAGAATCGTGCCTTCCGGAATGACGCAGCGCGCCGGCCGCGTGATGCCGCCGTTCAGGAGGATGCTCGGGTCGATGCTGTAGAGACAGTAGGTGTAGCCGACCATCAGCAGGATGTGGCGCTCGGCGCCGCCGGTCGGCACGTTGAGCGACGATTGCAGCTGGGCGTCGGAGCCGGAAAAGTCGAGGATCGCCTCGTCGCCGCGGATCTTGAGGGTCAGCGCCAGGCGCACGGGCACGCCGCCCGGCGCGTCTTCGTCCAGGTAATCGGCAAAGAAATAATCGCCGTCCGGAATGCGGCGGAGCAGGGCGCGCGCCTGCCGTTCGCCGAGGTCGAGCAGGTCCTTGACGCCCTGTCGGAACACTTCGACGCCGAACTTGCGCACCATGTCATGGACCTTGCGCTCGCCCGTGTTCATGGCCGCGATCTGCGCCTGAAGGTCGCCGTAGTTCTGGTCGGGCATGCGCACGTTGGTCAGCATCACGTCAAGCAATGGCTGATTGAGTTTGCCCTGGTCGTAGAGCTTGTTGGGCGGGATCCGGATGCCTTCCTGATGGACCTCGGTCAGCTGCCGCGACAGCGAGGCCGGTACCGCGCCGCCCACGTCCGTGTTGTGGATGTGGCTGACCGAGAAGGCGACCAGCTCGTCCTCCCAGAAGATCGGCTTCCACATGTGCAGGTCCGGCGTGTGGGTGCACACGAAGCCGCTATAGGGATCGTTGGTGATGCAGATGTCGCCCGGGCGATAGTCGGCGATCATGCGGATGGCGTTGGCGTAGTCGAGCCCGATGAACCAAGTGGCGCCGAGGTCGCGCGGGCTGGCGAAGGTCATGCCGTCGGGCGTGGCCAGGCCGGTGGTGAAGTCCTCTGTCTCTTTCACGAAGGTCGAGTGGGCGGTGCGGAAGAGCGTGAAGGCCATGCTGTCGGCGGCCGCCTGCGCGTGATTGGCGAAGATCTGCAGCGTGACCGGATCGATGTTCATGGTGGATTCCTTACTGGCCGAGCGACAGGAGAATGTTGCCCTGCGCGTCGACCGTGCCGGCGAAACCTTCGGGAATGCAGATCGTCGTGTCCTCCTGCGCCACGACGCAGGGGCTCGGCAGGGTGTGCCCATGCCCGAGGTCGGCGCGCCGGTAGAGCGGCACGGTACGCCACGCGCCGTCGAGGTACACCTCTATCTGCTTGATGGGCTCGGGCGGGCTGGTGCGCCGCGGCTGCGCCGGGAACTGCGGCTGTGGAGAGGTACCCACCACCACCATGCGCAGGCTGACCAGGTGCACCGGGGTGGCCGGCGTGCTGTGGCCGTAGATGCGGTCGTGCTCGGCGTGGAAGGCAGCCGCCATCCGCTCATGATCACCAGCCGAGATCCAGTCCATTTGCAGCGGCACCTCGATCTCGAACGACTGGCCGAGGTAACGCATGTCGGCTGCGGGCTGAAGCGTGTAGCGGCCGGCGAACTTCTGCTCGTCGGTGATCCAGGTCGAGGCGCGGCGCGCGAGATTGTCAAAATCTGCCTTCAGGCGCGGCAACTCGGCGGCAGACAGCGGGTAGTAGGCCGTGCTGATGAAGTCGTTCTTGACGTCGGCCACAAGTCCGCCCAGGGCCGACAGCACGCCCGGCGCGGTGGGAACCAGCACCCGGCGCATGCCCAGTTCGCGCGCCAGGAAGCACCCGAGCATTGGACCGGCGCCGCCGAACGCGAGCAGCGTGAAGTCGCGCGGGTCGATGCCCTGGCGCGAGGCGAGCTTGCCGACCTCGCGGTACATGCCGGAGACCGCGACCTGGATGATTGCCTCGGCCGCCTGCTCGAGCCCACGCCCGAGTTTCCTCGCGATCGTACCGACGGCGGTGCGCGCCTTCTCGACATCGACGGAAACCGCGTCGTATCCGATGTTGCCGTGGCCGATGATGCCGCAGGTCGCAAAGGCATCGGTCATGGTGGGCCGCGTGCCGCCGCGGCCGTAACAAGCCGGACCGGGAGTTGAGCCGGCGCTTTCCGGCCCGACGGTCAGCACGCCAAAGTCGCTCACCGCGGCGATCGAGCCGCCGCCATCGCCGATCGACGTCACCGATACGGTCGGAATGTAGATCGGAAAGTCGCCGACCATCTCTCCGGTCCCGTAGGTCGGCGTCCCATCGACGATGATCGCGACATCGGCCGAGGTTCCTCCGATGTCGAGACTCAGGACCTTGTCGACGCCGCCCTGCCGTGCCACGAAGCCTGCGCCGATGACGCCGGCAGCCGTCCCCGATAGCAGCATCTGAAGGCAGGCGGACTTGCCGAGTTCCGCTGTCATCACTCCGCCGTTGGACTTGGTCACCATCGCCTCGGCGGTGACTCCGGCCTGGCGCAGCGCCGCCTGCAGGGCGGTCAGGTAGC